>CAYWIK010000084.1:0-4904 GCA_964458315.1 uncultured Spirochaetales bacterium | reverse complement strand
GAAACAGCGGTGGAGAGCTGGCTCAAGGACGCCTCTGACCTCCTGGAGTCGAAGGGCGATGAGATGCTCCGCGTCTGGGGGCTCGCCTTTTGGCACTTGAAGTGGAAAGACGCTAAAAGCGGGTCGGATTCGTTTCAGAGTCATCTGAACGAACTGATTGGAAACCCGAAACAGTTTTTCGATGAAGAAGGGATCGATTATGTTTCCTTTTTAAGGAATGCTTCATCCCGCGCCTTTGCTTCCCTAAGCGGCAGGGAGCGGGAGCTGCTTACCCGGTATTACGAATGGATGAACCCGGGTAAAACCGGCGCCCTTCGTGCAAAAAATAAACTTTTTCTCGAAGAGCGAATGAAAGCCGAAATAAACCGTCGGCTTGGGGCGGTCTGCGAACAAAAAGAAAAGGAAAAGCGAAAGGCGGCGGAAACCGCGTACATTACCGCCGGCGGGTTTTACGCCCTGGGGACCGCGTTTTCCTGGTTTCCGCCGGTGTCCGTTCCGGCGTTTGCATCTTTTGGGGTTTTTATGGGGGTAGGTCTCGACTTCGAACATACCGCCGGCAAGTTTGAAGAGGCGGGAAAGGAAACGGAGAGGACAAGACAAACGGTGATGACCGAACGGCTCGAACCGGCGGTGAAAGATTTTTCCCGGGCGCTTAAGGAATATCACCGGGCTTTCGGCGCGCTGGAGAAGGAACGGAAAACCCTGGCCCTCCTTACCGGCCCCTCCTCCGGCGGAGAACGCCTCACCGCGGCCGCGTTTGCCGAAGCGGTCATTGAAGCGGGGGCCCTTCGGGGAAAGGATGTCGGCGCGTTTTTAGGACATGACGGTGTGGGGCAGAAAAAAGTAAAATCCGCGATCGTCGATATGATCTCCCTGCCCGGCTATCTCGACAGCCTCGAAGAGGAAGAGCGTTACAGCAGCCCGGAAATGCTCGCGGCCCTTGCAGAGCAGGCGGAAAGGGTAAAAATCCGGGCGGAAGCGGATTTTGAGTCCGCGGCGGCCGCGGGCCGGGACAAGCAGCGGGAGGCTGTGGATGCGTACCGGTCGGCGCTGAAAGAGGGGCCCTTTACGGAGCAGCTCGATGAAGCTTTCGGCGAACCTTCCTTTCGCGGAAACGAGCATCTTGCGGGAATATACCGGCTGTTTGTTCACCTGCAAAACGGCGTGGACAGCGTCTCTTTTCCTTTTGCAGCGGCTTTGGAAAAAGAACTTTTCGAAGAGCAGGCAGGGACCCTCGTAAAAATCTACACGGAACGAATGGCGCGGACCGCCGCCGTGTATGAACAGAAGTGGAAGGTCAGGATGGAAGATCTCGCTTTACGGGAGAAAAGATGGGAGGAATCGATGCGGTTTATCCTCGCGGAAGGTTCGAGCCGGTGGGGCGGTAGTATTGCCCGGCTTGACCGCACGAGGCGGAAATGGCTTGATGCGTATGAGCGGGAATACACAGAACAAACGGAAATGTGGAATTTAAAATACCGTACCCTCCTTGAAAACCGGAACGGCTGGGTCGACAAGGCGGGAAAAAAAGCGGCTTTTGCGGGGAGCGAAGCCGTACTTCGGGAACTCGGTGAAAGCGCCGGGACCGGGATAAGGCAGGCGAGAAGTATTGTGGTTCCCGAATTCGAGTACCCCGCCGTATCTCCCGAAAAGGCGGCGGCCGAGGTCCTACGGGGCGCTTCCTTTTCAAACCTTATTGCAGGCGCGCGTTCTTCGAACAGGTCTATAGCCGCGTTCGACACCGGTGTATATGCCCGGACTGTGCTGCCGCGGCTTACGGGTTATTCGGTTTTCGGCGGTCCCGCGGCCGGAAATGTTTTGCCCTTTCGAGCAGGCTACCGGGAAAAAATAGAAGAGCATATAGCGCTTATTACCGCCGGAAGGGCGCGGGAGGCCGCGGAGAGCGCAATTTGCCGGTTCCGCCGGAGGGTTGCGGAGGCGAACATCGAGGTAGATGAAGACATCAGGCTGATGCTTACCGGAAAGAACTTTAAATCTGCCGGGGGCGGCCGGTATACGAGGACCGTTTTGGTAGACGATACGGTGTTAGGAGGGAAAGAGCATGAGACTCAGTCGATCAAAGGCTATGAGGATTACATACTGCCGGACATTGTTTTAGGGGTGGATCTTTCGGAATCGACCCTCGCGGCGTTAAGTCCCGCGGGTGTGGAAGCGCAGATCGACTTGGCTTTCGAAGAACTCGATAAAATTCGGAAACGGGTTTTCGGCGGCAGGAAAGACGGAGAGTTTGGAGAACATGTCGGTGACATGGCTGCTTTGTCGGTGAAGCCGGACCCGAAAGCGTCGATCGAGAAGAACTTGAGCGAACGCGGAAGCGGAGAACTGGGCAGGATAAGCAGAGCTTTTTTCGGTTTTCTCTTGAAGGAAAGCAGGGGATGGGGAGAGTTTAACAAACCGCTTTCCGAGAAGCGGCTCTGGGACGACGACGGCCGCCTGTTCGAGGCGCCGACAATCCGGAAGATAGCGGATATCGGAACGGCAGTCTTAGTCAACGCGGTGGCCCCGGGAGCGGGGTTCGCGCTGAACCTTATCGATGACGCGGTATTTTCCCTCGCCGATGTCGCAAAGGGCAGGTATAGTGCGGGAGAAGCGCTTCTGCAGCTCGGCAAAAAGGGCATAACCGCCGGGGCCACCGCGGGGATTGGGGCCGGGGCCGGCGCCCTGGGAGATGTTTTAGGCGGCGGTTTTCTCGGAAAAACCGCTGCCGCGGGGGTAAAGAGTTTCGGAGGGACTGCGGCCGCCGGCGCGGTGAACGCGGTGGAGCTTGACGCGGACGGGGGGAGGCTGCGGTTTAACAGCAAGTCGTTTTTGGATACTGTCACTGGGAAGGAAGCGCTTGCCGGGTATGCCGGCGGAATTGCTTCGGCCGCGGTGTCGGGAATTCTCACCGGCAATCTCGAAGGCCTCGAAGGGACCGGCTTAGAGGGCGGCATTCGTTCGGTTTCCGGACTGACCGGCGCGGCAGTGGATGCGGGCATCGAATACGGAATGACCGGGGAGACCACCTTGAACCTCTTCAACGCGGGCGGGGTCGGACTTCTCGAATTTTCCCTCGGCGGAGAAAGGGACAAACCATTCGCCTTCGGCACCGGCGGGACCGATGTAAGCGCCGTACGGCTTGTTAAGGTCGCCCGCGGGATGAGCGCCTGGATGAAGCAGCAGCGCATCAGGCTTTTCGAAGGCGTTGGGGAAATTGATTTCGGCGGAGAATACGCCGGTTACCGCAGGGCGGGGACGCTTCTGCGAAGCGCCTGGGCCTATGGCGATGAGGCGGCCGGCAGGGCTGTGGAGGCGGTACTGTCAGGCGCGGCTAAGCTGCACATCGGGTTCGGCACGGGAAACGGGAGAGGGAAAACTGCCGCCGGTGAAGGGGGGAGGAAGGATATTTATCTTGCTTCTCTTGGTGCGGATGACGATCAGGCCTCGAGGCTCCGGGCGGGGATCGTCCTTCAGCACGAAGCGTGGCGGGACGGGGTCATAAGCAGCGGAGACATGCAGCGGATAGAGACCGTTGCGGCCGCCGCCGCTCACACGAAGATGGCCCTCTCTATGGCGAACCGGTATGGACCGGGCACCATTCTCGGCGATGAAAATTTGACAGAAGATGTGAACGCCTATCTGCGCGGGGGGATGCAGTTTGTAAACTATGTCAACGCGTCTTATGATTCGACACAGGATTTCTGGAAACTTTTAACAAACGGAAACCTTCAGTACGACGGCACCGGTTTTCTCCATGACGGCAGCGGTAATCTTATCCGGGGCGAAGACGGAAAACCGATCGGCGCCAGGGGGATCGAGGGAGGACTGCTTAAAATATTAGGTTTGGAGGACACGCCGGCAAACCGGCAGTCCGTTATCTCGATGATGCTCGAAGCGGAAATGGACCACACCGTCGGCGCGGACCCGGAAGACACGACGGCATGGATGTGGAACCTTGGGAGCAACAGTGACCGGACCGTCGAGGTCGGAAAGGAAGAGTTTCTCGAGAATTATTTGCACCATCTCGACGCCCGGGACCATTACCGGGTCTTGGGGCAAAAAGACTTTTTAGATAAAGAACTGATAGGAATATTCGGAACTTCGAGCGTATATCGAAATATTAGCTTCGAAGAGTGGAGTTTCGGTAACGCGCGGAACACATACCGGCAGGAGCTTTCAGCGATGAAAAATGATCTTATGAAAAACAATGGGTGGACAAAGGCGGAAGCGGAAATGTTTATGGCTGATGTGACGAAGAATTTTGCTGTCCTCGATACGGCGTCCGGACCCGAGGAGTTTCTCGGTGGTTTTAGGACCGGCCTTAGGTCGCTGCGTGAAGGCGGAATATCGGATAAACGCCATCATACGTTGGTCCATCTCACCGACCGGGTGTTCCGGGGTTTAGGCGGCGATATGGGGCTTGCCGAAGCGCTCCGGGCGGAGTACCGGGCCGCCGGTTACGATGAGGAATACGCTGCCGGTTTGTCGATCCAGGCTGCAGCCGAAACCTATACGGGAGAGTATCTGCATATGATTTACGGACGCGAGAAGGAGAAGGACCGGGAACCGAAATCGCAGTATCGCCACAATTACGCGTGGGGCGGAGGCAACTTCGATTATTCGGTACGGGCAACCGGCTTCTTTGATCCGGAAAACGGGTACCGCTGGACCGGGTCGAGGTCGGAAAATCCCGCGGTCGACTGTGTGGGGTTCGCCAATCTTGCCTATCACAGCGCGGGGCTTATCGGTTATAATGAGCGGATTAACAGCGGAGGGGGGAGCGTCGATTCGATTTATTATAATGAGGATGTCACTCCCACCGGTTTTCCCATTCCGGGAGACCTCATCTTCATGGAAGGGCATGTGGGTATTTACGGAATCGATGAGTCGGGCAGTCCGATGAT
>CAYWIK010000083.1:0-8083 GCA_964458315.1 uncultured Spirochaetales bacterium | reverse complement strand
AGGAAAAATTTGGCCGCTTCCCTTGCCTCCCCGGTAATGAAGGAGCCCAGATTAAAGGCAGTGTAGCCAAGAGCTTCCGCTTTCTTCAGGGCTGCTGTTACCGAGGCGCTGTTCGTGCCGATGAGTACGGGGGTGCTCTTTGTAAATGCAGGCTCGTCCGGCTTCGGGGTTTCTTCGATTTTCCTCTGAAGGCCTTTTTCCAGGATGGCCAGGGCCGCGGGGGGCATTGACTCTTTTAGTCCATATTTTGCAACGATATCCAATGCGTCCTTAAAGGTCGTACGGTCCGGTACGAGAAGGCCCGAGGCGATGGAATCGAGACGGTCTCCCACTACATCCGAAAGGACAAGATTGATCGATACCGCGGGATAGAGGGCCCGGGCAAGCCGTCCCCCCTTGATTCCCGAAAGATGTTTCCGGATGCAGTTCATCTCCTGTATGGTAGCGCCGGCGCCTAAAAGCAGTTTTGTGACCGCCTGTTTGTCCTTTAGGGTTATTCCTTCCGCGGGAAGACAGAGAAGGGACGACCCCCCGCCGGAGATGAGGTTGATGAATAATGTTTTTTCCTTTCCCTTCCGTGCAAGGGCCAAAATCGATTCGGCTGCCGAAACGCTCCTTTCGTCCGGAACGGGATGGGAAGCTTCGATCTGCTCGATCCTGGACAATTTTTCGGTGTGACCGGGTTTTACCGCAATAATTCCGCCGGTAATCCGTTCATTAAGGAGTTTCTCCAACGCAAGGGCCATCTTTGACGCGGCTTTTCCCGCCCCGAGGACCACGATTTCTTTAAAAGAGCTAAGGTCCCAGGATTTCCGTGCTCCTCCGGGACAACTCACCGTCAGTTTGTCCCTGTCGAGGGAACATCCCTGCATGATCATTTCATAGGGATCGGCCCGCCGGATTCCGGCCTCGGCGATCAGAGTCAAGTGGCTATATACTTCCTTCGTGTTCACCGGCGGCGCCATTCTTCAGAAGGTGATGATACTGTAACCCGATTCCATGTACCGGGTCATGGAAGGATGGCCGTTTAGTTCGCCGCAGATGGGAAAACCCTGCCTTTCGGCTTCCTCGAGACTTCCCATTTTTGATGCGCAGGCCCTGCACACACAGTCGATGACCCCCGACTGTTTAAGCTTTTGATACAAACCGGCAAACGCGGCGTCGGGATTCTCTAAGTCAACAATAAGCTTAGTCGCACTCCCTTCTATAATCAATTTGACATCATACTGCTTTTCCTTCATGTCCAGTGCGTGCAGCATTACATGGACAAAGCACATCGGGTCGCCGTTGAATGCGAAGAGGGCGGTTTTTTCCATATCTTTATCTCCTTTCTGCCGTACCAGGATATATTTTGAATCTAATGTATGCAAGATACAAAGTGAAAATACGGTAGAGCAGCACCATTCCCAGAACAGTCATACATAGATAAGGAAACCAGTCTCCGAGGGCGGTATAAACGGCGTTCCGCCCGCCTGACGGTCCGTCCTGTCCGCGTATGACAGGAATTTGGGTTATCAGAAAACCTTCTTCGTAATAGGGAAGGGAGGAAACGACCCTTCCGGCAGGTGTTACATGTGACGTTACTCCCGAGGCGGTGGCACGTAAAAAGTGGCGCCTGTTCTCAACAGCCCGGAATATTGCATTGACGAAATGCTGTTTTGCCTCCACGTTGGTGAGGGACCAGAAATCGTTGGACAGATTGAGAATTACATCTGCACCGGCACGTACAAAGCGGCGGACATCTTTAGGAAAGCTGTCTTCGAAGCAGATCGGGGTTGAAAAGGTGAACTTCGGATGCTCGAACACCACCGGTTCCGTCCCCGGGGACCAGAAATTGACGTCAAAATTGAGCAGGAGTTCGTACATCCAGGGCAGCTGCCTTTTAAAGGGAAAATATTCGGTGAAAGGGACAAGGTGGATTTTGTGGTAGGTGGCCACCCGCTCTCCTTCCGGAGAAAAGAAGACCGATGCGTTGAAATCTTCCCGAATTTCCTGCCCCTCCTCATCGACGTTGATAAAATAGTCGTCGTTGCCTGTGATGAGCCAGGTATTCATGCGCTTTTGATAGTTGAGAAAGGAGTGGACAAGCATTGCATAATAATTGTCTCCGGGGTCCAGTTTGCTCCATCTCCGGATGTTAGGGACAAAGGCCGTTTCCGACCAGGCTATCAGGTCCGGTTCGTAAACAAGGGCCTGATCGGTCAGTTTTTTCAGTATTTCCAGGCCCTCTTCATAGTCGTTTTTCCGCGGATCCGTGTTCTGCTGGATCAGAGCGACCGTGGCACGGGGGAGCGGTGCGGGGTCTGCGCCGCTCTCATTTTCGGGGTCGGCTGAAGGTTCCGGCTGCAGGGAAAGATACACTTTTCCCCCCAGGACTGAGGCGGAAACCGCGAGCAGAAGGACCGCAAGGGACAGACGGGCCGGTCCGCCCGACACGCCGGCCAATGTTCTCCGGCCTGCAAGCAGGTATGCGAGAACGCTGTTGGATGCGTACACCAGAAAACTCACCCCCCACACGCCGGTTATCGATGCTGTTTGAATAAGAGAAATAAAATTGTACTGGGACACTCCGAGCATTGCCCACGGATAACCCATGAACCCGACGGAGCGGAGATAATCGAAGCCGACCCATGCTGCAGGGAAGATAATTACCTTCCACCACCCGGTATCCTGGATGAGATGAACGAGGACGGTCATAAAAATGGTATAGATGATGAGATAATAGACGGTGATGAATTGGAGAGAAATAAGGCTGAATGTCCCCAGCCAGTAATTGCAGAGCATCGTCTGGATGACGCCGAAGGTCACTCCGTAGAAAGCGGCCCACAATCTCGAGCTTTTCTGCATCGATATAAGCAGGGGGACCATGCACACCCAGGCAAGGAATGAAACACCATCGAGACGGACAAAGGACGGCAGTGAGACAGTATAGCAGAATGCCGATGCCAGAGCGAAGAACAGTCCCCAGATGGAGAAGACCGAGTTAGTTCCGGAGCGGCGTATGAAGAAACTCCTTTTTGCCGTTCGGTAAAACACAATTACCAGCAGCTGGTACGCTAAAAAAGGAAGGTACCGCACGAGGGAGTTAAAGCGTTCTACTGTGGAGTCGGGAGCGATACGCAAGTTCCCGCTGCTTTCCGCAAAGCGCTGTACATAGTCCATGTTGGCATTGGAAGCGTAAATATAGGAGAAGAGAAAGGCCATTAAGGTAATGGCGAAAAATATTTCGGGAACCCGGAAAATCAGGCGGTATAGTGTGCGCGGCTTCCGCTTGAGGTAAAACAGCCACCACCCGAAATGGGCGGCCGTCAGGAAAAGGAACAGAAAGTCCATCGGCGTTTTTGTATCCGATTCCATGCCGAAGGGACCGAACAGAAAGATGAGAAATCCTGCGATCGAAAGAGGAAGGAGTATGATCGGTATCGGACGAAGAAGCGGTCGTTTCATGATGCGGTCAAGCTGCGGGTATACCCCTTTACAATATTGGTAATTCTTTATACCAATATAACCTACTAAGAAAAGTGAGAAAAGGGAGAAATAGCGTTGAAACGTAGATTTGTCGCAGACGGACACCTTATCGATTCGGGCATCCTTGCCGCGGTATTAAATCTCATTGTGGAGGAGCAGGCAGACTATGAGATTATCGAATTTTCCGTCGGCAGGACCCATGCCCACACTTCACATCTCGAACTCGATCTGATCTGCGAAACCGAAAACCGGCTCGACAACCTTACGAAGAAACTTGTCCAGCACGGCTGTTATGAAAAGAAAGCCCGCGAGGCGGTCCTAAAAACGAGCGAAAAGGACGGTACGGTGCCGGACGATTTTTATTCGACCACAAATCACAGGACAGAGGTTTTTTTTGATGGAGAGTGGATACCGGTGGAAAACCAGCGGATGGACGGGGTGATTGTGGTGGACGGCGGCACGGCCGAGTGCAGGAAAATCCGCGATGTTCGAAAGGGTGAACAGGTGGTCTGCTCGTCCGATAGTGTCCGGGTTTTTCTTCCCGAACGGAGCCGGCAGGCGGATGTATTCGGTTTTATGTCCAACGAAGTATCATCGGAGCGAAGTGTTGAAGTTATTGTGGCGAGTATTGCAAAAGAACTTCGACAGGTGAAAAAATCGGGCGGAAAGGTGGTAGCCGTGGCCGGCCCGGTCGTGGTGCACACAAACGGCTCCCATTCTTTGGCTTCGCTGATCCGGGAAGGGTATATAAACGGCCTTTTATCCGGTAACGCGTTAGCGGTCCACGATATAGAAAACGAATTTTTCGGTACTTCTTTAGGGATAGAACTCGCAAGCGGCAAGCCCACCCATCAGGGGCACCGGAACCATATGCGTGCAATTAATATAATCCGGCGGTACGGTTCTATTCGGCAGGCCGTCGATGCGGGAAAGCTCATAGACGGTGTCATGTACGAGGCCATTAAGGCGGGAATCCCCTACTGTTTGGCCGGTTCGATCCGGGACGACGGCCCGCTTCCGGAAACGGAGATGGACATGGTCCGGGCACAGGAGGCATACGCCGAAATTGTAAAGGACGCGGAAATGGTCCTGATGCTGTCCACGATGCTGCACTCCATCGGGACCGGAAACATGCTGCCTTCCTGGGTAAAAACAGTGTGCGTAGATATAAATCCGGCGGTAGTCACCAAATTGGCGGACCGCGGCTCCGCCCAAACAGTGGGGATTGTGAGCGATGTCGGCTTATTTCTGCGGGCGCTTACACACTATTGCATCGGGAGTTAAGTAAATGAATTTTGACATAAAAAGTCTGCACCCTTTGGAAATAAAGGTCCTTTTATCGGTTGCTCCGGATGAACGGATCGATACGGATTCCGTCTCTTCGAAACTGGGATTCAATATCGGTCAATGTAATCAAGCCTTCAGCTGGCTGTCCGCTAAAGGATTAATAGAAGAGACTGAACGGGTCCCGAAGAGAAGCTACGAATGCACCGATTTAGGCCGGGAATACCGTGAACACGGAACGCCGGAGGAACGAATTGTAACGTTTGTCCGGCAGGAAGGAGCTGCAAGCATCCCTGATATCTCGAAGGCCCTGGGGCTGGAAAACAAGGATGTGGGAAGCGCATTCGGACAGCTGTCTAAAGAAGGGGTCCTCGGCATGAATGACGAAAAAAAGGTTGCCGTAAAAAAGGATGAACCCTCGGAACGGATGAATACGGTACGGGCACTGCTTGACCGCACCTCCGACGCGGAACCGGTATTGGAAGAGGATGGGCTTTCAAAAGAAGAGCACTCCGTTATCGAAGGAATCAGTAAAAAACGGGGCGCCGGGACGACGATGTTCAAGGTAATCGAGCGGGAAGAGGTCGTTTACCGGCTTACCGGAGAGGGTGAACAAGTCCGGGAGCTGCTGCAAAAAGAAGGATTGACCGGAGAAGAAATCGGGACCCTTACGCCGGAGATGCTTTCGAAGGGCGGCTGGAAGGGAAAAAAATTCCGGGAGTACAGCGTTAATACGCCGCCTGTGCGGGTACTCCTCGGAAGAAAAAACCCCTATGTCGAGTTTCTAGAATCGGTCAAGGACAAGCTGGTTTCCTTAGGTTTCGAGGAGTTTGACGGCCCTCTTGTAGAGACGGAATTCTGGAACTCCGACGCATTGTTTATGCCGCAGTTCCACAGCGCCCGGGACATTCACGATGTTTACTATGTCGAGAACCCGACCCACGCAAAGGAAATCGAGCAGCCATATCTTGATCAAGTCGCCCGGGCCCACGAGGACGGCTGGAACACCGGAAGCAAAGGGTGGCAGTATTCCTTTGACCGGGATTTCACCCGGCGGCTGATCCTGCGAAGCCAAGGTACCGTGTTGAGCGCAAAACAGCTTCCAAAGGCAAAGGTGCCGGGAAAATATTTCGGTACGGTGCGCTGTTTCCGGTACGACCGGGTAGATGCAACTCATCTTGCCGATTTTTATCAGACCGAGGGAATTGTGCTCGGAGAAGAGGTGAATCTGCGGACCCTCCTGGGGCTGCTCAAAATGTTCGCCGAGGAGCTGGCGGGAGCTGAAGAGGTCATGTACGTACCCGGCTATTTCCCGTTTACCGAGCCTTCCGTGGAAGTGCATATAAAGCATCCGGTACTCGGCTGGTTCGAACTCGGAGGGTCGGGGATTTTCAGACCCGAAGTGACCGGCCCTCTCGGCGTCGATGTGCCGGTCCTCGCGTGGGGTTTAGGGGTCGATCGAATGGCGCTGATGTCGCTGGGGTTAAACGACCTTCGGGAACTTTTTTCATCGGATATAGAAAATGTACGCATGCGGAGGAGGGACGCTTAATGCCGAAGATTGAAGTTGATGCACAAGCCTTTTCCTACTATTTCGGAAAAACAGTAGATAAAGGGGAACTCGAAAAACTGTTTCCCTGCGCTAAAGCGGAGCTTGACGGGATTGACCGGGAAGAAGGGATCCTCAAGGTAGAGCTGAACGATACCAACCGGCCGGACCTCTGGTCAACCGCCGGGCTGGCGCGGCAGCTTCGAATATATGCCGGCGGAGAGATTCCGGTTTATCCGTTCTTCTCGAATAATGACCGTACTGAGGACGCGGCGGACCGGATTGTAACCGTAGATCCGGCCTTAGAAAACATCCGCCCCTATATAACCGCTTTTGCCGTTACCGGAAAACCGCTCGACGAACCGGGCCTGAAAGATCTCATCCAGACCCAGGAAAAACTGTGCTGGAATTACGGACAGAAGAGAAAATCGATCGCCATGGGGGTGTACCGGAGCGATCTTATTAAATATCCGGTCAGGTATGTTGCCGCGGACCCGGACAAAACGAATTTTACTCCCCTCGGTTTCGCCCGGGAGCTTACGCTGCGGCAGATTTGTTCCGAACACCCGAAGGGGCGGGACTTCGGTCATATTGTTGAAGAGTTTCCCGCCTTTCCTTATATCACCGATGTTAACGGGGAGGTCTTAAGCTTTCCCCCGGTGATAAACAGCGCGCGTATCGGTGCGGTCGAACTGGGGGATGAAAACCTCTTTATCGAGCTTACCGGTCTGGATATCCACACCCTTACCCTTGCGGCCTCCATTGTGGCCTGCGATCTTGCGGACGGCGGCTATACCATTTTGCCGGTACGGATCGAGTATCCCTACGATACCCCCTTTGGCCGCGAATGCGTCACCCCTTACTATTTTCAAGAGCCGGCGGAAATCGAGATCGCCCTCGTAAACAGGCTCCTCGGGAAGCGGTATACTCCGGAAGAGGCGGTGGAGATGCTCCTTAAGATGGGGGTGCAGGCTTCCGTCGAGGCGGATACGGTTCACGTCTTTCCCCCGGAGTACAGGAACGATTTTCTTCACCCGGTAGATGCGGTGGAAGACATTATGATCGGCACGGGCATGGACAATTTCGAACCGGTGATGCCCGAAGAGTTCACCGTGGGAAGATATACCCCGGAAACGGCATGTGGCAGAAAGGTAAAGGATATCATGGTGGGCCTCGGGTTCCAGGAAATGATCTACAACTATCTCGGCTCCGGGCAGGACTTTTTCGAGAAAATGAACCTTCCTCACAGGGGCGCCGTACGCATTGCAAATCCAATGACGGAAAATTATGAATATCTTCGCTCTTCGATTCTGCCGAATTTGGTCGCCTCGGAATCGGTATCTTCCAACGCGGTCTATCCACATTACATTTTTGAGATAGGGAAGATATCTTTAACGGACGAAGAGGCCAATTACGGCTCAGTTACGAAAAATTTTCTCGGTTTCCTAAGCGCCGATAAAACCGCGGATTTTAATTTGGTCAATTCCCACGTTTCGGCCCTCTTTTTCTACCTTTCCAAGGAATATAATTTGGAAGAGTATAATGATCCGAGACTCATCCCTGGACGCGGGGCGGCGGTCCTGGTAAAGGGCAAAAACGTCGGATTTTTCGGCGAAGTCCATCCTGAAGTACTCGAAAATTGGGGCATTCAGATGCCCGTTACCGTATGTGAGATCGATTTAGACGCAATACTTGAAGCGAAGGAATAAACAGACTTTACGTAGGTGTGAACGGTATTATATAATTGTTCTTCGGGGAGTATAGGATGGAAAAGAAAATTCT
>CAYWIK010000082.1:0-8086 GCA_964458315.1 uncultured Spirochaetales bacterium | reverse complement strand
AAAATCATTCCACCCGTACAAGCCTCGCCCCGGGTAAGGAGGTAATAATCAGAGGCAACCCGATAAGAATTCCGGCCCCGCAGATCAGGGCATATTTCCCCGGTTCATCTACAATGCTGTCTACCACCCAGGAGCCTACTAAAGGAGCGCCCATTGCGAAGGTACTCCCCACGATCGTCCGTAACAGTTTTGTTTTGCGAAGGCTCCAGTATTGAGTACCGCCCTGGGCCCGGATTTTCATATTTATCCCGTAAGGCCATTCGGCGCGCACCGTGTGGTTGCCGTTGCGGAAAACGTAGGTCCCCGGTGCGTCCCCGAACCATTTGCCCGAATAAATCGTTTCGGAACCGACCGACGCCTGTGCGCCTATCAGCATGAGGGCAACCGAACTCCCGTCCTGAGTGTCAAAAACCACTTTGGTAGTCTGAGCGGAGACAGATCCTATAACGGCAGTCAGAAACAACAGGCTTATACAAATTTTTTTCACAAACTTCTCCTTTGTTATTTTATTGTTTTATACACTACCACAAGATACTACTACACAAAACAATTTTTTTCCCGCCATTGAGAAAAATTATCAAACCGGCGGGGTAAAGTCGCCGGCCGATTCCGGCCGGCCCTTCTTGCCCGGCTTGTGCATTTCGACCGAACCTTTCGGCGCACCCCGCCGCCTGCTCAGGACCACAAACAAGGAAATACCGCCTACGATCAAAGCGGTCCCGATCCACTGGTAAAAAGAAAACATCTCTCGGAAAAGGATATAGGCGTAGAGGAAGGCGATTGGGATTTCGGCCATGGAAAGGAGACCCGCGACACTCACCTGGATTTTCCGAAGCGTCGCGGTGTAGAGAGCGAAGGGCAGCAGGGTGGAAATAATCACCAGTCCGCCGAGCCACAGACAGGAAATCGGCGGGAAACTCAAGGGCGCGGGGACAAAAAATTGAGTCGGGAGTAGGATGAGCGCGCCGAAGCCGAATCCGTAGGTGAGGATTGTAAAGGGATGATACTTTCCAGTGATCCGCTTTCCGAAGAGGTTGAACATGGCATAGGCAACGGGGATGGCAAAACCGACGAGCACACCGGCGACATTTATTTCCTCCCCGCCGCCTCGAAGCAAACCTGAAATAAAGAACGCTCCGCTTAAAGTGAGCGCTACGGCGATTATTTTACGGGTGTCGAAGGCTTCTTTGAATATGAGACGGGCGGCTACGGCCAGGATAATCGGCATGATCGCCTGTTGTACCGTAGAAACCGCCACGCCGTTTATCCCGACACCGAAGTTCCAGAGCAGATGGAAAATTCCTAACCCGAGACCGCCGAGGGCCGCCAGCCAGGGAATGTCCCGCCGTTCAACCTTGAGCAGGGGCCGTCTGAAAATCAGCAGGATAATAAGAAGGCAGAAAAATGTGGCCGAATCGCGGTAAAAAGCAAGGGTATATACAGAGATTTCCGCGCTCGTAAGGATAAGTTTGATGAAAATGCCGGAGGTTGCCCACATGACCGTGGTAGCGAACACGGCGCCGTATCCGGCAAATTGTTGGCTTTTCGTAACCTTTGTTTTCATCAGTTTTTCAACCGATTACAGGGTGGTGGCCGGTTACAACCTGGTAAAGGCAATGCCCATCCCGGCTGCGGAAGTGCCGCGGCAGTACCGGTCAGAGTTCTTTGTAAGAAACCTTGTTCCCTTGTGATTCGAGAAACTTTTTAAAATCATCCGTGCTGATTGTGATGGTAGCCGTATTGACGTTCGGATGAAAACCGATTTGGTCGCTCTTGAGCAGTTTGCTGTCGACGATCACTTCCACCGCCTTTTTTTCGTCGTTGATCAGACCGAATACGGAAACCGCCCCCTTCGAAAGCCCGAGATGTTCCGAAAGGCGCCTATCGGAAGCGAAACTCAATGTACCTGCACCGATTTTGCTCTGCAGGGCTTTGATGTCGAGGTTTTTCGAACTGTCTAAAATAACGAGGAAATGGCGGTTCCCTTTTTTGTTCCGAAAAAAGAGGTTTTTTGTGTGTGCTCCTTCGAGGTCCGCCCAGTATTCATTGGCTTCTTCTACCGTATATACCGGGGGATGTTCGATTTTTCGGTATTCGATGCCCAGATTATCGAGAACTTCATATACTTTTTCTTCCGCGCCCATATCCGCCTCCTACATCGGGACTACAGTATAGGGCAGTATACAAAAATTTTATTACGGATGCAAGGGAGGTAATGAAAAATATAAAAAATCAGCTTTAAAATAGGAAAAACTGCAAAAAAAAGGTTTTAAAATACGAAAATAAACGGTTTAAACCCATTTATTAAAGGTCCTGATGGTCATATGCGTTTCAGTTGACGCGATACCGTCTACGTTCGGAAGCATATTAGTCAGAAAGTCTAGAAGCGAATGGGGTTCGATAAACACTTCGATGATCAGATCGAACCGTCCGGTGATCAAGGTGACCGATTCGACGTAAGGAAGCTGCATCACCTCTTCTGCAATCTGTACCCATCGCTTGGTGCTTTGCAGGGTGACAAATACAAAGATATAGCTCTTGTCCATTCGCATGTTGAGGTTTGTAAGCCCTCTGAAACTGAGAAACTCGCAGTCGGCCATTTTTTTTATCCGATTACGCACCGTGCCTTCGGATATATCGAGGGTTGCCGCTATGTCTTTGTTGGAAGCACGTCCGTCATTACGAAGAATTTCGGCGATCTGCATGTCCGTTTCATCTATTTTCGTTGTTTCTTCCAATTTTGTCTCATCTAAATGATCGTAATACATACCTCTCCTCCCTAATTTTGACATAATTATACCATGTTTTTATGCGCAATTGAATAAATGCAGCTAAATTTATTGTAAATTCTCGTAAAAAATAATAAATATATTGACGTATTCGTTAATTCCCCTTAGAATACTTCAAAGGAGGACATATATGAAAAAAAGATTTTTCTACGTAATGGTAGCGGCTGTGTTGCTGCTACTCACACCGATGCTGGCATTTGCCGGCGGTAAACAGGAAGGAGCAGAAGGAGAGGCGGAACAGGAAGCCGCAATGGAAGGTGAAACATTTACCCTTGGGGTATTAGGTCCTTTCAGCGGCCCGAGCGCCAGAACGGGTGAAGAGTTCAAAGGCTCGGTAACCATGGCGATGGACGCGATCGACTGGAAAATCGGGGACTATAATATTGAAGTAGTCTGGATCGATTCCCAGTCCGACCCTGCCAAGGCAACCAATGCTTATGAGCAGGCGGTTGTGCAGGACGGTATCCAAGCGGGTATCATCAACTGGCACAGCTCCGTTTCCGTTGCGTGTATGGAAATCACCGCAAAGTACAAGGTCCCCCATTTCTTCGGATTTGGCGCTACAGAAGTCGTGAATGAGAAGTTTCATTCCGACATCGACAAGTACGGCTACTGGATGTACAAAGGATGGCCGACACCGAAAAAGTTGAGCGTGTCCTATGTCCAGGCCCTCGAAAACGCCGTCGATGAAGGTGTTTGGGACCCGGGTGATAAGACTTTCGCTATCTACGGTGAAGACACCGACTGGGGCAGAAGTTTTGGGAACGGGATCAAAGAGCAGCTGGAGAAAAAAGGGTGGAAGATGGTCGCTGAAGATTACTTCCCCATCGACCAGACCGAGTTCTATCCCCTCCACAACAAGCTTACCAAACTCAATCCCGCAGTCATTGCAGGTACGAGCACCGCGCCGCCGTCCCTCTCTGCTTTCATCAAACAGGCCGACGAAGTCGGTTTGGAAAGCCTGATCATTGCAGACGGCTTAGGCTGGGTAGGTGAATGGTATAACCTGACCGGCAGCTCATCCAACTACGTAATCGACCAGATTCCCGGATGGGCAACCGATGCCGGAAAAGAGTATGCCAAGAAATTCGAGGAACGGTTCGGTATTCAGCCGAGTCCTTCCTCCGGCGGTCTTTCTTACGATGCGGCCACCATGTTCATTTCCCTTGCACAGGACGTAATCAAGGCTAAGGGTGAACTCACCAGCCAAGCGATTTATGAATTTGTCAAGGAAGAGTTCTGGAACGGCGACTGGTCATTCAAGGACGGCATCGTCATGAACGAGTATGCAGCTACCCCGGAATCGATTCCGGACCCGGTGGTTGGCGCAGGGTACTACACCTTCCCCGTCCTTCAGTATTTCGACGGTGAAGGCAAAGTTGTCTTCCCACCCGAATGGGCGGAGCAGGACCTGCAGCCGAAACCATAAAGAACAGCAATCAAACAGAGGGGCAGGGAGACTTCTCCCTGCCCTGTTAATCATTGGAGGGCAGAATGATTCTTGAAACCGAGGGGTTAACAAAACGCTTTGGAGGACTCACCGCTGTTAACAACGTCTCCCTCAAGGTGAATGAAGGTGAGATCTTTGCAATAATCGGCCCGAACGGAGCCGGAAAAACCACATTTTTGAATTGTATCACCGGTACATTAAAGCCGACGGAAGGAAAAGTTACTTTTCAAGGGAACTCCGATCTGCAAGGATCGACCCCGGAGCAGATGTGCAGAATGGGGATGAGTCGGACATTTCAGATATCAAGGCCTTTTCCTTCACTTTCGGTTCTTGAAAATGTTCAGATCGGCGCCGTTTTCGGTGCGATCAGGCACAGCTCGAAGGGCCCGAGGGAACGGGCGAAAGAGGCTTTGGAATTTGTAAAATTCCCGCTTCCTAAGGAGACCATTGCCGGACGGCTGAACGCGGTGCAGCTCAAGCGCCTCGATTTAGCGCGGGCATACGCAGGGGGGCCGAAACTTCTTCTTCTCGACGAGCTCGCCGCAGGGCTTACGACCGGTGAACTCGAAGAGATTATGGATTTAATACGGAAAATCCGTGATCGGGGGGTTACCATCATTATTATCGAACATATTATGAAGGTAATCCGCGGAGTAAGTGACAGAATCGCGGTCCTCGAGTACGGAAAAAAAATCGCGGAAGGGACCAGCAACGACGTCATGAACGATAAGCGCGTAATACAGGCATATTTAGGCGCATAAGGGGGGGACCAATTGCTGAAATTAGA
This sequence comes from uncultured Spirochaetales bacterium, assembly GCA_964458315.1. Taxonomy (GTDB): domain Bacteria; phylum Spirochaetota; class Spirochaetia; order SPDA01; family CAZSGZ01; genus CAYWIK01. The sequence continues at coordinate 3,060 of CAYWIK010000082.1, read as the reverse complement.
AAATGTTAATTCAGGGTATGATATTCTCCAGGTTTTGTGGGAAATTAATATGAATATAGAAGAATGCGAGTTTATCGCGCTTCTAGGACCGAACGGGGCCGGAAAATCCACAACTTTAAAGACGATCGCCGGCCTGATCAAACCCATAAGCGGAGAAATCTATTTTAAAGATAAAAAGATAACAGGGCTTCCGGCCCATGAAATTACAAAGCTTGGTATCAGTTACATTTCTGAATCTCTCAATCTGTTTAGAAATATGTCGATCCAGGAAAACCTGCTGATGGGTGCGTATATCATCGAAGAGGAAAAGGAGCAGGAAAGGATCCTGCAGTATGTATATGAGCTCTTCCCCAGGCTCGCGGAGCGGAAAAAGCAGCTTGCAGGTACCTTGAGCGGGGGCGAGCGCAAAATGCTTGCTATAGCAAGGGGATTGATGTGTAAACCGTCCCTTATCCTGGTTGACGAACCGTCCTTAGGCCTTGCTCCATATCTTATGCAGAATGTGTTCGAAGCGCTGCAGACGCTTCACAATTCGGGGCTGACTATTCTTCTAGTGGAGCAAAATGTGAACGCCACCCTCGAGATTACACAACGCGCTTATGTAATCGAGCAGGGGAAAATGGCGATGGAAGGCGAGAGCAAGGAAATGATGAGTAATGAGCACATTCAGAATGTGTATCTGGGAATATAGAGGGTAATACTATGGCAGATAAACAGCACGCAGAAGAAAGCCGGGAAAATCAGGAACTCGAATCTTCACAATTGGAGAAGAAAAATTTCCTTATACGAAAACCGATCGCCACGGCGGTTATTTTCGCTACCTTGGTCTTGATGTTCGTTGTGGGCAGAATCGGCGGATTGTCACAGGTGATCAACGCAATCATATCCGGAGGAATGTGGGCGCTCATGGCGACGGGCCTCACCTTGATCCTCGGGGTTATGAACGTACCGAACTTTTTCCACGGGGAATCTTTCATGGTCGGATCGTACGTTGCTTTTTTCATCTTTAATCCGATCAATAAATATCTAATGCAAAATCCAAGCCCCTTCTTAGGAGCAATCGCTCCTTTCATCGGGTTTATTATCGCTGCGGTTGTCGGATTCGGATTGGGAATGGGACTGGAGCGTCTCGTATTCCATCCCCTGCGGGTGCGGACTAAGGCAAGATGGGTCATGAACTCTTTCCTTTTGACGGTCGGCGTTTCGTTTATTCTCACCAACGGAACAAACCTTGTGTTAGGACCGAACTTCCGTGGTATTCCGCGGTATTGGGATGTTTCGCCGGTTACGATTATTACAGCCAGGATGACGATTGACCGGATTATCGCCTTTGGCATAGCCGCGGCAGCGCTTATCGGTCTTTGGTATTTCATGAGAAAGACGAAAACCGGACGAGCGATTCGGGCGGTTTCACAGGACGAGGACGGCGCATCCATGGTGGGGGTCAATATCAACCGAATCCATACCCTTACCTTCGGGTTGGGGACCGCCATGGCGGCCTTGGCAGGTGCGGCATTGCTCTTTATGTTTCAGGCATATCCCACCGTCGGGCTCAAGCCTCTCTATTTCTCCTGGTTTGTCGTTATGCTTGTAGGATTGGGAAATGTCTCGGCAGCGGTTATCGGAGGATTTATCGTCGCCGTTCTCCAGACGGCTACTCAGCAGTTTTTCGGAGTTGCCTGGGAGGAGGTTGTACCGACGGTTATCATGATGCTCGTTCTGATTGTTGCTCCCTCAGGTATATTCGGGAGTGAAGTAAAAGGGGTACAGGAACAATGAACTACACGCAAGGGAATACAAACAATTTTTCGGATAAAGTTTCCAATTTTTTACAGCGGATTGGGTTTTCAAAGGCAGGACTTATCCTCATTGCATTGATAGCGGTCCTGCCCCTGATTCCACCTTTTAATAACGAGTTTCTCTTGAGATGGCTCGTAATGGGGGCGTTTTTAGCGGCCCAGGCAATTGCATTCGACTTGACCGCGGGATTTATCAATGTGGTCAATTTCGGATTTGCTGCAATTCTCGGTGTCGGCGCATACACCTCGGCTATTCTTACCAACACAACGCCGCATATTATTGTTCAGACCGGCATCAACCCCTGGGTTGGGATTTTCATAGGCGGGTTCGCCGCGGCGTTTGTAGGTTTTATTCTCGGATTTCTCACCCTGCGTTTGAGAGGCCTGTATGCAGCCATTATGTCCTGGTTCGTGGGTATTGCCCTGCTCGGGCTGGCGCGGACCTTGACTCCCCTTACCCGGGGGTCCATGGGAATGAATCCGCAGTCTCTGCTGGAGACAACATCGAACAGACCGTATTTTTACATCATTCTTATCATGATGGCGGTGATTTATATTATTACGAAATTGATTACGACCTCTAATATCGGGCTTGCTTTCAGGGCGCTTGGCTCTAACCTCGATGCAGCCCGGGCTTCCGGAATAAACCCAACTACTTACCGGGTGTTTAATTTCACCCTTTCATGTTTTTTTGCCGGATTATTAGGGGGCTTCTATGCTCATTATTTCGTATCGATGACGCCGAAAGCGATTATGCACACGTCGAAGGCGATCGAAATTCTTGCGATAGCATACATTGGAGGAAGGGGGTTCCTCTGGGGCGGCATTCTGGTCGCGTTCCCCTTTGTATTCTTTATAGAATATCTGCGGTCGTCGATGCCGAACCTGCCGGGTCTTCATATCATTATTTACGGCGTACTGATGATCCTCGTGATGATTTTCTATCCCAATGGATTTGCCGGTTTGTTGACGGAGCTCAAAAAACGTTTCGAGAATTCCGCAGCCGGCAAAAGAGTTAAAAAAATGTAACGAACAGTTTGCACCCATGCAGCCGTTTTCGGCTGACTAAATATTAAAAAAACTTATGATGGAGGGTAAAAATGGCAGATTTTGAACGACTGGCGAACGGAGTTATCGCCGGTGAAATTGACAAGGTCGGTGAACTCACCCAGAAAGCAGTGGACGAGGGAGTGAAACCGATGGAAGTTATCGACAACGGACTTATGAGCGGCATGAGCGTTGTAGGCGAGCGGTTCAAGGC
>CAYWIK010000081.1:3090-8144 GCA_964458315.1 uncultured Spirochaetales bacterium | reverse complement strand
TTCCGGTTTTGGGAAGAGCTGAGCGAAAGGGAGCGTGCCTATTGGGAGCTTTTCTTCGGATGGATGTCCTACGACCTGGGAAATCTCTACCTCATGGTAAACGAACTCCAGGCGTACCTGCTGCAGCGGCCGGTTGAACAGGCGGAATATTATTTTCGTAATCATCGTGCCGTTCCGGCAATTAAAGCGAATCCGGAAAAGGGGAAATCGGCTGCCGAATTTCTTGAAGCGCCGGGAGAGCCCTTTAAGGAGCGGGCGGAAGAGGCAAGAAACCTTCTCTATGAGACCACGGGAATATGGATCGACCGGTTATATTGCCTCGAAGTAAAGTAGCGCTTATTCATGTTCACTCCCGGTCCAGAGATACATTCCCAGGTCTACTTTCCCGTTTTCCGTCACCTCAACCCCTTCTTCACGAAGCAGCGCCTGCTGCAGCCGAAAACCTTCCTCATCTCTGATTGCTATCCGGCCTCGGGCATTGATGACCCGGTGCCACGGCAGGCCGTGTTTCCTACTCATGGAGTGAAGGATTCGGACCACCTGCCGGGCCGCTCCGGAATTACCGGCCAGGGCGGCAACTCCCCCGTAGGTGCATACCCGGCCCCGGGGAATAGCCTGTATGACCTGCAGGACGCGCCGGGTAAACGGGGTCACTAAAATGCCTGCCGAATCGGCGGGATGTACTTTACATAAAGCCGGTTTTCTGCTATCGTGTTCCTCTCAAACTGACGAATCGTTACAATATCGAGGAAAAAAATGGCGAGACGATGTGAAATATGCGGAAAAGGAACAATCTCAGGGAACAATATAAGCCATGCCCATAATAAAACCAGGCGGGTATGGAAACCCAATATCATCAAAGTGAAGACGTTAGTGGGTAAAACAACAAAGACCATCAAGGTATGTACAGCTTGTCTGCGCAGCGGTAAAGTTACCAAGGTGGTATAACTCTTCCATCTTTTTTCGGGAAAAGGGTAAGTCCGTCCCATGCCGGTCTAATATGACCGGGAAGTTCCGACGACAATGAGGCATGCTCAATCCGATGACAAAGATGGGTAAAATACGCCCGCCGCGGTTTGATTTTTTCGATTTCAGCCAGGGCTTGAGAAACGGAAAAATGGGTTTCGTGGGCCTTGTAGCGAAGCGCGCCGATTACCAGCACATCGAGGTCCGTTAAAAGAGGGTAACTCTCCTCCGGAATACCGCTGCAGTCGGTAATATAGGCAAAACTTCCGATCCGAAAACCCAATATGTTCAGTTTTCCGTGGAAGATCGGTACCGGTATGACGGCAAGGGTCCCTATTTGAAAAGAAGATTTGATTTCATTCAAGAGGATTTTTGGCTTTCCTCCTCCCTTTTGGGTCTCGATAAAAATGTATTGAAACCGGACCTGGATTTCTTCGATGGTTGCCCGGTTTCCGTATACCGGGACTGTCTGTGTCCATGAAAAGGGCCTGATGTCGTCGAGTCCGTGGACATGGTCCGCGTGGGCGTGAGTAAAGAGGATTGCATCGAGGGTACCGATCCCTTGCCGAAGCGCCTGCTGTCTGAAATCAGGGGCGGTATCGATCACGATAGAGGTGTTTTCATCCTCCACCCATACGGAACAGCGGCTTCTTTTGTTCTTCGGGTTGGTGGAGGTGCAGACACTGCAGGTGCAGCCTATGACCGGTATTCCGTGGGACGTTCCGGTTCCGAGGAATGTTACTTTCACGGAGATGAGTGTATCAGAGAGGGGGGAAAACTTCTATCTAATCGCCGGATATCGGAAAATATAGATTGAATTCGGGATGAGGTTGTTTTACCAGTTCTACGAATCCGCCGATCTGTTCGCTCATGGCGGAAACCAGCCGAAGACCCAGGGTGCCGGGGTTCTGCAGGTCGATATTTTCAGGAAAGGGCGCCCCGTTGTTGGTAATATAGAGATGGTACATTTCTTTTTTTGTATTCTCTGTTAATTCAACTTTGATTTTCGGGCTTTGTTCCTGTTTATCAGTTTCCGTACCTGAAAAGCCGTGTTTTAGCGCGTTTAAGACGATTTCGTTCATAATCAATCCCAAAGAAAGGGCTGTTTTCGAATCAAGGGCGATGTCGTCCATATAAAAATCGAGGGAGACCTTTAATTCTTCCCAGGTGTTGAGTAACGTCACGATAAGTTCCCGGGCATATCTGGGGAAATCGATAGTCGACACCGCATCTCCGGTTTGGAGTTTTTCGTGAACCAGCCGGATTGCATTGATCTGGCTGATCAAGTCTTTCAGGTCCATTCCTTCAGGCATTTCTCTCGATTTTAGATTGATGAGGGATAAAATCATGGCGAGATTGTTTTTAATCCGGTGATGCATTTCCCGGAGGAGAAAATCTTTTTCCCGCACAAGGGCTTCCGCGGCATGCTCCCTCTCTTTACGCTCCGTAATGTCAAAGACCAGCGCCTGCAATCCGATTGTTTTGTCCCCGACCTTCACCGGAGCAGCATATGCTTCGCCGGTCCGCTCCTCGCCGTCCTTGCGGCGCCAGGCAAACTCTATAGGCTCGCCCATCAACTCTCCCTCAAATATTTTCGTTAACAACCGGGCATACTTCGGGATTCCGGTAAAATGTTTCCCTTCGATTTCCTTTTTCGAATAACCGGACAATTTTTCAAATGTCCGGTTGATCGAAGTCACCTTGCCTTTTGTATCCGCCGTGATAATACCGTAGGGTGAAAGTTCGACAATATTTTTATAATACTGTTCAGACCTAAAGACTTCTATGGCCGCGTCGAGGGCCGCAAGGATGAACTCTTCGTTTCCACTGGTCTTCTGCACGAGTCCGTAATGGGTTACCGCCTTCACACGCTCGACGGTGTTTTTGTCCGTGTGGCCCGAGATGAACACGATCGGAATATGGTACTTCTCCTCGTTTAGTATCCGTTCCGCTGTTTCTATCCCGTCGAGCTCTTCATCAATGCCTAAGTCTAAATCCATAAGGATCACATCCGGCCGGTAGCCGTCTTGAAGCATTTCGAGGCATCGTTTCCCCGATTCAGCCGCTGCCGCGGAATAGCCGTTTCCTTCTAAAAAGGTTTTCATTCCGCGGAGAATAATCTGCTGGTCGTCTACGACAAGTACCTTTTGTTTCATATTACTGGAAAAGAATATATACCATTATATTATTAACGTCAATAATATCTATTATATTTATTTTTTTATGTTACCGGTAAGAGTTTTGCCCCATATAAATGGCCGGGTGGCGCGAATCTTCCCTTTTGCCGCGAGCTCATCAACGGCAGCCTCGATTTCCTCCTGCTTCCAGCCTTTCAAGAGGCCGAAATACGGGTTGACCCATAGTTCTTTTTCCCCCACCTCGAGGGTCATGCTTCCGCTGAGAATTTGCGCGGTCTCGGACTTAGTGTATCCCCGCCGGTATCGCCGGATAAACTTTAGAATTTCTGCATTTCCCGCGGGCACGACACGAACATCGCCGCAGCAGACATCACACCCGAAACATGCTTCCGGAGAGCTGCCGAGGAGGGCTAAAAGGCTTTCTCGCCTGCATGTCCGCCGGTCTTCCGCAAACCGGAAGAGGGACTCATACCGGGCTTTTTCCGCCGGAGAGTCGATACGTGCTGCCGCTTTTCTATCTTCGTCCGAGTAGATCAGGACCGCCGCCGCCGGTTGCCGGTCCCGTCCGCCTCGGCCCGATTCCTGCAGGTACGATTCCACCGAAGGGGAAAGGTCCCGGTGGATAACGGTCCTGATATTTTTCTTATCGACTCCCATACCGTACGCGCATGTCGAAGCCAATATCCCGTTGTCCGAATGGAAAAACCATTCTTCAATACGTGTTTTTTCTTCCCTTTCGAGACCGGCATGGTAGAAATATATTTCTTCTTCCCGGAGGCGCCTTCGAAGGTATCGCGCGGTCATCTCCGCTCCCACCCGGGACCGGCAAAACACCAGCGCCGGCCGTTTAACCGACCCCGACCGGCTGCGGCGGTCTAACATCCGCGCCAGATCGTACTCTTTGCAGATGGATGGTACAACCCTATAAGAGATGTTCGGTCTATCCGGGTTTGCGGTAATTACATTAGGGGAAAGATCGGGGAACACGATTTTTTTGACCTTTTCAATGATCAGATCGGAAGCGGTGGCGGTAAAGGCGGTCACCACCGGGATTCGGGCGGTTTCTATGAGTCTGCCGAGTTCGAGGTAGACCGGTCTGAAACTTTCCCCCCACTCGGAAACCGTGTGGGTCTCGTCGATGACTAGGTGGCTGAAGGGGGCAGAAGATATTTGTCTCAAGGTTTCCTCCTGCAGGGCTGTTTCTGGATTGGTTAGGACCATCCGGATTTTTCCTTCTGCGATTCTGCCCCACAATACATTGCGTTCCCCACTCGTTTGACCGCCCCGCAGTACCGCCGGCTCCATCCCGGCATCCCGCACTCTCCGTTCCTGGTCGGCTATAAGGGAAAGGAGGGGGAAAATGACAAGGGTAGGGCCGGGAAGCATTCGGGCCGGCAGCATAAAGCAGAGCGATTTGCCCGCACCCGTGGGAAGGATAACGATCTGGTGCGGAGCTGTGTCGACGGCATCCATCTCGCCGGTGACCGGATTGATAAAGGCCGCGGGTGCGAACCCCTCCACCCCGGCGGCCCGGAGAATGTTGCTGATTACCAGGCGCTGGTAGGGAAAAAGATAGGAGATGGCAAAGTGCTCGGCGGCCGCCTCGGTGAGCGGGTCTTTTATTTCCATCATCTAGTATATATGGGGTAATCGCGTCTGCTGATTTTAAACTGGGGCTTTTTTTTATTTTTTTGATCCTCCGGTGAATAGTACTTTGTCTTTTTGGCTAAATGCCTTAATATGATAGTAAGGAAAAGGTGGTCGGAAGATGCCGGAAAAACAGCGTGAAAACCTGGGAAAAAAAGTGTTTTTTCTCTACCCGCACAGCGTAATCCAAAAAGACCTGGTACAGCTGATTGCCCATTACGAATATGAGGTATACCTGGTAAACGACCATGTAAAACTTAAGAAACTTCTGCGTGAGATCGGAGAAGCCATTGTGTTTATCAA
>CAYWIK010000081.1:0-2990 GCA_964458315.1 uncultured Spirochaetales bacterium | reverse complement strand
GCAGATTCCTGAACAAGCGGCAGCGAGCTTCAATATCAAAGTCGGGGACTCCTTTTATATCGGGAAGATAAGCGATATTAGCTCCGGAGGAATGGCATGTTATTTCGAGAAAGAACCGGTGCTGACTATCGATAAACATTTCGATGACATCCAGTTGAGTATGCGTGGCAAAATCGTGAAGTCAAAGGGGAAACTGGCCGGAAGCAGGATGGAGGGGGGCAGGAAGATTTATATCATCCTGTTTGAAAGTTTCCGGAACGATCAGGACAAACTCAACCTTGCCACATTCATCAACTCGACCCTGCAGGAACAGATGAACAAGCGGCTTGCTGCGGTATAGGAGTTAGCTCGACCGGCCGGTTCGCTGAAAGAACGTGGAGTCGCGCCTGTAGAGAATTAGGTCGATTTTGAAAAGAGAAGCTTCCGAAAACCTAAGACAATACCGGCAGCCGCCGACGTAAACACAACAAGAATCCATATCTGTCCGCTTCGGGTCTGAAATATCGGAAAGAGACTGTAGGAGAAGTTCGAAAAAAGGTGGTAGAGAATTGCCGGGAAAACGCTTCCTCCGGTGGCTAGGAACAGAATGGTGATAAAAACCGAATTGTACACCGTGACAACCGCATACCCGTAAAAGGGGATGAGGTTTTGGACGGTCCCTTCCATAAAAAACTGCGGCAGGTGCCACACCGACCAGATGATGCCCAGGACCACCGCTGCGGATATCGGCCGAACCTTGGCGAGTAAACGGGGAAGGGCGAATCCCCGCCATCCCAGCTCTTCTCCCAAGGGCCCTCCGAGGAAAAGAATATAGGGCAGATAAATGAACAGAAGATACGGCTTCTTGATAATTTCGAGTTGGAGGGTCAATCCGGTGGTAAGATTGGTAAGAAGATAGGCGATTCCCATTAACATCGGCGCGAGAAGGATCGCGAAGAAGTACCATTTTAGGCTGAAATTGGTCTCCACCGCCCGCCGCAGCAGGTCTTTTACTTCTCCCCGCTTCGCACCGGAACTCTTCGGCCCGGAAGTTGACCGAAGGAGCAGCAAGGCGATAACGGTTGGAGCGTATGCACCGATCTGCACCAGCGTCTGCCCGGCATGGGCGAGCCGGATTACACCCCAGGCGTGCAGAAGTCCGGGGAGCCAGACAATCCAGGAAAGGAGAAAGGTGCATGCGAAAAACAGAACGAGCCGGTTTTTATTCTGCATCGTTTTCATCGAGCCACCCTTCCCAGGTTTCCGGGGCATAGCCGACCGCTGCTTTCCCTCCGGAGCGGACAACCGGCATTTTCATGAGGAGCGGCCGCTCGAGGATTTCTTCTGCCGGGTCGAATTCCATATACGCGTATCCCCGCTTTTTGTACTCCTTACTCTCCGGGTCGACCAACTCTTCAGCCTGAACCGACTTCGTGATGTTTCCGAGTTCTCCGGGAGAGAGGGACTTCTCCTTCACATCCCGGAATTGAGGTTTGAATCCCCGTTCCTTGAAGAACCGAAGGGCTTTCTGTGTGTCGAAATCTTTTTTCGTGCCGATGATCTGAATGTTCATGGGTGCAGTGTATCCGGAGGAAGGGGATTTCCTCAAGGTCGGATTTTCACGGCGGTTCGACAAATCCGGCAAATTTTACTTGAAATGAGGGTTGTTTTTGATGGATACTTATGCGTATGAGAAAATTGATGAACCCCTATGCACAGTATGAAGGTTACAACTGTTTCGGCTGCGATCCTGGAAACAGCTTCGGTCTTAAGATGTCTTTTTATGAGGATGGGGATGAGATCGTAAGCAGGTGGTCTCCCGAGGAGCAGTATCAGGGATATTTCCGGGTGCTCCACGGAGGCATTCAGGCCACCCTGATGGATGAGCTTGCAAGCTGGGTTGTTTTTGTCAAGTGTAAAACATCGGGGATGACCGGTTCGATACAGGTAAGCTTTCAAAAATCGGTGAGTGTGGATGCCGGGGAAATCGAAGTCCGCGGCCGGCTCGAGTCGCAGGATAAAAAAAAGGCGCGGATCCGCTGCGGGCTGTACCAGGCGGGGGAACTCAAATCGGAAGGTTTTTGCGAATATCTGATTTTTTCGGAACAGCTGGCGCGCAGGAAACTGCACTATCCGGGAGCAGAGGCGTTTTATGGCGGCTGATCACAGGCACCATCACCATGACAGCTCGAAAAACATTTCCGTCGCTTTTTTCTTAAACCTCGGGTTTACCGTCATCGAGATCGCCGGCGGGGTGTTTACCAACAGTATAGCGATCCTTTCGGACGCGGTCCACGATCTGGGAGATACATTCACTCTCGGTGTTTCCTGGTGGTTCGAAAAGATTTCGAGGAAGGGGAGCACGGATAAACTTACCTTCGGCTATAAGCGATACTCTCTTCTCGGCGCTCTGTTCAGCTCCCTCGTACTCCTCATGGGTTCGGTATTTATCCTCACCCGGGCGATTCCGAGGATTATTCATCCTGAAGCGGTCCATTCGACGGGTATGCTCGTCATTGCCATGGTGGGTGTTGTCGTAAACGGGCTTGCGGTTCTCAGGCTTCGGGGCGGGCACAAGCTGAACGAGCGGGTGGTGATGCTTCACCTCTTAGAGGATGTGCTCGGCTGGATCGGCGTGCTTATTGTCAGCATCATCCTCAAGTTTTACAACATCCCCATCCTCGATCCTATCCTCTCCATCTGTATAACCGGTTTTGTGCTGTTCAAGATCTATCCTAATATCCGGAACACCCTCCGAGTATTTCTGCAGTACTCTCCCGACGACATCGATATCGCGGGTATCAAAAATGAGATCGTACTGCATGAAAAAATCGATAATATCCATGACATCCATCTCTGGTCGATCGACGGGACCTACAATATCTTTTCCTGCCATGTGGTTCTGAAGCGTGACCTTTCCCTTTCGGAGATGGAGGAAATCAAAAAAGAAGTGAAAGGAATGCTCCACGAATACGGTATCGAGCACGCCACCTTGGAGTTCGAACATCCGA
>CAYWIK010000080.1:2843-8604 GCA_964458315.1 uncultured Spirochaetales bacterium | reverse complement strand
TTTGTATATTGTATACTCAACACAATCGGCCGTGGTAGCGGAAAAGCGGCAGCTGGGATACAGTATAGAAAAATAGAAACCGAAAGGAGCAAAGGATGCAGGCAAAGGGATATATGGGAAAAATCGCGCGGGTGGACCTTACAACAGGTGAAATAACGTTCGAAGAATTGTCCGACGATTTGGCAAGAAAATATATCGGCGGTTCCGGCCTCGGCGCCCGCTTCCTTTACGACGAAACAGGCCCTGAAACCGATCCATTAGGGCCGAAAAACCTGTTGATTTTCGCTGTGGGAGCGGTTACCGGGACAAAGGGGTTTAATTCCGACCGTTTTGAGGTTATTACTAAATCACCGAAGACCGGGATATACGGCGAAGCAAACTGCGGCGGTCACTGGGCGAGCCGGTTTAAAAAATGCGGCTTCGATGTTCTTATTATAAAAGGAAAAGCTGACAACCCGGTATATGTAAACATCACCGAAGACAAAGTCGTAATCGAGGGCGCTTCCGATTTGTGGGGAAAAAACACTTTCTACACCCACGAAACGCTTCAAGCTAAAGCGGGAGAGAAATCCGAAGTGGCTTGCATCGGCCCCGCCGGAGAGATGATGCTGCCGATCGCCTGCATCATTGCGGACGGAAAACACGGCCGGGCCGCCGGCAGGTCCGGGGTCGGTGCGGTGATGGGTTCGAAAAACCTGAAGGCCGTTGTCGTCAACGGAAACAAAACGGTCGAAGCCGCGGACCCGGACCTTATTACCTCGACCAATAAATCCATTACCCCTTCAATGCGCGAGGGAGCAAAGGAGTTGAGCGAAGCCGGGACCACCTGCGCACTCGATCTTTTCGAGGAGGTAGGAAACCTGCCGATTAAAAACTGGTTCCAGGGTAACTGGAAATCCGGGGCGGAAGTACTTACCGGCTATGCGACGATAAAGACCCACCGGGTGAAAGATTACGGATGCGGCAGCTGTCCTATCCGCTGCGGAAAGGTCGTACGAACGAAAGGCGGAACATATGACGGAGAAGAAATCGCGGCCCCCGAGTATGAAACCACCGCCCTTATGGGGACCAACTGCCTCATCGACGACTACGAAACAATCATCAAAGAGAATGAAATATGCAACGCTTACGGCGTTGATACGATCGCGGCGGGTAATATCATCGCATTCGCAATGGAAGCGTATGAAAAAGGCCTCATCACTAAAGAGCAGACCGGCGGCTTAGACCTTACATTCGGTAACGGAGAGGCGGCGCTAAAGGTCCTCGAAATGATCGTCCGAAAAGAGGGGTTCCTCGGAGAACTTTTAAGCAGCGGAGTCCGTGAGGCGGCCGAAAAATTGGGACAGAATGCGGAAGAGTTTGCTTTGGAGATAAAGGGACAAGAGCTCCCCGCCCACGATCCTCGGGCCAACTTTTCCCTCGCCCTGGCGTATGCCACTTCGAACAGAGGTGCATGTCATCTCGCCTTCACCCAGGACTACGAAGAGGGATCGGTCGAACATTTAGGCTCTCCTCCCACGACCGGAAGGTTTTCTCCCGATAAAGCGGAATACACAGCAAGAATGCAGGACTGGGCCGGCCTGTTCGATTCTCTCTCTATCTGTAAGTTCGGAAGATACGGCGGGCTCATGATCGAGCAGTGCGTCAATTATTTAAAGGGCGCAACGGGCTGGGACCTTACGCCGAAAGAATTTATGGAGACGGGAGAACGGATTTTCAACCTCAAACGCATGTACAATGTCCGCCACGGAGTCACGAGGAAAGACGATCAGCTCCCCCTGCGTATCCAGCTTCATCGGCGGGGGGGAGGGACCAATGAACTTCCGCCGTTTAATATCATGCTCAATGAGTATTATCAGGTCCGCGGATGGAACGATATGGGGATTCCGCGGAAAGAAAAACTCGCGGAACTGGGCCTTACTTTATAAATATTGGGTTCTATACTTCATCCTGGCGCATCGTTACATAGGCGGCCGCTATAACAGAGCGGAGCTTGTGCTTCGATGAATCGGAACGGGAGGGAATGAGAATCGGTACTGCTCCTCCGATTGAGATGTCTCCTCCGGGCCAGGGCATTTGTAGCTGTTTCCAGTTCCGGTAGATCTCCGTTAAGACTCCTCCGGCGGTAAAGTCCGGGGCAAAAAGTACATCCGGTTCCCCGGCCACACGGCTTTCATATTTTTTTGTTTTCGCAGCTTCCTTCGAAGCCGCCAGATCAAAAGCCATAGGTCCTTCGATGATACAATCGCCTCGGTCTTCGAATTGTTCAACGAGTCTCCTGCTTTCCCGGATAGAGGGGGTGTCAGGGAAAGCGGCGTACTGTTCGGTAAAATCGAGAAGCGCTATTTTGGGCTGTTCGACGCCGGCGGATTTCGCATCACCGATAACCAATTCAACCAGCTTTTTCTTGTCCTCATAATCGGCATCCTTTTCCGGCATGGCGATAAGCAGCGAACGTCCTTCAGCAGGCCTTTCGTCGGCATCCGCACCCCCGCAGCCCCTGCAGGTAAACAATACCGTCCGACCGGCGCCCGAAGAAAACAACTCTCTTTCGTAGACAAGGTCCCAGGGAGTGCCGGCGATTGCTTTATAGATGATATTGGCCGGTCCGATCCAGGGAAAAAGCATAAGCACCGGGAAACGGCCTTGATCAGTGTACTCTTGCCGAAAAACCGTATTTAAATCATCAAGACTGCCGGCATTGCCTGCGTCAAACATCTCAGGGTCCGGGTACCCGAAAATCCTCATTATCTCTTCACCGTTCTTCTGAATCTTAGCAAGCATTTTTTCCCGTTTTTCTTCATCTTTGATGTTGGAAACAACGTTGATGCCGCCGTCGCAGATCTGGCAGATACCGAAAGGGGACTCGAATACACGCATGTGGGTGATGATGTTCCCTTTTTGAATGACCTTTTCCTTGTGCTGCAGCAGCCCCTTCATTAACTGGTCGGTGGTAAGGTTGCCCTTTAAAACAATCTGGTTTTTGTTTTTATCGATCCTTTCGACAGTTTTTTCCAGTGCGCCTTCCATCGTTTCGACCTGGACCAGTTTAACCCTTTCATTCCGCAGGGCCGAATCGTGCCCCTTTTTGTGCGCCGCCGCTTCAACTTTTTCCCCGTCACCGATCAACAGGACATTCACTCCGAGGGGGACAAGTTCGAGAAAGGAAGCGGCCCCTTCGAGGGCGCTCGAAGAATCGGCCATCGGCACTAAGAGCTCGATACCGATGTCCGATCCTTTGATAAAATCGACCATCTGAGAGAAGGTTTTTACCTTTTCCATTTTCTAAAACACTCCGAATATTACACAGATTTAATAATAATTTTTGAAACTTTCTTGCTATTTTGTGCCAGATCCACGGCTTTGTCGAGGTCTGAAAGTGGAAACTCATGGGTTACAAGGGCCCTGAGGACTTCCTGCATCTCCGGCCTCGCAGCCGTGGTTACCGCATCTCTAAAGTTGATTTGAGAATGGATCCGTACACCCTGAATCCGTATCTCCCGTTTAAAGATGAGATCGGTATCCAGTGGATATTTATCCGTCGGTATTCCCACTACCATTACGGTCCCACCGATTTTCACCGCCTCGAGCATCAATTCGCTCCCGCTTTTCGTACCCGAAACTTCAAAAACCCGGTCATATCCCCGGCCGGCTGTTCGTTTCCGGACATTCTCCCGCACATCCCCATTGGAAGGATCGAACACGTCGAAACCAAGTTTTGTGAGCAGGTCTTTACGAAAGGGGTTGATTTCGGTTACTAAGATTTCGGAAGCGCCGTTTAACCTCGCCACCGCTGCAATCAGCACACCGATCGGCCCGCCGCCGATGACGAACACCGTCTGCCCGACCTTCATCCCGCTCATCCGGACATCGTGCAGAGCAACGGCCAGCGGTTCGGTAAGTGCCGCAAGCTTCAGGTCGGCGTCCTTCCCGACTGGATGGATCCGCAGAACGGGTGCGCTTACATACTCGGCGAAACTTCCGTCTCTGTGAACCCCGAAAATCCTCAGTTCCGGGCATACATTGTCCCTTCCGGTAATGCATAGTTCACATACACCGCAGGAATAAAAAGGCTGGACCACAACCCGCTGCCCAGGTTCCAGACCTTTTTTGTTCTGTTTGCCGACTTTCTCCACCGTGCCGCTGAACTCATGCCCCATGATTAAGGGAGGAGCGGCCGCGGGATGATGGCCTTGGGACACATGCACATCGGTCCCGCACACTCCGGAATAGGCGACTTTGACAAGAGCCTCGTCATACCCGAATTCAGGCTCCGGCACATCAAGATATTCGATTTTCCCGAAGTCAGTCAATACAGAAGCTTTCATTTTATACCTCCAGATTTTGTATACTGTATACCAAACTGGAACAAAGAGTAAAGCCTTTTACCGCAGAGGCCCTTCTCTCCGGAGTGCAAAAATGAAAGAAATTAGTGCGGAACAATAAGCACCGGGCATGAAGCCCGCCTGGCAACATGCTCCGTGATCTTGCCGAAAAACAAGGTCCCGAGCCCTCCCCGGTTCCCCCGGCCGATTACCAGCAGATCGACCGACTCCTCATCAGCCACCTCGAGTATCTTTTGGTCGGCCTTGCCCGCGACGGTTTTCACCTCATAGCTGACTTCGGAAGGAATCTTCGAAAGGTACATCGTCCGAATTTTTTCTTCGATATCCTCCCTCGCTTTTTTATCAACGTCTTCGACTTCGTACAGATAGGACTTCCAAAACTGCGCGTCCGGTTCAGGAATAATATGCAGGAGCACCAGCCGGGATTCGGGATTACCTTCGGCAATGTTCAGCGCGTAATAAAAGGCGGCGTCCGCGTTCTCGGAGAAATCGGTGCAGAAAAGAATTTTTTTAAAAATATTTCGATGAGGCATGATAGATATCCTCCTTATCCGCTCATATTCGGGAGCCAGAGGCAGATCTGCGGAAAAACAACGAGAATAATCGCGGCTAGAATGAGCATAAAGAGAAAAGGGATTGCCCCTTTAAAAATCGACTGTAGCGGGATGTCCCGCTCGATCCCGCTCACCACATAGACGTTTACCCCGACAGGGGGAGTGATCACTCCCATTTGTGTAATAACCACCACCATCACGCCGAACCAGATAGGATTAAATCCCAGTTCGAGAATAACGGGATAGAATATGGGGATGGTGAGAAGGATGAGTGCAAGGGCGTCGATAAAACAGCCGGCTATTAAAAAGAAGATGATGATGAGAAACATGGTCAAGAACCCGGGAAGAGGCAGGCCGGTAAACCACTCGGCGACCACAAAAGGAATCTGAGAAACCGCGAGAAACCGGCCGAAAATCACCGCCCCGGTTACGATAAAAAATACCATGGCCGAGGTCCGGACGGTTTCCAAGAGAATCTGTTTTAAGACCGCCCAGGTCAGCTTTCTCTTTACCAGGGCGATCACCAGGCTCCCGCCGGCGCCGACCGCCGCCGCCTCGATGGGGGTAAAAAGGCCTAGAAACATCCCTCCCATAACAAAAAGAAACAGGATGACCGTCTCGATCACGCCGCTTAATTCACGAAAGCGGGTTTTCCAGCTGCTCTTCGGTCCGGGCGGGCCAAGATCGTTTCGGATTTTACAACGCACCCCGATCAAAAGAGAAAAAAGCACCATAATCATGATCCCGGGAATGATCCCCGCGAGAAAAAGGGCGCCGATAGACTGTTCAGTCATGAGGGCATAGACGATGAACACCACACTCGGCGGAATGAGCATGCCCAAGCCGCCGCCGGCAGCGATG
>CAYWIK010000080.1:0-2743 GCA_964458315.1 uncultured Spirochaetales bacterium | reverse complement strand
TTGAATATCCGTAAAATGATATCCGTGACCGTTACGCCGATCATCACGAGAATCGCGGCCCCGGCGCCGATGGCCAGGGCGCGCACGAGGAAGCGTAAACCTGTAAAAAACGGCCGGCGCTGCTTCTTCGTCTTCATGAGGCACTTTTATTTTTGCACAAATTCCTGCAGGTCCGCCAGAAAATCACCGCCGGGCAGCCCTTTGGCTTCCGTCGTTTCCACATAGTCGTCAAGGATAGGCTGTACTGCATCGACTAAAGCATCTTCCTCCGAAGCATCCAAATCGATAAAGGTCTTACCCAGCTCTTTTACATAGGCATCCCCTTCTTCGTCCGCCTGGTCCCACGCCTTTCCATGTTTGACGATCCACTCTTCGCTTACCTGATTGAAAATCTCTTTGATGTCTCCCGGCAGGGCCTCCCACTTCGCCTTGTTCATCACGGCGAACATGGCGGTTGTGTATCCGATCACCCGGGTATCGACTACATAGTTGATTACTTCACCCTGCTTCCATCCCTTCAAGGTTTCAACGGGGCAGAAGGTAGCTTCCACGACCCCTTTCTGCAGGGCTTCGTAAGTTTCTCCCTGGCTCATGGCGATAGGGACCGCGTCGAGGCTCGATACGATCTTAGCCGAGAGCCCGGTAGCGCGGATCTTCATACCTTCGAAATCGGCAACAGACCGCACCTCTTTCTTGGAAGCAAGGATTCCCGGTCCGTGGGCGTGAAGATAGAGCACATGCACGTCGCCGAGCTCTTTCGGATCGTATTTCTCGATCATGGCATTGGCGGCACGGGTCGCGGTCAGTCCGTCGGGGTAGCCGATGGGAAGATCGAGTCCTTCGAGAAGGGGAAACTTGCCCCGGGTATACGCGAACACGCTCATGCCGATATCGGAAATTCCGTTGACCACCCCTTCGTAACATTGAGGCGCCTTGGTCAACGTGCCGCCGGCAAACATATTGATTTTCACTCTGCCGTCGGTCCTTTTTTCAATCTCTTCAGCCCAGGCATAGGCCGTTTTGGCCTGAAGATGGGATGCCGGGAAGAAAATACTGTAGTTGAGCTCGATCGGTTTTTCTTCCGGCTTCGAAGATTTCTCTGATTTTGCTCCGGAATCTTCTGAAACTTTCTGCTCCTCATCGCCCTTACAGCCGAAAGTAACCGCCGCTCCGGCAAAGACCACAAGGATAATTATGCATATGAACCATGCCCGCTTCATATCCGCTCCTTTTTTATTTCAGTTGAGAAAAAACAATAACGGATTTTGTTCCGGAATACAAGGGGCAACACGGGGGCGGCTGCCTCCTGATTTTCAAATTGATACCCCGGTCCATTTTGAGATTCATTTTTTCGTATATTTTTGATAATATTTATAAAGGAGGCAGGAGACATGAAATCATACGATGTAGTATTAATCGGCACGGGGCAGGCGACCGGAACCATTTTGACGGATTTTTTACGGCGAAATCTTTCAATCGCCGTCGTGGAAAAAGACCGGGTGGGGGGAAGCTGCGTAAACTGGGGGTGCACTCCCACGAAGACCCTTATCGCGAGCGCCCGTGCGGCCCGGATGGCCGGCCGGGGAGAAGATTTCGGTATCGACATAAAGGATATAAGAACTGATTTTCCCCGGGTAATGGAGCGGGTAAATACCATAAGGAACAACGGGAGCTCGGGCTTTCAAAAATGGCTCGAAGAAGTCACCGACTTCTATCCCGGCCATGGTGCATTTGTGGACGAAAACACCGTCTCGATCGGGGATGCTAAAATAGCGGGAAAAACAATCATTATTCATACCGGCGCCCGGGCGAGAAAACCGGACATTCCCGGCATCGACAACGTACCGTGGCTCGACAACCGGGGCATTTTGGACCTTACCGAGCTGCCGCGGCATTTACTGGTAATCGGAGGGTCCTATATCGGACTGGAGTTCGGGCAGGCCTTCCGCCGGTTTGGAAGCGAGGTGACGATTTTCGAAGGGGGGAACCGAATCATCGGCCGGGAAGACCCGGAGATCAGCTCAATTGCCCGGGAGCTTTTGGAAGAAGAGGGCATCGATATCCGCATGAACTGCACGATTGCAGGGCTGGAACGGCGGAACGGCGGGATCGTTCTTCGATCCCGGGAGAATAAAACGGAAGAAGAAATAGCCGGAACGCACCTTTTAGTTGCTACGGGCCGGGTCCCCGCAAGCGCCGATTTGGGCCTCTCCGCCGCAGGGGTCGAAACCGACCAAAAAGGGTATATTTCTGTGGATGATTATTGCCGAACGAGCCGGGACCATATATACGCAATCGGCGATGTAAACGGGAGAGGCGCTTTTACCCATACGTCGGTGCACGACGGCCAGGTCTTTTTGGACCATTACCTGCATGGCGGGGGAAGGAAAATCTCCGACCGGACCATGATCTATGCGATGTATATCGATCCGCCCCTTGCACGGGTCGGGATGAATGAGGCCGCGGCTGCCGAATCGGGAATCGATTGTCTTGTCGGTTCCATGCCGATGAGTTCGGTGAGCAGGGCGAAAGAAAAAGCTGAAACCTGGGGAACCATGAAGGTAATCGTAGAAAAGGAGACCAAAAAAATCCTCGGCGCGACCATTTTCGGCGCGGGAGGCGATGAGATCATCGGCATGCTCGCGCTCGCTATTCAGGGGGGCGTGAAGTACACCACCCTGCAGAATACCGTCATTCCCCATCCCACGGTATCGGAATTGGTTCCGTGGATTTTCGACGACCT
>CAYWIK010000079.1:3440-8676 GCA_964458315.1 uncultured Spirochaetales bacterium | reverse complement strand
CCGCTTAGACGAAACAAAAGCGGCAAAGGACATGGACCTCTGCTGTCTGGAGTGAGGGGCTGGGCATTGATAAGGGGCTTAAACATGAAAGTTCTATATATTGTGATGAGTTCATGAGTACTCGGAAGCAGACTTTAACTGATTACATCGGCAAGCTGTCCGAAGATCGAATTGATGAATTAAATAAAAGTCTCAAATTTCATTCTCCATTAAATTCTTTTACCGCGTTTATCATCGCAACAAAATTTTTGATCGGAGTTTTTGCCTGCACGTTATGGATACTGTTGAATACAAATCCGCCGTTTTTTGAAAATATTTCACAGCGCTGCAGGACCTCGGACCTGATCTCCTCCGGCGTTCCGAAGGGCAGGGTTTTTTGCGTGTCCACCCCGCCGCCCCAGAAAACAAGATTTTCACCGAATTCAGATTTGAGCTGCTTCGCGTCCATCCCGGCAGCCGAAAGCTGAACAGGATTGATAATATCAAACCCGGATTCGATAAACAGCGGCATAAATGCTGCTACCGAACCGCAGGAATGCTTAAAGCTCTTCCATGACGTGTTTTGATGAATCCAGTCGTTTATCTTTTTGTAATAAGGCATATATAATTCCCGATAGGTATCGGTTGAACAAAACTGCGATGTTTGGGTACCGAAATCGGTCCCGCAAATATATGCGAGGCCGGGAAGATCGCCGACAACTCGATATAGCTTTTCAAGGTTCTGCAAAGCTGTTTCCGTCTCCGCCGAAAACACCGCATGTAGGTAGTCCTGCCTACTGGCCGTCGAAACGTACCATTCGGTTACATCCCGTATCCCCTTCGGATGTTTCAATCCAGGCCCGGGAACAAGGGCGATATCGCCTAAGGCCGTTCCGCCGAAATTACCGAATATAAAATAGGTTGAACTTTCCAGTATTGATTTCATCTCAGAAAAATAATTGAACACATCATCCGAAAAGGGCTGAAACTCCTCAAGATTGTCTTCCGGATTAAGGTCCTCATCATCAATCGGATCCTGCCGGATAATAGCATCAAAGAAAAAACCGTTATTCGGCATTTTCCCACTCGGCCGGACAGAGGTGTCGCCCGCCGGATAGAGAAATACATCACCCTTTTCGTTTATGGACATCTTGAAATCTGCTGAAACAAGCACGATCTGCCCCCATGGTGCTTTCCATTCCTTCCAATCGTGATTTGTAAACCCGAACATTGTGTAAGGGTTCCATAATGGCTCCGTATCGACGCCCATTGCCTCTTTTAAATCGGCATCTATATAACCAAGCATTTGGAACGGTTCATATACCTTAACCGGCGAAGAGGAAAGCCCGTAATACTTCCGGAGCGCCTCTACAACGCTGCAGTGTATTCCCGACGTCGGACCGCCACCGAAATCGATCGGGACCGGTCCGTTTTTATGCTCCAACGCTCTCTCTATCCGTTCTTTGCCGGTCACTATCAACCTCCTTTCACCTATCACCCTAAGCCACACGCCTTCAACATAAGCGTTTCTTCAGTGGCCTCCCCTCGTACAAACTCGCCGACCATGCGGCCGTTAAAAAAGACGATTATCCGGTGACAGAGGGAGAGAAGCTCGGGCAACTCTGTTGATAAAAACAGAATTCCCTTCCCCTTTTGAGACATCGCGAGGATAATTTTATATATCTCGTTCTTTGCGCCGATGTCTACGCCTCGGGTAGGGTCGTCAAGCAGCACGATCCGCGGATCGATCCCAAGGGCTTTACCGATTACCGCTTTCTGCTGATTACCGCCGCTCAATTTATAAGGATTCTGTTGTAATCTTGTATAGCGAATTTCCAATAGCTCCGCCAGCGACCGTGCAATTTCGTAGATTTTTTTTTCGATTACCAGACCGAATCGTTGGTATTTTCGGAGGTTCAAAAACCCCAGGTTAAACCCTAAATCCAGCGAATCGATAAGGCCTTCGGTTTTCCTGTCTGCCGGCACATAAATTATTCCGTTTCGAATAGCGTGCAAAGGCTGCCTGATCGAACATTTCTTTCCGTTTACGATAATTTCACCCTGTGCTTTACGGCTTCCAAAAATACAGCGGAGTAACTCAGCGTTTCCAGAACCCTGTAGTCCCATCAACCCTAAAATTTCTCCTTTTCGAAGGGAAAGAGAAACTTTTTGCAATTTAGACGACTCGAGATTGCGAACTTCCAGTAAAGTTTCTTCACTTTCGAATTCGTGCACTTCGACCTTCTGAATTTTTCTTCCAACCATAAGACGGACGATCTCATCCATCGTAATATCTTCTTTCTTTCTAGTTGCAACATGTTCACCGTCCCGCAAGATCGTAATCCTGTCGGAAATAGTAAACACATCTTCGATAATATGTGAAATAAGAATGATGGTTACACCATCATTCTGCAGCCGCCGCATCAGTGAAAAAAGATTGGCCGCTTCATTCTCCGTAAGGGCGGAGGTTGGTTCATCAAGGACCAAGAGCTTCGGCTTCAACACCAGGGCTTTCGCAATCTCGACAAGCTGCTGCTCGGCCACCTCCATTCTTTCAATCCGTTCCCGTACATCCATTTGTTCTATACCGAGACTCTTAAGATGTTTGTCCGCTTCATTCATGAGAAGCCGTTTTGAAATGAAACCGCTTTTGCTCGGGAATTTGAGTCCCAACTTTCCTAAGAAGATATTTTCAGAAACCGTCAGGTTACTGCACAGGGACAACTCCTGAAAAACTAGATATATCTTCTCAGCCATGCTCTCGCTGATGTGCTTGTAATTAATTTCTTTCCCATCGTAATAAATATTACCTTCATCCCGCTGATGAATACCGGTGATCACTTTAGTCAGTGTAGATTTACCGGCACCGTTTTCCCCGACTATGGAGTGGATTTCCCCTTTGCGGATTTCAAATGATACCGAGTTCAGAGCTTTGACACCGGGAAAGGACTTTGAAACTTCTGTTATCGTCAATATTGGTTCTTGTCTGTGCATGGTTTTTGTCATTTAAGAATGCCCGGCCGGAAGACGTTTCCGCAAACGTGCCCGGCCGGTTCAATGCTTTCTCTTATTACGATGCTAGGTCCGCATCTTCTAAGTTATCTTTTGTGATTACCGGGGCGCCTGTATCGACAAGGTCCGGCGGCAGTTTCCCCTGCTCGAGGTACATATAGGCAAGTATTGTCGGCATCCAACCCTGCATGTAGGTATTTTGCCCGACGAGATACTGCATTGCGTCTTCTTTTATGTATTCAACCGCCTGGTCCGTAATATCAAACCCTCCGACAATTACTTCGCCGTTCTTCTTTTTGTCGTGTACGTATTTACCGATGAACTCCGAATACGCATCCATGCCGAACGCCCCTTTTAAATCGGGATACTTCTGAAAAACTTCCGAGATGAGATTATAAGCTTCGGTCTGGTCCCAAGAAGTGATAAACACATCGATAAGCTCAATTGAAGGATCGGCGTCAAAAATCTCTCTTGTTCCCTGTATTCGCCGTTCAAGAGCATAGTTCCCGGCTTCTCCGGTGAATATGGCAACCTTGTATCTACTCTGGCCGGGGAAGCGGTCCTTCAGCATTTCTATTCCCATTTTTGCGAATTTGTTTCCGGCGGAAAGGAACTCCTGTCCCACATAACATATCCGATCGGTGTCCGGATTGTCGATGTTGTATGTAAATACCGGGATCCCTTTGGCAGCCGCTTTATTGACTACTTCGTCGTACGCGTCGGGATTATTAGTGGTCGTCATGATGGCGTCCGGGTTTTTGTTGATCGCCATTTCCAGAATAGATTTTTGTTCATTAATGTCCCCAACCTTGTCAGGTCCCATCCAGGTCACCTTTATGTTTCCGATAGCCTTCGCGGCGTCCTCGGAAGCCTCGCGCATGGTTTGGAAAACGTTGATGTTCGGGGCATGGCTTACATAAATGAATTCGAGTTCCTTTTCGGGCGCCAAAGAACCGGCAGTCGTTCCGCCTTTTTCCTGTTTTCCTCCTGCAAATATGGACACTGTAGCGAACAGCATCAATACCGCAATAGCGATAATTACAATCTTTCTATTCATACTGATCTCCTTATTGTTTTTTTTATAACAAACGTGCGCACGCGTTATACATAATTAATTCGAATTTTTTTTCCTCTCGAGAAGGGTATTGATAATGACAGCCACAATAATAATGAGGCCAATGAAAAATGAATGCCAATAAGATTGGATACCCGCCATAATCAATCCGTTTCGAATAACACCGATGATTGCAACTCCTAAAAAGGTGCCGAAAATAGTCCCTACTCCGCCGAAAAGATTTGTTCCGCCGACGATCACTCCGGCAATAATATCGAGTTCCCTGCCGACACCTCCTTCCGGGCTGGCCGAAGTTATGTGCGAGAAACCGATCGCACCGGTTAAGGCCACTAAGACTGAAGAAATGATAAATGCGATAATTTTTATTCTGTCAGTATCGACTCCGGACAAGCTAGCAGCCACCTTATTCCCGCCGGTGGCAAATAAGTTGTATCCGTACACCGATCTATTTAGAATAATAGAACTTATTACAAGAATTACAATCATCCAGATTATTTCAACCGGAAAAATATTTATTTCGCCCGAAAAGATTTTAAAAAACGTCATCTCTCCATCAAAACCCGATATGACCCAGGCACCGGTAACGATAAGGGTAAGGGTCTTAAAAATATTCAACAATCCAAGGGTGACGATAAACGACGGCACCCGAATTTTCGTTGTAATGATACCGGTGATCGCACCGGAAACCGCACCGATAAAGAGAACAATGACAAAGGCAATCCATACATTTATACCGCTTTTCACCATGCGGGCAATTAACGCGGAAGCCAGACCGAAAAATGCTCCCACCGATAGGTCAATTTCAGCGGAAATTATAATCATCGTCATCCCGCATGCCATAATCGTATACTGGGATATTCGAAGGGCTATTGCTATGATGTTATTAATTGTCAGAAAATCGGGAGTAGCGATAGAAAAACCGATAAATATGACTGCAAGGGCAATAAATACACCGGTTTCTCTAAACATAAAAAGTTTTTTAAGACTTGAGCGTAAAATTCTTGGCTTTCCATTTGCATTTATTACATTTGACATTTTTAGAGAACGCTCCTTAAAAGCATTTGTCATAACATTAGCATTTTTTATACCAACATTATGAATTGGAATAATTGAAAGAATTATAGCAGAAATATGGAGTTTTTACGCTTTTTAAGCCGTTATTCTCTGCTA
>CAYWIK010000079.1:0-3340 GCA_964458315.1 uncultured Spirochaetales bacterium | reverse complement strand
GAATTATAGCAGAAATATGGAGTTTTTACGCTTTTTAAGCCGTTATTCTCTGCTACCCTCCGACACGGGAGTGTTCAAAGTTGTAACATGTAACAGTATCATTGTTACATATTGTTACACTGCACCATCTTCTAAAAGTGGAAGAATAACAGAGAAAACGGAACCGCCGGTTTCCCTCGTAGTAACATCGATCCTACCGCCGTAATTTTGCACAATCGAAAAGCTTATCGAAAGTCCGAGCCCTAAATTAGCAGCCTTCCCTTCTTTCGTTGTAAAAAATGGAAGAAACAAGTCATTCTTGTTTGTAACATTAATCCCTTTTCCGGTATCTTTAAAATCGGTTTTGAGAAACCTTGTGCCGTTTTCCATTATCTCCGAAGTTTCGACAATCAGTTCTCCTTCTTTGTCCATCGCTTCGAAGGCGTTTTTTATTATATTGAGCACAACCTGTTTAATTTCGGTGGATTTAGCATAGACAAAACATTCCCCGGCGTTCCGCTGAAAGGTAACTGAAATATTTCGATGATGCGCGTTATATTTTACTAATTTAATAATGCTGTCGATCATCTCGTTCAGCTCTATCTTTTCCTCTTTCTCCATGTTGTTGCCGCCGAGATTAATCAGATTTCTTATAATGTTGGAAATTGATTCTATTTCTGATTCGATGTTTGAGACCACTTCATCTATTTCAGTCGGATTTTTCGCTGAACGGATGTGGTCTAAATAGTGATAAATAATTTCTAAGGGGTTGTTGATCTCATGAGCAACCCCGGCGGAAAGAAGTCCGATAGAGGACAATTTTTCAGAGAGGATGATCTGTTCCCGTAGTTTTTCCTGTTCAGTGACGTCATTGAAGATCACGATGGAGCCTAAGAAATAGTTTCCGTCGAAGACCGGAAAAATAGTCAAATTGACTCGGCGAATATTGTTATGAATATTGATTTTTTGGTCATAAAAGGCCGTGGACATCTTCTCATCCACCGCCTTTTGGATACGGCCGTCTACAGCTTGTTCGTTCTCTTGAAATAGATACGAAAGGGGATTGTTAAAATAGCGGGTATCATTTACCCGGAAAAAAGTCTTTGCCGCGTCATTGATGATTTTTATCCGCTTTTCATAATCAACTACTACTAAATTGACCGGAAGCCGTTCGAGAATAGCCTGGTTGTATTTTAAAAGCGTATAAAACTCTTGAGTAGGGTCCTCGGACTTCTCTTCTTCAGGCATCTGCGTGTAGGTGAGACGAATAAGATTTATTTTGTCCGTCTTGTCCACCGAATCTGTGTAAAGAATTTTTCCGTCTCGTACAATCGTGACCCGGTGGGCAAATTCGTACAGCTCATCGATTTTATGGGTTACATAGAGAATCGTCATTCCCTTGGCATTCATTTCTCTTAGTATGTTTTTGAGTTTTTCCCGGTACGAGGCGGTCAATTTTTCAAAGCACTCATCTAGAACAAGCAGTTTCGGTTCATAATAGAGGTTTTTTAACACATGCACGAGAAGCCGGTCCCCCGCATTCAGTTTCCATAATTCGGTCTCGGGATCTATGTCGATATTCCATTTTTCGAGATATTCCTCGGCATTCCGGCAAAGCTTCCGATGCGATTTGAAAGGAACCCGAAACACATTTCTGTTGTTAAGAAACAAATTGGAAGCGGCAGTCATGTGCTCGAACATTTGGTTTTCCTGAGTGATGATACGGATTCCGTAGCGGTGGGCGGCTTTCGTTGTAAGGTGCGAAATGTCTTTACCGTTTATACGTATGGTTCCGGACCTTTGCTGAATAACGCCTCCTACTATCTTGCAGAGGATCGATTTCCCGCATCCGTGCTCGCCTAAGAGAGCGTGAATTTCTCCTTTTCGAACGGCAAAATCGAAATTAGTAAGAGAACTGTTGTGATAGGAAGGGAATGACACATTGTGGAAGGAAATAAAATCGCGATCAGACATTTTCTTCTACATAGATATTATATTTTTCGATTTTTCGGTACAGGGTCACCCTGCTGATATTGAGAATCTCCGCCGCCCTTTTCTTGTTAAAGTTTACTTGTTTCAGCGTTTCTTCTATTATTTTTCTCTCATGTTCCTCAAGGTTATTGGCTGTATTACCTTTGGTCCCCCCGGAAGGGGTTAAATAAGGGGGTAAATCCTCAACTTTTATTTGTTTTTGTTTGGAAACCACCGCGCTGTAGCGGATGGCGTTCTCCAGTTCCCGTATATTTCCCGGCCAATTGTATTTTGTGAGGATTTCAATCACCACATCCTCGATTACCTTTGGTTCTTCTCGTTTTTCATTCATTTTTTCAAGGAAGAAATCGATTAAAAGCGGTATATCTTCCTTTTTTTCTCGTAACGGAGGAACATGGAGCCGCGCCGCCCCTAAACGATAAAAAAGATCTTCCCGGAATTTTTCTCTCTTTATATACTCCTGAAGATTCTTATTAGTGGAAGCAATAAAACGGACATCAATATGTATCGTCTCCTTTCCCCCCAGTCTCCTGACTTCCTTGTTTTGGATTGCACGGAGGACCTTCGGCTGCAGAAACATCGGCATATCCCCAAGCTCATCGAGAAACAACGAACCGTTATCCGCCCGTTCAAAAACCCCTTTATACACCGACGCGGCCCCTGTGAAAGCGCCCTTGTCGTGACCAAACAGTTCATTGTCAAGCAGGGTTTCAGGAAAGGCGGAACAATTTATTTTAACACATTCATTAGCTTTCCTCGGAGAGTGATAATGTATGTAATCTGCAATCAGTTCCTTACCGGTCCCGCTTTCTCCGAGAATTAACACCGATAGATCGGAATCCGCGATACTGCAAGCTTTTTGCAGCAGTTCGATCATTGCATTGCTGTTTGTAACAATTGTCGGATTCGCACATCCCGACCGCTTTTTGCCATCATTACTGGACTCTTTTTTCTGTACGAACCTTGTATCCAGCGCCTTTTCAACTACTCCGATCAATTTTCCCATGGCAATCGGCTTTTGAATAAAATCTATTGCACCCTCTTTTAACGAATCTACAGCCATATCGACGGTTGCGAATCCGGTAATCATAATTATTTTCACTTCGGGTTTTAACTTTCTGATTTCCCTGAGAAGGGACAAGCCGTTTTCCTCTCCTAATTTAACATCGAGTAAAATAAGCCTGATTTCATGCGAGAAAAGAATTTTCTTCGCCTCTGTCCAATTCAGAGCATACAGTGCCGTGTATCCCCGGCCTCGCAGACTCTTCTGCAGGGATGTACATAATTTTTCTTTATCATCAATAATTAAAATATCACGCTTCACAGGTTGTAATGATAGACCGACATATAAGAGGAGTCAACACAGAGA
>CAYWIK010000078.1:1634-8694 GCA_964458315.1 uncultured Spirochaetales bacterium | reverse complement strand
ACGGCTGGGCGCCGGATGCGGTTGCCGCAAAGGACAAAGTCCTCGAGTTTCTCGGGTAAAGTCTAAGTAGATAATCGAAAGGAGTAATAAAAATGAGAAGTAATTATAATACAAATGCTTCGCCCCTTCATCAGGTAATAACTGAAGAACAATGTAAGCGTCTGCTCGCGGGCTCAATGGAGACACTCGAGCGGACCGGGGTGGTGTATCACGATAAGGAAGCGGTTGAGATCATGACGAAAGCCGGCTGCTGGGTGGACGGAAACCGGGTGCGGATCCCGTTGCGTCTGGTGGAAAAAGCCCTTAAAACGGTGCCTCGAAAGGTGACCCTCCACAACAGCAGAACCGGAAAACCGGTGATGCGGCTGGAAGGCAACAACAGCTATTACGGCACCGGTTCCGACACGCCGTTTTTTAACGATCCACGGACCGGACAGCGAGTACCCACGAGCAAGGAGACGGTTTCGATGGCAACAAAGACTATCGACGCGCTCCCAAACCTCGATTTTGTCATGTCCTTAGGTATCGTTCAGGACGTACCGCAGATCATCTACGACCGGTACCAGTTCGAGGCCCAGGTGTTCAATACGTCGAAACCGATCGTTACTACCGCTGTGGACATTGACGGGTACGCGGACATCATCAAGATGTGTGAAATAATTGCGGGAGGGGAGAAGGAACTGCAGAACCATCCTATCATGACCCTCTACGCGGAGCCGATTTCTCCCCTCATCCATTCGGAAGAAGCGGCGCAAAAACTGATCCTCGCAGGTAAAAAACATCTGCCGGTTGTTTACACCCCTTGTCTCATGGCGGGCAGCACTGCTCCCGGCACGCTGGGCGGGGCGGTGACCAACGGTATCGCGGAAAGCTTGAGCGGGCTTGTTTTGAACCAGCAGACACAGGAAGGGAACCCATTCATCATGGGCGGTGTGTTCACCATCATGGACATGAATACAACCATCTTTTCTTACGCAGCGCCGGAATTCGATTTGATGATGGCGACCCTTGCGGATATGTCTAATTACCTCAATATTCCGATGTTCGGGACAGCCGGCTGTTCAGACTCGAAGGTTGTGGACGAGCAGACCGCGATAGAATACGCAATATCGATCATGATGCAGGCGCAGTCCGGTGCAAATCTCATCCATGATGTGGGATATATCGAACACGGAAATGCTTCCTCTATGGAAGCTCTCGTTATGGCTAACGAATTGATCGGGTATGCCCGGCAGTTTACCAGCGGAATCGAAGTCTCGGACGAAACACTGGCCCT
The DNA here is from genome assembly GCA_964458315.1 of uncultured Spirochaetales bacterium. Lineage (GTDB taxonomy): Bacteria > Spirochaetota > Spirochaetia > SPDA01 > CAZSGZ01 > CAYWIK01. The sequence continues at coordinate 7,418 of CAYWIK010000078.1, read as the reverse complement.
CGACGTCATAGACCGCGTGGGACCCGGCGGAGATTTCCTCTCGGACAAACACACGTTTTCGCATTTTAAAGAAGCGTGGTATCCGGAAATGTTTCCTCGAATCAGTTTTGAAAACTGGGTAGCGGACGGGAAAAAGACCCTCTTCGACCGTGCAAATGAGAAGGCCGTCGATATCCTCGAAAACTATGAGGCGGAACCGCTTCCCGATGATGTGGTAAAGAAAATCCGACAAATAACGAAGGATGCAGAGGAGAAACTGGTCAAATAGAAATGGAGAACAACTATGCGCTTGGCATTGATACCGGGGGAACATTTACCGACGGGGTCGTTTTCGGCCTCGACGAAGAAAAAATTGTTTCCAAGACGAAGGTAATTACCACACGGTATGACCTTACCCTTGCCATCAGCAATTGTCTCGACAACCTGCTCGGCGACCTCGAACAAAAGGGGATCAAAGAGCAGGTCCTTCATAACATCAGAATGTCTTGCCTTTCCACGACCCTTGCCACCAACGCCACAGTGGAAGGGCAGGGCGCTGATGTCGGTCTCATCCTCATCGGGATCGATGTCAGACAGGAGCTTCCTACTTCACAGTACGTAACCATTTCCGGCGGTTATGATATTCACGGCCACGAGAAAAAACCGATAGATCCTGAAGAAGCCCGGCACGCGATAACCAACATGGCCGGAAAAGTGGAATCTTTTGCAGTATCCGGGTATATGAGCGTGCGGAATCCGGACCAGGAACTGGAGGTGTCACGGCTTATCCGTGAGACGACCGGGTACCCTGTCGTGTGCGGCCATCAGCTGAGCGGCGACCTCGGGGTTTATGAGCGCACCGTAACGGCTGTGCTCAACGCGCGGCTTCTCCCCCTTATAAAAGAGCTGATTGACGCCGTAGAAGTGACATTACGGGCCAAGAAGATCGATGCGCCGGTACGGATTGTAAAAGGAGACGGCAGTCTTATAAGTGAAAAGACGGCGTTGGAAAAACCCATTGAAACGATACTCTCGGGACCCGCTGCAAGCCTTATCGGAGCGAAGGCCCTTGCAGGCACGGAAGATGGAGTGGTGGTTGATATCGGAGGGACGACCACCGACATAGCGGTTCTTCGGAAGGGAAAACCGATACTCCGGGACGAGGGAGCAAAAGTGGGGGGATGGTTTACGCGGGTGAAGGCCGCGGAAATTACTACGATCGGCCTAGGCGGCGACAGCCTTGTTCAGGTAAGCAAGAACGGGATCATTTCTGTGGGACCGCAAAAGGTGTTCCCCCTCTCCTGGAGCGTGGCGGAACATCCTTATCTGCTGGATGAATTGCGGGCTGTTTACGACAGCGCTTTCTCGCCTCTTGAAGCACAGCCGACATGCACGCTCTTTTTTTCAAGGGCCCCGGATGAATCGATCCTGCAGACTACGGAAAAGCAGGTCCTTGACCTTATTAAGCAAGGTCCACACACCCTCTACATGACCGGAAGGCTTTTAGGTAAAGATTCAAATCTTATTCCGTGGAAACGGCTTGTTAATCTTGGGGCCATTCATCGGGCCAATCTTACCCCTACCGACATCCTGCACGTGAAGGGAGATTTTACCGGCTGGAGCAGGGAAGCCGCCGAGATTGGTGTTGATATCCTTTCCAGGCGGTATGGAAAAGGGGCCAAGCGGTTCATCGAAGCGGTGATGGATGCCATCGGCTTTAAATTATTTTCCGTTCTCCTGGAAAAACTACTGAGTATCGAAGAACCGGGATTCGAGCTTTCCGGCGCCAAAGACAGCGGTATACTGATGCGGCAGCTGTATGCGAAGAATAATGAGCCGGGCCGGAGCATTAATTTTTCCGCCAATATCCGACTGCCGATCATCGGGGTCGGGGCGCCGGTGCAGGCGTATCTGCCCGAAGCGGTAAAGCGGATGAAGGGAGAGTTCATTCTTACGGAAAACGCGGACGTTGCTAATGCCGCGGGCACGGTAAACGGAAAGGTAATTGAACGGGTGCGGGTTATGGTGAAACCGGGCGAGACCGGAGGATTTTTCGTTTACGGTCCCGAGGGGCGTAAAATTATCACCGATTTTACACAGGCGATGGAATACGCGGAAAATGTCGGTACAAAAGTTGCGTATAAAATGGCTGAGGATTCAGGGGGCTCTGAGATCAAACTGGAAACCGATCGCAAAGACACCTACCTACCCTTGACGGAAGATGGAAGGGGGGATGAGGATACCTCAAAACAGCTGTTCGTTGAAAGCATTATCGAAACTTCGGCAATAGGCCTCCCGTGGCGGCATGAGCCGGCGATGAACATGATGAAAAAGACTAAAGATACATCATCGAAAGGATAAAGACCGTTACAACCATATAAATCACCGTTAACGGAGTACCTATTTTCAGAAAATCCCGAAACTTATATTCCCCCGGGCCGTAGACCATGAGGTTGGTCTGATAGCCGATCGGAGTCATAAAATTCGCAGCGGCGGCAAAAGAAACCACTAATACGAAGGGGATGGGTGAAACACCTAATTCGTGGGCTGCGGCAATTGAAATGGGGAAAATAATCGCAACTGCAGCTTTATTAGTAATAAATGCGGCCAGAAGCGCGGTGATCAGATAGATCCCGAATAGTATCCCGACCGGCCCAAAAGGACTAAACAGCCGAACGACGGCTTGGGAAATTATATCCGCTGCACCGGTGTTGATCATGGCTGTACCGAGGGCCAATGCGAGGGCTATAATAAGGTAAAGATTATAGTCGATGCCTCGGGCGATATCCCTCGGCGTAGCTACATTGAGAAAGAGAAGGACAGCGACAAGGCTGACTAAAGAGAGAAAAAGAGGAACGATGTGCAGCGCGGAAAGCACAATAGCTGCCGCAACTCCTCCGAGCATTACCGCAATTTTGTACGCTTCGAACCTGTTTATCTCCCGCACCATTGAGATAAAATAAAAGTCGGTTGTTTCGGCCCCGCGCTGGAATAAGTCCGGTCCTGCGAGAAGCAGGAGAACATCTCCGGCACGCAGCCGCACTTCCTTTACGCTTCCGGATAGCCGTTCGCCGTTCCGGTGGATCGCCAGTACCGAAGCGTCATATTTCCTGCTGAAGTTTACATCCCGTATTGTTTTGCCGATAAGGAGCGAATTGTGGGAGATCACGATTTCGACAACCTCCATCCGTTCCCGCTTGCTGTATCTCCGCACTTCCGGAATGATGAGTCCGTTTTCTGAATTTGCTAAATCCGCTACCGCTTCATTGTCGCCTGAAAATACGAGGATATCGCCGCTTTCGAGTTTTACATCTTCAGTTACAGGGCGGATGTTGTAGCTTCTCCGGATGATTTCGATCAAATAGTGTCCCTGATTATGCTCCGCGGCAAGACCGGATTCGGAAATCGTTTTACCCGCCAGGGGTGAATTTTTCCGGATTTTTATTTCGAGCAAATATTTACGGGTATTTTCCGAGAATTTCGTCATAATATCTCCCCGCTCCGGCAGCAGTTTGTTTCCAAAAAAATAGAGAAACAGAATACCCACAACGATCATCGGCGCGCCGACAAACACGAAGTCAAAAAGATTAAGAGAAGCCGCGTCAGGATAGAGGGTTTGATCCACCCATAAACTGTTGACGATTAAATTGGTGGATGTACCGATCAATGTTGCGCAGCCGCCTAAAATCGCCGCATAGGAAAGGGGGATCAGTAATTTCGAGGGGTAGATGTTGTTTCTTTTGCTCCAGCTGTGAAGATATGGCATCATTACCGCCACCAGCGGAGTGTTGTTTAGAAAGGCGGAAAAGACAGCGATCAGCGACATCATTCTGCTTGTAAAGCCCCGGTATGAGAGGGCAGATTTAAAGATTTTGTCAAAAAGCAGATGTATGACCTGGGTCTTTCGTATGATATCACCGATGAGCAGGAGAAGAAGAACAACGGCAACCTGTTCGTTTGCAAACCCTTTTAAAATTTCCTGCGGTGTAAGTATTCCGGTAAAGCCGAACAAAACAACGGCAATTAAAAATGTGAGAACCGGGCTTACAATTTCAAAATAGAGGGAGATTAAAATCCAGACAAGAGCCGCAAATACGAGTATCAGCTGGAAATCAATCATACGACCTCAGCCTCACGGACAACGATTCCTTCGAAGGGTGCAAGGATTATTTTCCTCCGGTTCGGCTTTATATTGTCCGTCTCCCAGGCGGATAGGGCCAGGCTTTTTGCCCGTGTCGAGACTAGGAGCTCAGGACTGTTATTGGGACATGGGCACATGACCTGCCGTTTCGAAAAGTTAAGGAGTACGGTGACCTGCTCTGCGTCTTTCCGGCCGCGGTTTTTCGATGGAGCCGTCCTGGTATACGAGAGCACACAGCGGGGATAATCACCCGGCGGTGCGAGAATAAGGTTTCCTCGGTTGAGAGCGGTACTGTTTTTCCGTAGGGAAAGAAACCTGTGGTAGCAGTTGTATACCGAATCAGGGTCGTTTTTCTCCGCCTCGACATTAATAGACCGGCAGGAGGGGTGCACCGGCAGCCACGGCGATACACCCTCGGGACAGAATCCTGCGTTCAGGCTGCCGTCCCACTGCATCGGCGTTCTGCATCCGTCCCTTCCGGCCCCGCCGTGGGTTATCCGCTGGATGACCCGGGCGATAAACCGGGGGTATTTGGTAAATTGCCTGCCGACCGGGTCTAGGTTGTCCTGCGGATCGATGTCGGTCTGGGGCATTCCGATTTCTTCGCCGTAATAGGTACACGGGACGCCCCGAGTGGTAAACTGGACCGCTGTGTTAAGCTTTGCTTTTTCGCGGTCACCGCCTAAAATCCTGATTCTGCGGTACCGGTCATGGTTCGAAAATACCCAGGTCGGGATCAGAGGCGGAGAGAAATATTTTTCGAAAGTTTCGATGATTTTTCTAAAAACCTTTGCCTTCATTTTCGCGGTCATGGGCTGGAATAGAAACGCGAGATGCAGCCCGTTCGCTTCGTTTCCGCCGCAGTATTTACGCAGGATTTCCGGGGGGCCGAAAATTTCGCCGACGAGAAATCTTTCGGGTGCACCGTACTCTTCCGTCAGGGCGCGAAGCTCCTTTGCAAACTCAAAGGTTTCCGGACGATGAACGATCATTTCCGCTGTGTGGAAAAATCCCCCCTCGTTTTCCGGACTCGGAAAAAAACGAAAGGCAATGGGATTATCGGTGAAGTTTTCCTCTTTATAAATGCTTCCAAAAATGTCGAGTCTGAACCCGTCCGCTCCCAGGTCAAGCCAGAAACGTACTACATTGAGCATCTCTTTTTTTACTTCGGGGTTGCGGAAGTTTAAATCGGGCTGGCAGGGAAGAAATGAAGCCCAGTACCATTGTCCGGTTTTCTCATCATAGTGCCAGCCTGATCCGGGGGAGGCGAGGGACCGCCAGTTATTCGGCGGTTTTTGTCCGTTCCTTCCTTTGCCGTCGCGCCACAGATACCAGTCCCTTTTCGGATTATTTCTCGAGGACCTGGATTCGAGGAACCACGGATGACGGTCGCTGGTGTGATTTAAAACGAGATCTAGAACTATCTTCATCTCCCGCTTATGTATTTCTTCGAACAGAAGCGCGCAGCTTTGCATGTCCCCATATTCAGGGGCGATATCTCGGTAATTGGAGATATCGTACCCGAAATCCTCCTGAGGACTTGAAAAAAATGGTGAAAACCAGATAGTTTCAAATCCTGTTTCTTTTATATGATCGAGACGGGAAATAATACCTTCAAAATCTCCTATACCATCTCCGTTCCCGTCCATAAAAGAACGGGGATA
>CAYWIK010000078.1:0-1534 GCA_964458315.1 uncultured Spirochaetales bacterium | reverse complement strand
TTTTCCCATTTCGGCCGCCCGCTTTTCAAGAAACTCTTTAAGCCGGTCCCGGTCGCGGATAATGTGCCGTGCAACCATAAAAAATATAACGCCGCAGGGAATCCACCACGCAACTGCGAAGTTAATGGTAAACAAGTAGCCTAACGGTACAAGGAGTCCGCCGATGGCCGGTCCGAATCCCTGTCCGAGGTTATCGGTTATATTGAACACGGCAAATACGGACCCGCGGTGTTCCGGCCTGTTCACGTTCATCAGGATCGCTTTTACATTCGCCGACGGCACGGATACGAGAAAGCCCGCGAGAAATGCGAGGGCATAGAATAGAATAAGTTGCCCCCCTTGGGGATTGCTTACCGGCCAGTTGAATACAGGAATGATGGGAATGATTCCGACAAGCACCCCGATTCCGCAGAGGATCGGCAGGGATTTGGGGTTTTTCTTGTAGAGCCGTTCCCCGATCATGGCAAAAACCACCGAACCGACGGTTGCACCGACTCCGAGCATGAGATATACGGTTGTTGCATTTTCCTTCGAAAAGTTTCGAAGTTTTTCTAAAGAGAGGATCGCCCAGTAGCCGAGGATTCCCCAGGGGATCGTTCCGGGAATCCCTTGGAGAAATGTCCAGATATTGGTTTTGTTCTTGAAAATGAGGCGAAAATCCTTAAAACGAATACGCTGCTTGTAGGTGATTCCCTTCTGAATGAGATCTTCCAGGGCATCTTCGGTTCGGCCCCGTTCAGGATCTCGAGCGAAAATTGCAAAGATAAGCACCGTTGGGAAGTTTGGAGCTGCGGCAAGAATAAAGGCGATCCTCCATCCGAACTGTGCCGTCATGTAGCCGGCCAATGCCGGGCCTACCATCATGCCGACGGCCCACGCAACGCCGAGCCAGGCCGAGGCCGAGGCGCGGTGCTGCTCCTTGAAATAGTCTGAAATAAGGGAGAACGTAATCGGATATATGCCCCCGACCCCGATCCCCGTAAGAATTCTTAAGGTGACAAAACTGCCGAGGGTTTTAGTGGCAAAGGGAAAACCTGTGAGGAGACATGGGATTTCTCCAACTGCGACAACAAGGATGAGCAAAAGTTTTCTTGAAATGCGGTCGGTAAAATAGCCGAAAAAGATGCTTACAAAGGCGCCGACGAGCACGAAAGCAGATCCGATGAATCCCAATACGCGTTCGTTCGCCCCGTATTCGAGGGCCAGTTCGGGGAGTATTGCGTTCATGATCCGCTGGTCCGCGAAGAGAAAAACCGACATCAGCACAAGGAGAATCAGGGTAAATTTGTCTCTGCCCGACATTTTTACTTTCGCCATGTCAAATATCCTAAACCAGGTTTGTCACAAAGACAACTCTTTTTTGTGTAATTACCGGCATCGGTTTGCCCGGTTTATTCGCTCGAAGAAGGAAAGGAAAACATGTATAATACTACATTGCTTCGGGAGGTAGGGGTGAATGGCAAAACTGACATTAGCAAGACTTGAAAACCTTTTACTCACTGCCTGTGATGATCTTCGCGGCAGCATGGATGCC
>CAYWIK010000077.1:0-8901 GCA_964458315.1 uncultured Spirochaetales bacterium | reverse complement strand
CCCTCCCGCTCGAAGCGCTCCTTCGTTCCTTTATCGATGCCGCGGTTACTGAAAGAAAGGCGGTATCCACCTTGATGTTTTCGAACAGGGCCTCCGAGGTGGGACCTAAGAGAAAGTGCTTGTAGATGTCGAGGATGCCGCCGGATACGATAATTTCGAACTCTTTCTCACACTGCTCGGCGATTTTGTCGTTCTCCAATTCCCGCATAGCCGAAACTTCTTATACCAGAGATACCGTGATTTTTCAATTATAAACCAGACACGGTCAGCAATTCTGATATGTTGCGCCCCTTTGACAAGAGCCGCCGATTTGTAGAGAATGTTGCCGCAAAGGGGAGGATATGGGTATAGTTTCACGCGTACTTACAGGCACAAGCAGAATAGGCATTGCCAACCGAGGCGAACCGGCGATACGGTTTATACGGGCGGTGCGGGAATACAACGCACGCACAGGCGCACAACTTGAAACCGCCGCTTTTTATATAGACATCGAAAAGGACGCCCCCTTTGTGCAGGAGGCGGACATCACGCTGTCCTTCACAGAGCTGCGGGCGGCGAAACCTTACCGGCAGGGGCCGGCGAAACAGCCGGCAGCGACGGAACGGTCCGCGGGCAACCCGTACATGGACAAAGATCTCCTCCTGTACGCCCTGGCGGAAGCGGAATGCGATGCAGTGTGGGTGGGCTGGGGATTCCTCTCGGAAGATGCCGCCTTTGTCCGGGGGATAGAAGAGAGCGGCATTATTTTTATCGGTCCTTCGGCTGCATCGATGGAACTGCTAGGCGACAAAGTACAGGCGAAAAGAACGGCGGAGGACGCGGGGGTCCCGATCGTTCCCTGGAGCAGGAACCTAGTGCCTACAGTAGAAGAGGCCCGGGAAGCGGCGGAAGAGATAGGATTCCCCTGCATCATCAAGGCGGCCAATGCAGGAGGAGGGAGGGGGATTCGGTTTGTACACACCCCGGATGAGCTCGAAACCAGGTACAGATCGGCATATGAAGAAACAGTCAGAGTCACCGGCGGTGGCGATGTATTCATAGAACGTCTCGTGGAAAAAGGGAGACATTTGGAAGTACAGGTCCTCGCAGACTATCACGGTCATGTATCAACCTTCGGTGTCCGGGACTGTTCCGTTCAGCGTCGGAACCAGAAAATTATTGAGGAAACTCCGCCTCCCCACATGAAGAAAGATGAGATTGCCGAAATCGAAGGAGCGGCAAAACGGCTTATTGAAACAGCAGGATACCACAGCGCCGGGACGGTGGAGTTTCTCTACGATATACGGCGGAAAGAGTTCTACTTCATGGAGGTAAATACCCGCCTTCAGGTGGAACACCCGATTACCGAGGAGCTTTACGGCGTGGACCTTGTAGAAGGGCAAATCAGGATCGCCTTCGGTGAGGGTCTGGAGGATGACGTTTTTACTCCTCGCGGAGCGGTGGTAGAAGCCCGGCTCAATGCCGAAGACCCGGACCAGGGGTTCACTCCGTCACCGGGAAGAGTCGCCCGGCTGCGGCCGCCGGCAGGTCCCGGTATCAGGTTCGATTCCGGGATACAGGAAGGAACGGAGATTCCTGCCGAGTTCGACTCCATGGTGGCGAAGATCATTGCCGCAGGGAAGAGCCGGGAACAAGCATTTGCGCGGCTTACCCGCGCCCTTACCGAGCTCCGCATTCGTATCGAAGGCGGCACGACCAACCGTGCCTTCCTGCTTCAGCTTCTCGGCAATTCACGGATGCGGGAAGGCGGAGTCCACACCCGCTTTGTCGAGGAATTTTTAGAAGAAAACCCGGAAGCGATCCGGCGCCCTCACTGGGATATCGCGCTTCTGGCCGCGGCGGTAGAAGAGTACAGCCTCCGCCGGGAAGCTGAAGTCATCAATTTCAAGCAGCAGCTCGCATTCAACGGACAGCCGAGAGACATCTCCGGTTCCGGAGGGATGCAGATAAACCTTTCCGCGGAAGGAACCCCGTACCAATTGTTTGTGAAAAATGCGGGCGGAGAATTTTATCATATCGAGGAAAACGGGAAAAACGTTGTTATCCGGTATGCTGCAAGCGGCCGGGAATCCGTTTTAACGCAGAACAAGGACCAGTTCCGAATTCAGGCAGTGCGAAGGGGTGACGCCCTTCAGTGTGAAGTCGACGGGACGCCTTATCGAATCGGCATTGAATCGAGCGGCTATGTGAGCGCTCCTTCTCCGGCTATTGTATTAACCGTCCATGCCGAACCTGGAATGGAAGTGCGGGACGGTGATGTGCTCGCCACCCTCGAAGCGATGAAAATGGAAATGATTGTAACGGCCCCTGAGTCCGGCACGGTTACCGAAGTACTGGTCAAACCGGGCGAACAGGTAGCCGCGGGGCAGCATCTCCTTCAAGTAGAGCCTGAAAAAAGTGAAAAAGAGCCTGCTGCGGAAAAATCAAGGCGGGCGGAGTTTGACACAGTTCCCGACAACAGTCCGGAACAATGGGACCTTTTAGAGAGGGAATACCGGGCGGTCTTCCTCGGCTTCGATCACCGGCCGGAAGCGGTAAAAATTCTTAAGTACATGGAGGCTTTCACGGAAAGAAATCCCGAAAGCAAAGATGCCTTGCTCAGGACCCTCACCGAAGGGATTACCATGTATGCCGAAATAGAAACCCTGTTTTCGACGGCACATATCGAAACTGAAGAGTTTGCCGGCGCTGTTTCCTTCAACGAGCTCTTAAGCCACTATTTCAGGCGTGAAACCGACCGGGGGAAAGGACTGCCCGATGCTTTTCTTAAACGCCTTGAAAACGCCCTGCGCCTCTACCCGGAAACACAAGAGAGGGACCCGGAATCGGAGCGGAGGGCCCTGTTCAGTATGTATACCTCCCACGGGGAATTAGAAGAAAAACGGCAGCTTTTGCATCACACCTTGTTCGCCGTCGAGCAGTTTTTTCTCCCGAAAAAATACCGGGACACTGTATCCGACGCTTTAGACCGGATTGTAATGCTCACTCAAATGCAGGACCCGTCCCTCGCGGACGCAGCCTATCATGCCCGTTATGTCCTCGTTGACAAGGCGGTCCTCGAAGAACTCCGCACCGCAAAGAAGGCGAAGGTCGGCAGAATCCTCGATCTCATTTTAGCACATGCGGGAAATCGATACCGGTATGAACGGCACATGCGGAATATTATCGATTCGGGCCATTACGTCAATCCCGATCTGGTGCGGCACACCTTCGACGGAGAACCGGAACGGTCAAAATTGGCTTGGGAGATCCTGGCAAGACGTTTTACCCGGGACCGTGAGTTCATCGAAGGCCGTCTCGAACATCGGGGCGGCATACAGTCATTCACCGCCCGGAGCAGGCACAAAGGAAAAACCTATACAACCGTGCTCTTTGTTGCCCGGCCCGATCAGTTTAAGAATACCCTTCAGCTCCTGTCTTCGGTATCGTCTCAGGAAATCATCATCCTCCTTCAGTCGGAGCAGAACAGCACAGCCGAATATATTCCCGCGCAGCAACTGTTTGAAAGCGGCTATCGTGACGGGGCGGTTTCCGTCGGGCTCTACTCTCCGGAAAGGCTGCTCGAGTTCAGGCATTTTACCTCCTCCTCCGGAGGAATACTTGAGGAAAATACCGCAGCCTATAATATGAACCCGGTCCAGGTCCGGGAACTCAGGCTCGACCGGCTCGCGCGCTTCGAGCAGGAGCAGCTTTGGTCTTCTGATTCGGTCTTTCTCCTGAAGGTCACGGCAAAGGACAATCCGAGGGACGAACGCCTGATCGCGCTCGTCGATGTTCCGTCGGCCCGTATGGAGCTCGACGAAGACCGTACCATTCGCCGCATGGTCCCTTTTGAGCACGCCCTGATGGATGCGGTGTTCGCAATGCGGGCGGAACAGGCCAAACGGAAACGGCGGCTGTATTGGAACAGAATCGTCATTCATATGCGGGCGGTCCTCAGCACCACCATCGAGCAGGTACGGGATTACGCGGAAAAAATCGTCTACCGGATGGAGGACCTCGGATTGGAGAAGTTCACCGTTTATTCGAGACGCCCCTCGAGGAAAACCGGCGGGATCGAAGAAATCGAGCTCGATTTCGAAAACATATCCGGTACCAACTTCACCCTGAAAAGCAGGCCCCCTTCCTCAGAGCCCCTCAGGCCGATGGACGACTACATCGCTAAGGTTGTCCGTGCCCGGCAGCGGGGAACGGTATACCCCTACGAAATCGTAAAAATGATAACCCGGCCGGGGTACCAGGTAGCGGAACCTTTTCCCAAAGGGGATTTCGAAGAGTACGATATCGAAATTGACCCGGACACCGGTGAGCAGCACACCGTATCGGTAAAAACCAGGCCCTACGGAAATAACCGGTCCAACGTCATCTTCGGGATCATCATCAATTATCTCGAGAACCATCCCCATGGTGTCCGGAGGGCGCTTCTCCTTTCCGACACCACCCGCGACATGGGTTCCCTGGCCGAGAACGAGTGCAGAAGAATTATCGCGGCGTTGGATCTTGCGGAAGAACTGGACATATGCGTGGAATGGCTCCCGGTATCCGCCGGCGCCAGGATCGATATGGAAAGCGGGACGGAAAACCTCGACTGGACCGCCCGGGCCCTGCAGCGGATTATCCGGTTTACCCAGGCAGGGGGCGAAATAAACGTCATTGTCTCGGGAATCAGCGTCGGCGCCCAGTCCTACTGGAATGCGGAAGCAACAATGCTTATGCATACCCGAGGCCTTCTAATCATGACCGAAGACGCTGCAATGCTTCTCACCGGGAAAAAAGCCCTCGATTTTTCCGGCAGTGTTTCCGCGGAGGACAACATCGGCATCGGAGGCCTCAAACGGATCATGGGCCCCAACGGCCAGGCCCAAATTGCAGCCAGGAACCTCTACGAAGCCTATTCCCGGCTCTTCGAGCATTATGAGCTAACCTACAGGCCTCCGCACGGAAAATATCCTGTCCGTATTGAGAGTTCCGACCCTGAGGACCGAAACATCGGCACATTCGGGTATAACGACTTTTTGAGCCAGGGATTTTCCTCCGTCGGCGACATTTTCAGCGCCGAGCTCAATCCGGAACGAAAAAAACCCTTCGACATGCGCCAAGTAATGAAAGCCCTGATCGATCAGGACGCTCCCCATCTCGAACGGTGGGCGGGACTGCGTGGCGGCGAAACGGCGATTGTGTGGGAATCTCGGATCGGCGGATACGCATCGGGGCTGATAGGCATAGAAAGCCGTTCCCTCAACCGGATCGGAAGCATCCCCCATGACGGCCCTGAGTCCTGGAGCGGCGGGACCCTCTACCCTCTTTCATCGAAGAAAGCGGCCCGAGGCATCAACGCCTTCAGCGGGAAACTGCCCCTGGTCATACTCGCAAACCTCTCCGGTTTTGACGGCTCACCCGAATCCCTCCGGAAGCTCCAACTCGAGTACGGCGCCGAGATCGGGAGAGCGGTCGTTAATTTCGACGGACCGATCATTTTTGTGGTGACCGCCCGGTACCACGGCGGCGCCTACGTGGTCTTTTCGAAAGCGCTGAACCCGGGGCTCCACGCCGTGGCCCTCGAGGGCTCCTACGCGTCGGTGATCGGGGGGGCGCCTGCGGCAGCGGTGGTTTTCCCGCGGCAGGTTCGGAAGGCGGTCTACTCGGACCCCCGTGTGCTCGAGGCGCAGAAAAAACTGCGGGAGGGCGCGGGCATCACCCAGGCGGAGGTTGATGAACTGATCTACCAGGTGCACGCGGAGAAACAGAAAGAAACGGCAGACCGGTTCAATTCGATCCATTCGGTGGAACGGGCGAAAAAAGTCGGGTCGATAGATGAAATAATCTCGATTGCTGATTTGCGGAAATATATTGCCGGGGTAATCGGAAATCGCCCTTTAACCCCACTCGATCAGGAGCCCTAAAAAATCCTGCCGGTCCTTTAGAAGCATGTTGTACGCCACCGGCGCCTGCTCCGGAGAGAAACGGTGGGTAATCAGTTCCTCCACCTTCATCACACCTCCGGCGATCAAATCCATTGTTTCCTGAAGCCGTTCGTCGTTCCGCGAATCCGCACAGTAGAGGGTAAGCTCCTTCCGGCGGAGCCAGTGCCAATCGATGCAGCTGTCCCCCGGCGGATAGTAGCCGTTTAAGACAAGCTGCCCGTGCCGTTTCAGCATGCCGGCGGCTTCCTCCACCGTTTTCATGGTGCTCGCCGTTTCTAAAACGATATCCACGCCGTCCGGATAACGCCCGGCAATATATGCAGGAAAGTCGAAATTTCGGTTGTCATAAACTTCCGCCGCGCTGTATTTTTCCGCCAGTTCGAGGCGTTTCGACGAAAGCCCCGAAAGGACGGTATGGGCACCCCGGTAGGTGAGGACCTGGGCGGCGTACTGCCCCACAAGGCCGTCGCCGATGATCACCGCAGTATCACCTTTTCCCACCACCGGCTTTGAGGCGCCGTTGTACCCTACCTGCGCAAGGAGGAGGCATGACGCTTCCTCTGTAGATACGTTGTCCGGCACTTTGATAATGTCCCGGCCTATTTTCGCAACATGATACTCACAATGAGCACCCCACCAGGAACCTTTCCAGCCTTCAGGCGGTTTGCACGCCCTGCTGAAAACTTTGTCGCCCACTCGGAAATCGGTGGTCCGCGTCCCAACCCCTACAATCGTACCGGCAGCCTGATACCCCGGCACATGGGGAAACTCAAAGGGAGGTTCACCGGGGATTTCCAGCTTTCCTTGAAGCATCCAGCGTTCAGTTCCCGCACTTATCGCTGAATATTCGATTTTAACAATTAGATTGTCATTTTCTACTCGAGGAAGGGCAACTTGAATAAGTTCGGCCTTCTTTTTTTCCGGGAAGCAGATTGCCCTCGTTTCCTTAAATTGTTCCGATTGCACGATAACCCTGACCTTAATTTAATATCGACCGTACTTATGTATAGCGTTCATCATGGTGATGACGAACTTATAGAGGGTCTGAAACAGACATCCCCCTGCCAGGATCACGCCGATGCCCGTTCTTTTCGCGGCGTCGATGTACTCCTGTACGAATCCCAATGTCCGGTTCATTTCCTCTTCGCCGGGCATCTTTGTTACATGCTTGTCCTCTATCAATATCTCGAAATTCGGCACCCGGTCGGTCTTTCCCCCCCTGAATGTCGCTATAAGCCGTTCTTTGTCCGGCTTTCCTTTATATGGTTCAAACTCCATCGTGCTTACTGTTACGGCCATATCTTCCCTCCTTTGCCTGCTGATGCCTCACTTGTTACAAGTATATCAGAAATGATAAATAATGTTTATAATGTTTTCAAATCCGACAGATCAGGAGGCGCTACATGCAGGATTTAACAATCGGTTTTGTATCAGGTTTTATGGACGGGTTCTCCAAGGTGGGGCTCGAAAGCTTTGAAGCCAACCGGAGGCAGCTCGAGGAAATAGGGAAAAAGCTCGGATTTTCCGTGGTCCATTATAAAGAACCGGTGATGTCTTTAGAGCAGGCCCGGAATGTCCGAACCGATATGGAAAAACGGGGAATCGATTTTCTACTCCTGTTCCATCCTGCCTACATTATAGGAGATTTTATTTACGAGATGCTTAAGCTCGTCGTTCCTTTAGGCTTGTGGGCGATCGAAGAACCTCGGGATGAAGGGCCAATGCCTTTGGCCTCTTTTGTCAATCTATGCCAGAACGCCGGTATTGCAAAGGCTATGTTTAAAAATGATCCAAGAGATTTCAAGTGGTTCTTCGGGCCCTTAGACGGACCGCTTTTTTATCCCCGCTTCGAAATAACCGTCCGCACCCTACGGGCAGTCAAAAACCTGAAAAACGCCAGAGTCGCGCAGATCGGCAAGCTCGCAGACGGCCACATCAACCATTCGGTAGACAACCGGGACATCTATGCAAAACTCGGAGTGGATGTAAGCAGGGATTATGAAATCGAAGACATCATCAAAATGGCGGAAAAAATTCCTGAAAATGAAGTCCGGTCAGAACTGGACAAACTCAACGAAACCTGCAGGCGGAGCCGGATCGGGACCCATAAAATAGAAATGGCGGTCCGGCAGTATATTGCGGTGAAAAACCTGGCTGCTGAAGAGAATTATGCGGCAATTGCCTACTCCTGCTGGCCGAAACTCATGCCCCTTCTCGGCATGAGCGGCTGCCTTGTTAATGCGATGCTCAACAACACCGGGATTCCCGGCGGCTGTGAAGCTGACGTATTGGGGACCGTATCCATGCTCGTGCTCCACCTCCTTACCGGAGAACCGACGGTGCTCATGGACATGCCGAAATTCGACACGAAGGACGAATCACTTCTCCTCTGGCACTGCGGCACGTCTCCCTTTTCTATGGCCAACCGGAACGGAGTCCTCCTCGAACGCCACTACTTTGCCGACTATTCGGACGACCCGGGCCTTAAGGACTGCGGGCCGATCACCGATATCAAATTCCACGAAGGGGACCTCACAGTTTTCCGGATATGCCGGGATGCCGATTATTTCTACTACTTTACGGGAAAGGTGTACAACGAAGAGAAAAAGACCTTTTCCGGAAGCCGCGGGTGGGTGCGTGACCTGAGGCTTTATCGCGAACCGGTAAAAGTCTTAGATCTCATGAACACCCTTATCATGCAGTCCCATGCCCATCACTTTCCGATGGTAATGCAGGACTTAGGCCCCTGCCTGGAGGAGTTCGCCTACTGGACCAAGCTGAAGCGGCTTAAAAAAGACGAGTTTCGGAATTATCTCTCGGTGGAGGAGCGGTAGAGCTACAGAAGGAACTTAAACAGCACGGCAATAACGGAAAGAAGGGAAAAGCCGATGGTCATAAAGGTGAACATGTGGCTAAACCGTTTGTCCATGTTATGCTGCATCGATTCAAAGCGCTGATTCATCGATTCAAACCGTTT
>CAYWIK010000076.1:7493-9390 GCA_964458315.1 uncultured Spirochaetales bacterium | reverse complement strand
CCCGGTTGCAGCTTACGGGTATTCTTTTTTCATTCATGATCTTTTCCTGTCTTCGGTAGTTTAGTGGATCAGTAGCCATTTCTTCAATACTATGTATAATACAGACACATGAGACAATTGGGAATAGATATCGGTTCATTGTATATCGGCGCGGTTCTTATTGAAAACGGTACAGTGACCGGCTGCGACTATCGGCCCCACGGCGGAAATTTCATCGAAGCCGTTTCAGCGGTTTTAGATGATCCGCGTTTTTCTTCCTTCGATTCGGCCGGGATAACGGGAAAAGTACCCGGCAGAGGCGGAATGGTGATAAACAACACCCTCTGTCTTATAGAGGGCGGTACCTTTCTTGCCCCGGGATCGAAAAATATATTTGCAATCGGCGGAGAAACATTTTCCCTGATTCTTTTCGACGACCGCGGCGAATATGTCGAGCATTCGGTAAACCCGCCCTGTGCCTCGGGTACCGGCGCTTTCATCGAGCAACAGGCCGCGCGCCTGGGATACACGGTAGAGGAACTCGCCATGGAGGCCGAATCTTTTAAAGATAAGGCCCCGGTTATTGCGACCCGGTGCGCGGTTTTTGCAAAAACCGACATTATCCACGCAATGCAGGAAGGATATTCGAAACAGGCGGTGGCAGCGGGTCTCTGTGAAGGAATCGGCAGAAGCATCGTCGACAACCTCGTAAAAGGCCGTGAACTCTTTCCTCCGGTGACGGTAATCGGAGGCGTTTCCAGAAACCCGAAGGTTGTACAGACACTCAGGGAAATTTTAGGAATAGAAGTAATTGTCCCCCACTACTCGGAAGTTGCGGGAGCAATCGGCGCGGCGCTGCTCGGGAGTTTGTCCGAAATTCCGGAGCTGTTTTTCAGCGCCGGGAGCAGCATGGCCCGGGAGCGCAGACCCCGCCTCTCCCCTCCCCGGGGGCCGGGCAAGAAAACAGATTCCTTCGAATACTTTGTGTCCGGCGGTGTGGAAGTAATGCGCCCGCACCAAATCCCGGATGTAAGCGGCGGCGTGCGCCTCGGCATAGATATCGGCTCGACCAGCACGAAAGCGGTTGTTCTCGACAGGGAAGACCGTTTCTTAGGGGGGTTTTATACCGCCACCCGGGGGGAGCCGATTGAAGCAGTTAAACAATGCATGGCTGAAATGAAAAGAACCTTACCCCTTGAGGAGGCCGAACTGCTGAGTACGGGGACTACCGGGTCGGGGAGAAAATTGATAAAAGAACTGCTTCGCGCGGACATGGCGGTAAATGAAATTACCGCACACGCAAAGGCGGCGGTGTTTCTTGACCCAGGAGTGGATACGATTATCGAGATCGGGGGCCAGGATTCAAAATTTACCCGCCTGCGGGACGGGGAGGTCTACTTTTCCGCCATGAATTATGTATGCGCCGCGGGGACCGGCAGCTTCATCGAAGAGCAGGCCACGCGATTAGGGGCGGAGCTCGCCGATTTCTCGGATATGGCTTTTCGAGCCGAAGCGCCCTATACCAGCGACCGGTGCACCGTTTATATGGAACGGGACCTGCACGCGCTCCTCGGGGAGGGCTGGTCCAGAGAGTCCCTCGCGGCCGCGGTCCTCAATTCCGTACGGGACAATTACATGGCCAAGGTGGTAGGAAGGAGCCCTTTAGGAGACCATATCGTTTTTCAGGGCGCTACCGGAAGAAACAGGGCCCTTATTGCCTCCTTCGAAGAACTCCTGGATAAACCGCTCACCGTTTCCCCCTTCTGCCATTTAACCGGCGCAATCGGTGCCGCCCTTTTGAGCAAAGACGCGGGAAGCGGAGTCTCGAGTTTCAATTGGTCTGCGGAAGAGATTAACGCGCGCGAAGAGGTCTGTACCCGCTGTGCCAACCGCTGTCTGCTCACCGTCATCGAACGGG
>CAYWIK010000076.1:0-7393 GCA_964458315.1 uncultured Spirochaetales bacterium | reverse complement strand
CGAACGGGGGCCTGTGGGCACCCTGCCGGGGATTATCGAAGCGCGCTTCACGGCGGTGATGTCTCCTCTAGAGATACCGAACCCGGACCGGGAAACGGCTTTAGCGGTCGTTGGTGTGCCGGCAGCACTCTATAATGCCGGCTATGCTCCTTTGTGGCACCGTTTTCTCCGCACCCTTGGCTTCCATACGCTTAGCCTGAAAAACAGCGGCGGGGAAATCGCCGATGGAAAGCGGATCATTAATTCCGATTTCTGCGCGCCGATCATCCATGCCCACGGTGTATTCGCCCGGCACCTCCGAGAGGAAGGGGACTGGATATTTTACCCCGCCGTTACCAACGAAGCATCGGCTGAACAGGAGGAACACCGGTTTAAAAAGAAACAGACCGATTCCTATTTCTGCTATTATTCTCAATATCTTCCTTCCCTTCTCTCAAAACTCACGGCGAAAGATTTCGAATCGAAACTAATCTCACCCCTCCTCTCCTTTAACTCACAAACATTAGAAGAGGTCGCGAAAGAATTGTTTCAATCCCTCCATTCCGTGTTTCCCTCTATAACCGAGGAACAGGTCACATCGGCGTTTTTCGAAAGCTTCCGGCTCTTTCAGCATCAAAAAGATGTTTGGGCCGGGTATTACCGGTCACAAAAAGAAGCAGAAAATACCGGCAAAAACATTGATATTGCCCTGGTCGGCCGTCCGTACATAGCACTGGCGCCAAGC
Source organism: uncultured Spirochaetales bacterium (assembly GCA_964458315.1). Lineage (GTDB taxonomy): Bacteria > Spirochaetota > Spirochaetia > SPDA01 > CAZSGZ01 > CAYWIK01. Next base: position 6,669 of record CAYWIK010000076.1, on the reverse strand, counting down.
CTCAACCTCCGCATTCCGGAAAAAATCGAAGCCCTCGGCGCCCGGGTTTTCTGGCAGGAAGAGTTTTCATTAATTGAGCATGAAGATTCCTATGCACAAAAATACATTGAACGAATGCATTGGCACTACGGTAAGCAAATCCTGCGTCTTGCAGAACACGCAGCCCGGACTGACAATCTTTTTTTAGTCTATATTACGAGCTTCCGCTGCAGCCCCGATTCTTTTTTATTGAGTTACGTACAGGATATCATGGAGCAGTACGGTAAGCCGTTTCTCATTCTGCAGGTAGACGAGCACAGCTCGGATGTGGGATACGAAACCCGGATTGAAGCGGGGATTACCTCCTTTCGCAACTACCTGTCTAAGAAACGGGAGCTGCCCGCCGGCGCATGGACCTCGCCGTCCGGTGCAAAAAACGATCAGCTTGCCGCCGGCGACACGGTCCTTATTCCTTACCTCGACGAATGTATAAACAGTTTTTGGGCGGCATGTTTCCAAAAAGCGGGGTACGACACGGTCCTGCTCGAAAGCCGGGAAACAGACCTTTTAACCGGATACCAATATACCAACGGCGGCGAGTGTATGCCCCTGGTTTCTCTAATCGGAAGCGTAATCCGCCGGGTCCGGGACCTGGGGTTAGCGCCGGAAAAAACTTATTTCTATATGCCGACAATATGTCTAGCCTGTAATTTCCCTCAGTTTCCGATTCTCGCGGACCTGGCATTTCAGCGGGCGGGGATAGGAAACGTGAAAATCGGTTTGATAAACAACATGGCCCCGGGGGAAATTCTTCCCCAAAGCCTCACGATCCGCATGCTGGAATCCAACATTATCGGCGGAATACTCTACAAGCTCTACTACCGGATCCAGCCGTACGAAGTGCAGACCGGAGAAACACGCCGAGTTTTCGAACAGGCCCGGGAACGTACGGAAGAGACTATTTTGGCGGAACAGGACCTGCGGCAGGCGCTTGAAAAAACAGTTGAAACATTCCGCCGAATACGGCGGGATGAGTCCGGCGGGAGAAAACCGCGTATCGGGCTCTTAGGCGACTTGTACGTCAAGTTCAATACCCTTATCAACCAAAATATACAAAAAACCGTGGACGAACTCGGAGGAGAGCTTATCGTCTCTTCCCTCACCGAATATCCTTTTCACTTTTACGACGCGGACATCAGGTTATACGGGGACAATCCTCGTCCCTTCAAACTGCTTCGTACCATCGAACAGCGGTACGAAAAGATCGCAGACGACCTGATCGGTGAGCAAAAAGAACCGGATTTTTCCGAATGCGTCGAGTTGATGGAGGAATATCGTATCAAACATTACATTGCCGGTGAAACGTCAATAAATATCGGCCGCGCCCTTTACTACATCAAACATAATCAGGTAGAAGCGATCCTTCATCTAAACCCGATTTTCTGCTGTCCGGGCGTCGTTACTTCTTCGGTTTATCGGAAAATGCAGGAAGACTTCGGGGTGCCGATTATCGATATTTTCTACGACGGAACGGGGAACAGGAACGAGGTATTGATACCCCACCTCCACTATCTTCAAAAACGATGCGCCCCTATTCGCGGCTCAAAATCTTGAGCAGGTAGAGTTCGATATACCGCCAAAATGATTCCTTCCGTTTTATTTCGCTGAATATCGGCTGCGATGCAAGTTTGATGGCAATCCGCTGCAGGTCGTCCCTGCCGGGCGGATTATTGATCAAGGTCCGCTTAAAGCGTCTGATATAGTCGCGGATCGCTGAATTTACATCCTCCACGAGGTTTTCCCGCGCCCGTTCTTCGATTAGGTGGTTCCATTTATCGACCAATCCTTCGAGGGTTTGGTCGACGGAGGTTTCGGCGGGCAGGTATTCGGACTGAAGCTTGTTTATATGTTCTCTGAATTCGACCAGTTTGACCTTAGCATTCTGCCCGGAGCTTTGCTTCCCTTCCCCTTCAGGCACGGCCGCCTTTCCGGGAGGCGGCGGTAACGTCTTTGCGGTCACCGGCGGGGCACCGGCGGAAACTTTTTTTCTTCCGCCTTTTTTTGCAGGCTTCTTTTTTCCGGTAACAAACCTTTTGCAAAAAAGAACAAACCCCCTCAAAATCGGGGTCGTCATCCAGAGGGGCAGCCTGCTTCGGACATCGGCAACGAGTTCGTTCCTTTCAACCTTCAATAGTTCCGGCAGCGGTATGAGCTTTTTTTCACGTACGTTGATAAGGGCTTCGATTTCATTTCGCGTGTGGACCGAAACATCCGATTCTTTCGTCAAAAGATAGAGAAGCTCGAACCGAAGGAGAGTCCATAAAAAAGGATCTTCTTCTTTTACCAGTTCCTCCATCACCGCCGCAAATTTTTCATCATCCTTCATTTCGGGAACTTTTACACCCTTCCTCAGCGTTTCCATCCACTCATTCATCAGCTGATTTCTGGCCTGGATTCCGGCCGCATCAACTTTACGAAGTGCGAGGGGCAGAACCATATCTTTGCTTATATAATATTCTTTATTTGTGTGGGTTTTTAATCTGATAATTTCAGGCAGGGAATTCTTTTCGGCCGGGGTCGACTTTTTCTGCAAATAATTATTGAGCTTTTCCTGGCCCATCTTTTTCGAAAACGGGATCCCCTTGCCAGTCGTCATATTGTAAATTTCAGTAAGAGTAAAAAAGTAGGGCGCCTTCTTCAATGATCGATCCAGTTCTTTGACCGTGCTTACTTCTTCCTTCTGCTTTTGTATAAGGCCCTTGTTGTATATACTGTAAAATCCCAGAAGGTAGACGGCCTGGCAGAGGCTTACATCTTCCGCAAGCTTGCTGGCCTTTTGTTTGATATCATGGATAATGAGGTTCCCAAGGGTCGTCCACGCCCGAAAGTTAAATTCCGTCGGTTTTTCGATCGTTTCTACCGTTTTAGCCGGTTTTTCTACGATGTCCTCGAGAAAATGCTGAACAATGACTTCGCTTTTTCCAAAAATACTATACATTTTATGGACAACGTAATTGAAATTACTCTGGTCCCGAAGATAATCCCTCAGCTTGTCCAATGCCAACTTTTGAAGGGAATTGAAAAATACAGTCGAGGGAATAAGCATGTTTTTAAAAGTGTCGGGAAACTCGAGGCGGATTACGATCGGCTTGGACATCTGCCGGTATCCAAGCCAATTAACAAAATCGGTTTTAACGTTGACGACCTTAACGAGGGAGTCCGGAAGCTTGCTGCCGAAGGTATCGGTGCTTGGAAAAGGAATAGTGCTGTTGTTCTCAATTTCTCTGTACATGTCTTCGAGAGAATCTATTAAATAATTGGAGTACACGATCTTCGTAATATTCACGTCTTCATACTCCAGGGTGCATGTTCCGTCTGTTGCGAGCTCCTCGAGGTCTGCGGTAAGGACTGTTGCGGTATTACTCGAATACACGTTCAATTCTTTTCGCTGAGAGACATGCTTATCGGCGTACTGTTTGACAAAAGCCGTAAAGATATCGAAATCAACGATGGGGTTTTTATTTTTTTTCGCGAATCCCTGCAGTAATTTAAGCGTTAGATTAGGATTGGACATACCGATTTATCTTATTCATGCCTTCTTTGGTTGTCAATAAAGACTAATCAATGATTTCATAGGTGCTCGATGTTACCGGGGCCCGCAGATTGTCGAGAACCCGTTCAAGGAGCACCCCCTCCTGCTTCGGCGTCGTATGGCCGAAACTCGCTCGGATAGCCATAGATACAAACTGGACCGCCCGGTCAAGGGCGATCGGAAGACTGTCTCCCTGGAGGATGCTTCCTACAATTACACTTGTAAAAATGTCTCCGGTTCCCGGATAATATGCAGGTACATATGAACAATTAATCCTCCAGAACCTCCCGTCATCGCGATCGTAGGCGACAACCGCAGTCGAAGCTTCCGTCTCTCCGAGGGGTACGCTGGTAATGATCACCCTCTTCGGGCCCATTTCCCCGAGCCGGAATATCCAGTCTTTCACTTCTTCGATGGAGACCGATGCCGGATACTCTTTTCCCAAGAGAAAGGCAGCTTCGGTAAAATTAGGCGTGATGATATTTGCCGCTTTAATAAACTCCTTCATTCCTTCGAGCATTTCGAAATCGATGATGCCGTAAACTTCTCCGTTATCCCCCATCACAGGATCAATCACCACCAATTGTTCTTCCGTGGCAAACAGCTTTATAAAGTTTCTCACCATATCGATCTGCGCGGGTGAACCGAGAAAGCCGGAATAAATCGCATTAAAACGGACGGAGAGTTTTTTCCAGTGTTCCATATACTCCCTCATCGAATCGGTAAGATCGACTTTTACGTAACCGGGGAAACCGCCGTGGGTACTCAGAACAGCCGTTGGGAAAGAGCATACCTGGCAGCCCATTGTAGACAAAACAGGAATTACCACCGAAAGAGACGCGCGGCCGAAACCCGCTAAACCGTGAACTGCCGCGATTCTCGGGACAGGGTTTATCACTTTTCCGCCGTTCCTGCAAACTCGAGGGTTTTTAGAAGCTTCCCCTCCAGGTTCCAGAGGTGAATTTTCCCGTCTTCCCCCCCGGAAAGAAATGTACCGTTGTCGTTTACGGTCTCTACGGACAATACGTACCCTTCATGCGCTTCGATTATTTGTATGGCCTCAAATGTATTCATGTCCCAGACACGAACGGTCCCGTCGTCGCTGCCTGTTATCAACACGGTTCCGTCATAGTTGAAAGCAACGGAACGGACATAATCCGTGTGCCCCCGCAGGGTCTTAAGAAGCCGAATTTCTTCTACATCCCACAATTTAATGGTACCGTCATCGCTTCCCGACGCCAAAATGCGATCATCGGGACTAAAGGCTACGGACCGCACGTAATCGGTATGGCCCTCGAGGACGGCAATTAAATCGCCGGACCTGTAGTTCCAAAGCCGGACAATACCGTCGCTTCCTCCCGCGGCGAGATATCGGTCATTACCGCTTACCGCCAGCGTAAGGACCATAAAATCTTCTTCGAACAATTCTTCATCTCCCGGATAATCTCCTCCGGGAACGGTAAGCGTATAGAGAGCGGCACCCGTGGAGGTCTCCAGCACGGTTACACTGCCCGATTCAGAAACCGCAAGGACCTGTCCGCCGTCAGTGGAAATCGCAACCTTTGTTATCGGGGCTTTTAAATCTTCGACCCTGGCTACTTCCACCAGTTCCGGAATCCTTAATACCTGCACTGCCGGTCCCTCGCCGCCGGTAACCATGAGCCTCTCTGTTTCGCCCTTTCCGAGATCGAAAGAATAGATCGAGTTTTCATGAATATAACCCGAAGCTATTTCATCGTTTGTATCAACCCGCAGGACCGTACACTTTCCGTTCAATTCGGTCTTGATCAAATAGTTTCCGTCCGATGAATACTCAATACCGGTAACCATCGGTCCGGATGAGGCCCCTAAGCTCTTATGTTCTGCTCCGCCGGGCAGCTCCCAGACATCGATTCGTCCGCTTTCGCTCGAGGTCGCAAACCTGTTCGTACCGGGCCGGGCGGCGATATCGATTATTGCACTTTGGTCCGCCCGAAAACGCGTCAGCATGGAAAAATCGTCCATGGAAAAAATATATACGAGGCCTGAAGCGTCTCCGCAGAGGAGGTACCGGTTGTCCGGCGTCACATCGAGGGCCCAAACATAATCGGAGAATTGGTCCAGCACAGCCTCCTTGGTCATCGAAGCGTAGTCCCATACGGTTACTGCATATTCACTTCCGGATGTGAAGAAATTCCTGCCGTCGGGAGAAAAGCGAAGAAGATACACCGCATCTCCTTCATCTTCGACTTTGTGGAGAAGGTCACCCCTCGCCGAATCGTAGACATGAATGCCTCCGTCTATAGTCCCCGCGACGATTACATCTTCGAGAGGATGAAAGGCGGCGCACATAAAATTTTCTATTATATCCTCTTCTCCCGTACTGCCTTCGGATGCGCCGGCTGCCTCAAATACAATCTGTTCCTGTCCGAAATCATATAGAAATAATGACCCGTCATCCCCTCCCGAGGCGATCCGAGGACCGGCCGGGTCTGTGGCAACGGCATAGACATACCCTTTATGCTCGGCATGTTCGTCGAGGAGCGTCTCCTCGCGGTAGTCCCAAATCATTACCTTGCTGTCATCTCCGACCGAAATAAGATATCGATCATCCGGAGAAAACACGATGTCCCTGATATAATCATCGTGGGCCTGAATCGCATGTGTTTTACGTCCCGTTTCAATGTCTATTATATTTATGACCGAATCGTCCCCTGCCGCGGCCAGCAGTTTCCCGTCCCTGCTAAAAGCCACAGCGCGCACATAATCTTCGTGGTGCCTGAAAACCCTTTCCTGCCTCCTAGCTTCTAAATTCCACAAAATCACCGTCGTATCGTCGCTGCCGGAAGCAAGATATGCTCCGTCGGGGCTGAAGGACACGGACCGCACATAATCGACATGCCCGGTAAAATCGGCGAGTCTTTCTCCGGTTTCAACGTCCCACAAATACACCATTCCGTCATCCCCTGCGGAGGCGAGGGTCCTGCCGTCGGGATGAAAGCTTACGGACCGCACATAATCGGTATGGCCGGTAAATACGCGGATCGATTCATACGACTCGGTGTCCCAAAGGATGACCGAGTAGTCCGCTCCTCCCGAAACCAGACGGCTTCCGTCAT
>CAYWIK010000075.1:0-9488 GCA_964458315.1 uncultured Spirochaetales bacterium | reverse complement strand
ATGATAATCGACGCGCATATGCATCTCTGGGATAAGGTCGACGGGAGGCTCGGAGAAGACAAGATACGGCCGTTGGAAAACGGTAAAATCCTCATCGGAGACAAATTAGTTCAAGGGATGCCGACCTTTTTTTCCGACTGCAGAAGTACGGCGGAACGGGCACTTGCGGCATTTGATGACGCCGGGGTAGATGCCGCGGCCGTCACTCAGGAGTTTCTAGACGGAAACCAGAATGACTATCTGCTGCAGGTAAAGGCCGACCATCCGGACCGGTTTTTTGTCCACGGCCTGCTCGACTTCACTCAGCCGGACGGCCTTTCATCGGAACTGGATAAACTGCTCGAGCAGAATTTCAGAGGAATTAAGTGCCCCGCAATGCATTTAACATCCCTGCGGACACCGGTAACCCTCGATCAAAAAGAGCTCATGCAGGTATGGGAGGAGATGGCTTCCCGGAACATGGTATTGTCGATCGATTTGGCACCGGGAGATACCCAAGTCGGGCAGCTCCGCAGGGTCATAGAAGCCTTTCCTCATTTGCGGATTGCAATCGGGCATTTCGGCATGGTCGGTAACGGCGACTGGATGTCACAGATTCGCCTTGCAAAATACGAGAACGTGTATATCGAGAGCGGGGGGATTATCTGGCTTTTCCGGGAGGAAGGACCTCCGTTTTCTAACGCACAGTCCAAAATCGAGCAGGCCTACCAGGAGGTTGGTCCCGAAAAACTGATGTGGGGTTCCGACTATCCGAGAACGATGGTTGATTTTACCTACCGTCAAAGCCTGGGTTATGCGGTAGAAGGATGCGGCTTTTTCAGTGCTTCGGAAAGGGACGCTTTCCTAGGCTGCAACGCGGCGCGGGTTTACGATTTTCCGTATACAAAGGAAAAAAAGATTCCGCACATTTTAATCACCGAATTGTAGAAAGGACAACTACCATGAAACTTAAAGACAAAGTAGCTATTGTTACAGGATCGAGCAAAGGGATCGGTAAAGGTATCGCCCAGGTCTTTCACAAAGAAGGCGCAAAGGTACTTATCACCTGCCGGACCGAAAAAGAGGGCATGCGGATTGCAGCAGAACTAGGTTCGGATAAAGATGAAAGTTTGTATATTAAGGCCGATTTGACGAAAGAGGAAGAAATAAAACAGCTGATCGATAAAACCGTAGAACATTTCGGCAGACTCGATATCCTTGTCAATAATGCAGGGTATCATCTCTCCAAAAATATTGAAAACACGTCCTTTGAGGAATGGGAGTTTATCCAAACGACAAATCTGCGGAGTACCTTCCTCTGTTCCAAATATGCCGTGCCCCACTTACGGAAATCAAAGGGCAACATCATTCACGTCAGCAGCATGGTCGGAATGGTCGGACAGTCGGATGCGGGAGCTTACTCCGCAACGAAGGGCGGTCAGATTTCGATGGGGAAAGGCATGGCCCTGGACTTTGCTCCGGACGGCATCCGGGTAAATGTCATTTGCCCCGGCTGGATACAGACTCCTTTAGTGGAGGACTGGTTTGGTCAGCAGAAAGACCCTGAAGCTGCGAGAGAATATATTTTCGGTCAGCACCCTTTAGGGCGGATCGGCACGATCGAGGAGTGCGGCACGGTCGCTGCATTCTTAGCAAGCGACGAGGCTTCGTTTGTTACCGGCGCGGCTATTGCCGTGGACGGGGGTATTACGCTGGGGTACTAATATCGGTCACCGATACACTTCATTTAGCGCAGGGTGTAACCGCCGTCGATGAGGAAGACCGTCCCGGTTGCATACTCGGCAATGTCCGATGCGAGATACACGCAGGCGCCGGCGATTTCCTCGGGCTTTCCGACCCGCCCCTGGACCGCACCGTCAAGCCAGTATTTTTGATATTCCTCGGGGAACTTTTCCTTAAAAGGGGTGAGCAGTTCCGTTCCCACGTAGCCCGGGGCGACACAGTTTACCCGTATATTATGCTTTGCCCATTCGGTGGCCAAGCTTTTCGTCATCATGTGGACGCCTGCCTTCGCGGCATTATAGGAAACCTGGGGCTGGGGGTAGTTTACAATAATTCCTGACATCGATCCGATATTTATAATTGTTCCGGACTTCTGCCTGATCATCTGCCGCCCCGCGGCCTGGGAAGCGTAAAATACGCCGTTAAAATTGACATCGATTACCGCAAGCCATTCTTCTTGCGACATTTCTTCAGCCGGAATATTCTTGCAGATACCTGCATTGTTGACGAGTATGTCTAGACGGCCCCATTCCTTCACAACTTGCGCGACCGCTGCATCCATGTCTTCAGGTTTCGTGACGTCGGCGCGGATGTACATTGTTTTTCGCCCATATTTTTCCGCAAGAGAGGCGCACACGGTTTCACCTTCACTTTTTTGACTAATATCTGTAATGGCTACATCCGCACCCGCTTCGCAATACGCCGCCGCGACTGCTTTGCCGATTCCTCTGCAGCCGCCGGTAACGACAGCCTTGCGTCCGGTTAATTTAAATTTTTCCATTATCGATTCCACACCTGGCTCCGCGATATAGTTTTAAGTCGTTTTTCCCGTAAGTTTCCTCTTTAATACCGGCAACTCACCGTCAAAAAGGTGTACCGACTCCGGAGGAACCACAATCGAAACCTTTTCACCGTTCTCATATTTTTCCGTCGCTTCTACAACAATTTTTATCTCGGTGTTATCTTTATCGTCGAGATCGATTGCGAGTACTGTAGTGTATCCCAGAAACTCAGTTACTTTCACCGTGCCGGTAACGGTTGAATCCTGCTTTTTGGGCGACCGTGCAACCTGTATCTCCTGCGGCCGCAATCCCAGAGTAACATTCTTATTTCCATTTTTTAAGTTTAGTTCTCCTTCAAATGGAAGTACCCATTTATTACCTTTCGTAGCAATAGATAAATTGCTATCGTTCTCGATTGTCGCGTCTATGAAATTCATAGCCGGTTCCCCGACAAAGAATGCAACGAACTTATTAGCCGGACGGTTCCAAACCTCATCCACCGTGCCGATTTGCTGCAGTTCCGCTTTATTAACAATGAGCACCCGGTCGCACAACGATATGGCTTCTGCCTGATCATGAGTCACATAGATTGTCGTGAGCCCCAGCTCGTCGTGCAGTCTGCGGATACGCGCACGCAGCTCCATACGGACCCGCTGGTCCATATGGGAAATGGGTTCATCGAGAAGAGTGAGATTAGGGCTCCGCACGAAGGCCCGCGCGAGAGAAACCCTCTGCTGCTGTCCGCCTGCCAAAGAACCCGGGGTAGTCTCGAGAATAGAGTTTAAGTCCATGAGGTCCGCCATCTGCCTGACCTTTTTGTCTATATCCTTTCTAGGGAATTTTCGCGCTTTTAAAGGAAATGCGATATTTTCATATACCGACAACCTTTGATAAAGGGCGTATGATTCAAATGCTAATGCCACATTCCTCTCAGCAGGACCAAGGGCATTTACCTTTTTTCCGTCAAAATGCACCTCTCCTTTAGATATCTCTTCAAGCCCCGCAAGCATCCTCAGGGTCGAACTCTTTCCTCCTCCCGAGGGACCTAAAATAGCAAGGAACTCTTTATTGTTACAGCAAAAAGTGAGGTCTTTAACGCCCACTACTTCTTCGTCGTATATCTTCCAAACATTCTTTACGTCGATTCTACTCATTATTTCGAACCTCTCTTGTCAGCACTTTTTTCTTTTACCGGGTAGAAAAACACATTGTCTTGATCAAAATCGAGCCATAGGTTTTTACCGATTTCATAATCTATTTGTCCCTTTCCGGTCCTTACATAGATGAATGTAGTATCCTTCAGTTCAAAACTAACGATATCTCCGTCAGATTCATGGGTGACCGCGTAGACGGGGAGTTCGAACGCGGTGTCCGACAATTTTTTCTCCCCGATTTTCATGTTTTCACATCGAATGCCTACCTTTACGACCGACTTTTCTCCCTGTTTATCAACTGCTTCTAGGGCATTTTTTACAAACTCTTCCCGAACAGGCAGTTCAAAATCACCACTTTCCGCTTTAAAGAAAACGCTCTCCCCTCTGGTTTCTATTTCACCTTTAATGATGTTCATAGGCGGTTCGCCAATCGTAATCCCGACGAACTCGCTTACCGGCAGGTTATAAATTTCTTCCGAAGGCCCTTCCTGTTCGATCGTACCATTCTTAAGCACAATCATATTGTCTGATAATGCCAATGCCTCCCTATAATCGTGGGTTACATAGATAATCGTACTTTTATATTCCTGTGCGAATTCCTTTAATAATGTTTGTGTAGAAAACTTAAGCCGGGCGTCGAGATGGGCAATCGGTTCGTCTAATAAATATACTTCCGGCTTCCGTACAAGGGCCCGGGAAAGTGATACCCGCTGTTTCTGTCCGCCGCTCAAGTGCTGAGGAAGCCTGTCTAAAAGTTCTACAATTCCTAAAAATCTGGCGATCTCTTCGACCTTTTCCCGCTCTTCTTCTTTTGTAAGTTTCAATTTCCATTTCGGCGCCCGCAGCGGAAAAGCAATATTTTCATATACCTTCATGTGGGGATATAAATTGTATGTCTCAAAAGCCATTGAAACATTCCGGTTTTGAGGAGGCACGTCGTTGACCCGTACATCACCAAAATATAAATTCCCTTCGCTAATTTTCTCTATCCCCGCTATCATCTTCAAAATGGTACTCTTACCCGCTCCGGTAGGACCCACAATAGAGAAGAACTCGGCTTCCTTACATGTAAGGCTTATATTCTTTACCGCCCTCTTTCGGCCGTAGTATTTTGTTACATTTTCAAGTCTCACTTCAGCCAAAGTTATTCCTCCTCTTCCTCTTCGGCCTCTTCCTCCGGAAGAGGGCCGAACTTAATAACCAGTACCGCGGCAACAGTCGCAATAGCCACACCTACCCATTGCGTAACGAACTTTTCAAAAAACTTTAACCAAATAAAGTTTATTCCAATCCAGACCATCACTGCCCAAAATATCCAATTTCCTTTTGTCATTCTCGGTAGCATGCTATTTATCCTTCCTTATCCTTTTACTGCGCCGAAAGTTAATCCTCTAATTATATAACGCTGCATAGTCCAAGCCGCCACAAGGGTCGGCAGAATCGCAATTGCAGCTCCGGCCGCCATCGGTCCATACTGTACTTCGATCGACCCCCAGAAGGAAGAGATGAGTACGGTTGCAGTTCGCGCGTTTATCCTAGTAAAAAGGAATGCGTAAAAGAACTCGTTCCACGACCATATCAAACAAAAAACCGCGGTAACCGCCAAGCCGGGCAGTATGAGAGGAAACACTATTCGTCTAAATATCTGAACTCTCGAGTAACCGTCTATCATGGCAGCCTGTTCGAGTTCAACGGGGACTTCCCGAAAAAAACCATATAACAAAAATGTCGCAAAAGATGTGTTAAAATAGACGTAAAGGAGTATCAGCGCCGCATGACTGTCAATCAGGCCTAAAGACCTGAACACGACAAAAAATGGTATCGCGGCCACCACCCCCGGAAACATCCTTGTTGAAATTGTCACAAACAATAAATGCCCTCCTCCCGTGTTCCAGCGTGCAAAGCTGTAGGCCGCAAAGAGTGCCACGATCATAACAACTACGGTGCTTACAACACTCACAATTGCCGTATTCCCCAGATTGAACCAAAACGGGTAATCCGTAAACAACTGATTGAAGTTGTTCAGAGTCGGCTTGAAAACGATAAGTTTTTTAAGCTCAGTCGTAAAAATATCTCCGGGGGCCTTAAAAGCAGTAAGATAAATCCACAGCAGCGGACCAATAACAATAAGCAGAACAATAATGGTAATAATCCAGAATATTACTTTCTTATAACTCATTTAGTACCTTCCCTCAATTTTTCTTGATAACACCGAGCGCTTTCATAAGCTGCCGGAACATGAGCGCGCAAATGACTATGGTCAGGAACAATGAAAAAATGGCCATAACAGAACCATATCCTATATCGAAATAGACGAAAGCCGTCCGGTACACGATCCAGTCCAGCAGCTCAGTTTTAACTCCTCCTCTAGTCGTGCCGTACAACGGATCGAACAATCGTATAAGCCACATAGCACGCAGTACCACGATGATCATGATAAGGGGGCTCAGCATCGGCAGAGTCAATCTACGAAAAATGTATCCGCCTTTTGCACCGTCGACCCGGGCCGCTTCAAAGACATCCTTCGGCATGCTTCGTAAGCCTGCTAAAAGAACGAAGGTGGAAAACGGAAACCACTGCCAAATTGTAATACCGCAGATGGTAAACAGCGCGAGGCCGGGGGTCCACCAGTATATCTTTTTTAAACCAATTCCGGATAAAATCTGGTTGACTGCTCCGAAGTCATATTCCAGCATAAAGTTCCACAGGAGCGAAAGAACGAGGGGCGCGACGAGGAGCGGCAGAAGGGTAAATCCCCGTACAACATTTTGCCCTCTAAAATCGCGGTTCCAGAGGCTTGCCAACCCCAGACCGATTAAAATTTCTACGACAATACAAATTGCGGTGACTTCAAAGGTCCTTCCAAGGGCTTTTAAAAATGACTCATCCTGCAGCATCGCTCTATAGTTCTGCAGTCCGACAAAAATCGGGTCTCCCACCATGCCCCACTCATGAAAGGAATAATAAATACAATAAATCAGCGGGTACAGCATGAAAATTGCCAAAATAAGAATAAGCGGAATAAGCAATGTCCATTTAAAGTATTTATCACTCGTTAATTTTTCCCAGAGCGTCTGCTTTCTTGTTTCTTTAGGAAGATTATCTCCGGCTGCTTTAATCGATGCAGCTTTCTTTCTGTTCACATCAGGCATCTTTTAATATCCTTGCTTTTATACTTTTGTGCATCGAGCAAGATGGGAGACCACCTTGAGCTCGCCTGACATAGAGGTTCTATGCCGTTTAAAACCGAAAGAAAACCCTAAGGGAATACTCCCTTAGGGTTTTTTGTACACCCGTACCTATTCTTCCCGAATCGGCACTTTTTTGTCAAACTTCGAAGTGAGTTCGAGAGTTTTATTAACCATTTCTTCGACAGCTTCGTCTACCGTTATTTCTCCGGACATCGGTTTGTTCATTACATTCATTTGCATCTCATAAACCTTACCGCCGGCTTTCGTATTAAAATACCAGTAGTCATCAACATACGGCGCCTGGTTCTCCCAGCTTTCCAGGAGATAGTCGCAGAGTTCGCCGTAAGGATAGCGGTTTTCCGATGTCTGCCACTGTTCATGACCGATAACATCGGTCCGCGTGCTGAGCTGTCCGCCTTCTTTCATGACGGCCATGTGACATTCGTAAGACCCGAGGTAGCGTACCAGCCAGTACGCGGCTTCCGCGTTTTGCGTTGCCTTCGCCACACCCACCGACCAGGCCCCTGTATAGGGCTGCTCGCCGACGGTCGGATAAACACCTAGCCTGCCGCCGGGCACATTATCTTCGATAATTCCTACATTCCAAGCAAAACAGTTGGAGAATTGGTGCGGTTGGATAATCGCCCTGCCTTCTCCCATCTGCGCCACGACAAAGTCGAAGTTAGCAGTCAGAGAACCGGGGGAGGCAAATTTCAGCTCGTCTTTGTACTCCTGGAGGGTTTCTTTGAGAATGCGTTTGTTTTCGTCGGTAATAACGAATTCTTTTATTTCGCCATCGCTGTCCCGTACAACCGTGACGTAATCAGATCCCTTCCCCCAAATCCTACAGCTGATTTCATCATTGATCTGATAGGCGCCGGCCATCATCGCCAGTCCGTAAATATCGTAATCAAGTGTTTCTCCCATGAGTTTTTCGCCCTTTTTCCGGGTAAAGAACTCACCTTGATCATAAAGTTCCTTGTGATTGGTAGCGGCCTTCAACTCATACCCATACTCTTTTTTAAAGTTTGCCTTTTCCGTCGGATCGTCGAAAACATCCTGCCGAATAAACATACTCATGTGATAGGTATAAAACGGAAGCACCATCTGGTCCCCGTAAGCCTCACCGCATTTGAGAATCGAAGGCGAATGTTTTTCTACATCATCCCGAAATCCTTCAACGCCCCAGGGATCATATTGTTTTGCAAGTTCTTCGAGCTTGTACATGTAATCGGACCACTCGACTGTCCAGGCTGTTTCTACATAGACCACATCGTAGTAACCGGTTTGGCCCATGAGCTCGACGTTCTCCTTCGAATACACCACGGGAGACGCAACACGCTCGACCTTTACCTCTACCCCGGTCTTTTCGGTAAATTTTTCAATGTAGGGCATGATTTTGTCCCACATCTGACCGGTTTCAACGACGGTGGTGAGAGGCTCCTTGTTCTTGATTTCCGGAATGTCCTTTAAACCGAATTGTTCCGGAATCGGCTTCGTTGTCTTCTCAACAGCCGGCGCGGCCTCTTCTTCTGCCGCTTCCTGTTTTCCGCCGGCGAATACCGCCGGGACAAAACAAATGAAAAGCACCAGGACGATACACCAAATAACGGCTCTTTTATTAACCTTCATACGTTCCTCCTCTTATATTTTTTAACATCCAACGGATGTTGCATTTCTCATCGACCTTATAACTTTATTACGTATTTTCATGATGGTATGATGGTATGTCCATTATAACACGGAATAATACGGTGTCAAGTTTTAATATATTTACCTGTAAAAATTTTTGCATATTATAAAAAATAATTGACGGTTTTACATTATTACATAATAATGTTATTACATTATAACTTACTTTTTCTCTTTGTCAACTTTTTTTTATTTTTAGGATAGACAGATAATGGAAATATTCTTTCAGAACAAGTACCTGCAAAAAGACAGTCCGGTACCTCTATATCACCAGTTAAAAGAGATATTTCTATCATTTATCAGCTCTTATCCTGACGGCACGTCGTTCCCTACGGAAAATGAGATATGCAGACAGTTTCAAGTCAGCAGGCCTACGGTAAGACAGGCAATGAAAGAGCTGGAAAACGAAGGTCTTATTCAAAGAGTAAAAGCTAAAGGAACTATTGTCCGTAAAAACTATACAAACATCAAGAAGATTTACCAAAATATTTCAGAAGAAAAAATCTATTTCCCCTTAAATTTTCACTACAAGTCGATTTCTCTCGACACAAAAAAGGGAGGGATATCTGTTTTTACCCACCGGGCCGGCTATTTTCAGGTACTGAAAGATACATTGGCACAAGAGCTGTCCCGTTTTCATATCAATGAAATAATAACCGACGCGAATGACAGCGCCCAGTTACAGATACGACAATTAGACGACCTTATCGATCAACAGGTAGATTTAATCATCCTTGACCCTGTAACACCGCCCGGTGAATTGAACTTTATATTAGAAAAAATTTATAACCACAATATTCCGGTTATAGCCATAAACAGCATGGCAGATGAACATTCTCCAATCCTTACATATGTAGGTTGTGACAGTTTCGAACTGGGCTCGAGAATCGGCATTCATATCGGTAATTACCTTTTAAACAAATACGATAAAGTGACCGGAAATGTGG
>CAYWIK010000074.1:2150-9759 GCA_964458315.1 uncultured Spirochaetales bacterium | reverse complement strand
TGAAATAATGAAAGAGAAGATAGCGGACGGAGTGTATAAACCGGGGGACAAACTGCCGTCGGTCCGCGAACTTGCAGACCTGTTTCAGGTAAGCAGAGAGACCGCGAAGATTTCTCTCGGCCAACTTAGGAAAGAAGGGTATATCGAAATGATTCCGAGCAGGGGCGGATTTGTACTCGAACGGCACGCAGAAGAAATCTATTCAAAAACGGGGACCTTCGGATTTGTCGTCGATTTAGGCGACGGACCGCAGCCTCCTATCGCCGTAGATACCATCTATGAAAATTTGCTCCAGTTTACAGATTCCCAAGTTCACACCTATGGAAACCATCTTCTCACTTCATATATTGTATATGGCGATCGCTCCGGTAAAGAAAGATTTTCCGGAATTATAGAAAAAGTCGACGGATTGTTTTTAACCGGGCTTATTAATCCGGATCTTCTCAAAAATCTGCAAACCCTGCCGGTACCGGTTGTGTCGATTCTTTCGAATTTGGATGTCGAGAAAATCGACGATGTAGGAATAAACAGTTTTAAGACTTTTTACAGAGCGGCAACCCAGATTATCGATACAGGGCATAGGAAGATCGCCTATATCGACGGACCGAAACAGTATTACCAGAAGCAAAGAAGGATTGAAGGCTGTAAAAGCGCCGTCGAAGATCATCCCGATGATGATGTAACGTTTCTTGCGCATGATTCCGACGGCTGGTCACCAGATACGGCGTATGAAACTACCACAGTACTCCTTACCGAAGCCCCGGATATAGATGTAGTTTTAGCGGTGAACGATGTGTTGGCAATCGGAGTGCTCCGTGCTTGTTTAGAAAGGGGATACCGGGTGCCTGAAGACATTAGTATTATCGGAACGAAAAACACCATGTTGAGCCTCAGTGCAAATCCTGCTCTTTCCAGTATTGATTATTATTTTCAGGAAATTGCGCGTATAGCGGTAAAACTGATGGTGGAAAGGACTGCAATACGGAAATATAAGCCGTTTAAAATCGAAATGGTCGGTGAATTAGTGGAGAGAGAGTCGACGAAAAAAAGGATGCGCATATGACTAAATCGAATTCGAGTTTTCTTTTGCTCATTATGAATACGTATACAATTTTTATCGATCTATTTAGCCGGGCCCCCAGGTCCTGCCGAGAGGTATTGTCTGTAGGTTCTTCTAAGAAGGAAATAGACCCTGTGTGGGTTTAAAATAACGGTTTTGCGTATGTGAAACCGAAAAAACCAAGGAGGATTACCTTATGAAAAAACTAATTATCGCACTCTCTTTACTCACGATTTTTAGTATGCTTGCTTTTGCCGGCGGGAAACAGGAAGGACCGGTGGAAGGAACGAGCACACAAGAGACCGAAGAAAGCGCTGGATCAAAGTACAACATCGAGCCGCCCGCTTCGAAAACTACCGTCGACATCATCGGGTGGGCATTCCCGATTACCGAGTTCTATGCTAATGAATTTAAAAAGCTGAATGCAGTGGAGAATTTGGAAGTGAACAGCCAGCTGATGGCAAGCTCGGACGCGCAAGAGCAGGTTCGGCTAGCCCTTTCAGGCGGGAAAGAATCGCCCTACGAAATCGTGCATGCCGCGAATACCCAGATCGCCGAATGGGGCCATCCGGGTTGGCTGCTGCCGTTAAACGATTTGGTGGATAAATACTGGGACGAATACAATCTAGGCGACATTCCTGAGACATCCTGGGAAGCCGCTACGGTTAATGGAAACATCGTCGGTATTCCGGCGGTTGCCAACGGGTTCCAGCTTATCTACCGGAAGGACCTCTTCGAGAAACATGGCATTGAGGTTCCCCAGACTTTTGACGCAGTCATTGAGGCTGCCCGGAAACTTAAGGACGACCCGGAAATCGAAGTTCCTTTCGTAATCAACCTGCATGCAGGTTGGGCGTGGGAAATTGAGTTTTTCCAGATGCTTCGCGGCTTCGGCGGCAAATATTTCAACGACGACAACACCGCTGCCTTTAACGGCCCCGAAGGGGTAGCTGCAATAGAAAAGTTAATGGAAGTTGCAGAAAAGGCTATCGGAGAACTCGGCATGTCCTACAGTGTTGACGATTTGGAAATTGGACTCCAAACAGGCAGACTGGCCTTCGCCAATACATGGGCGAGCCGGGCGGTAAATATGAAGAATCCGGAAAAGTCGGCCTATGCAGAGGAACTTGCCTTTGCTCCTTCACCTGCCGCGGAACCCGGCGGACCGCTCATTGCAAGCGCGTGGAACGACTTTTACTGCATACCGAAGAATACCGGCGTCGATCCGGAGCTGATCTTTAAAGTCATCATGGAAACCATCGACCTCGAAAGCCAGCTCGAAGCAGTTGAGCATGGAATCCCGACCAGGGCTGAAGCGCTCAAGAGCGACAAGGCGGGAGCGTACATGCCTGCCGTAAGTGTCGGTCTGGAAGAAGGCATCGGAAGCTATCCCAACAACCAGGGCCTTGGTCTCGTGCGGACCGCTCTGGGGCAGTATCTTCCGCTGGTCGGTACAGGGGAGATGAGTCCTAAGGAAGCTCTCGATAAGGCTGCGGAGCAGTACGAAGAAGAGGCGAGAGCAAACGGTTTTATTAAATAAAAACGAACAGAAGAGGGGATTGCCGCACACGTTACCGCGCGTGCGGTTTCCCCAATCAAACTCCGTCTGAAAAGGACGAGAGGAGAATTGTACTATGAGGCGAAAAACTTTTTTTCTATTTACCAGTCCAAGTAATCTTGCCATGGGAATACTGATGGTTTTTCCACTGGTAATGGCTATTTGGCTGAGTTTTAACTTTGTAACCTTTCTCAACATAAACGACCCTGATTTTGTCGGATTAAAGAACTACGGCTATATTCTTAGCGACTCGAAGTTTTGGGAGGCGTTTAGGTATTCACTCTTAATAATTGTCATTACCGTACCGACCCAAATAGTTTTAGGATTTGTCATGGCTCTGCTCCTCGATCAGGTATCGCGGCGAGTCCGGGGATTGTTTTTGGCGTTGATGCTTCTTCCGTTTATCGTCGTGCCGGTGGTCGGTACGCTCATGTTCAAGCAGATGTTTGAGATAGGAGGGTTGTACGAATACCTCTACAAAGTGATAACCGGAAGGCCATTTCTGTTTAATGCAAAGTCGGTGAGAACACTCATCATTTTGCATCTGATATGGCACGCAACTCCCTATCCGCTGGTGGTTTTTTTTGCAGGTCTTCAGACCCTGCCCACGGAACATCTGGAAGCGGCGGAGGTCGACGGAGCGGGGCGTTTCCAGCAAATATTCAGGATTGTGATTCCCCACTTAAAACCGCTTTTGATCATGACCTCGATGATTCTCATCATGGATATGTACCGTATGTTCGACAGTGTCTTTGTCATTTCCGAACAAAACCCGGCGTATCATGCGGAAAACCTGATGATGTATAACTTCCGAATCGGTATGGGGGTGCAGCGTTTAGGAAGGGCAAATACAACCGCGGTACTGACCGTCCTCGGTGTGCTCGTGGTGCTCATCCCGTTCCTGCGGCAGACCTATCGCAAACAGATGGGAAAGGATTAGCATATGAGACCATTGAAAAGCCCTTTGGCAAAAACAATTATTTATATTGTGCTGGTTATTTTTATTGCCTACAGTGTCATTCCGTTTTTGTGGTCTGCTATGCAGTCCCTGAAGACCGTACGGCAGGCGTTTGCTAAGAAGCCGATGATCTTTTTCAAACCGACCCTGGAAAATTACAGCGACCTGTGGATATCCTCGACACCGGAGAATTTCGGGTTTCTTGGTTTTATCATTATCGCACTTTTTGCCGCCGTTGTGCTGTTGATAACGTTAAAAAATCGGCTCAATATTCCGCTGGGATTCATGGTGGTAGGCGTGATTGCGTTTGTGTTTCTGATTCTCTGGCTCATCCCAAAACTGGTAAATACAGCCGAGTTCTATAATTATTTCTTGAACTCGATAATCGTTACCATCGGGGTCGTGTTCATTTCCATGACGATCGGAAGCATATCCGGATACGCCCTGGCGAGGTATACCGGGATCGCAGGTGTTATTATTCTCGTTGTCGCCCTCGGGTTCCGTGCATTGCCGAGAATGGCTTTTGCGTTGCCATACTATTCCCTCGGGCAGCGGACGGGACTGCACGACACCTACATCCTGCTGATTCTTGTACTGGTTGCGGCAAACCAGCCCTTTACCATCTACATGATGCGGGCGTTTTTTGCGGAGATACCGAAAGAACTGGAAGAGTCGGCGAAAATAGACGGCTTGGGACCCTTTGCCGCGTTCATGCGGGTAATTATTCCTTCCGCCTGGCCGGGGATTATCTCTACGGGGATGTTTTCCCTGCTGCTCGCGTACCACGAGTTCCTCCTTGCCAGGGTTCTGACCCAATCGAAGTGGACCCTGCCGGTGGCTATCGCACAGTTTACCGGGGGAGAGGATCCGGGACATATAACTCTGGCTGCAGCAGCGGCGGTTTCTGCAACGATACCGATTGTGATCATCATCATCTTTTTCCAGAAACATCTGGTGAAGGGACTTACAGCAGGAGCCGTAAAAGGCTAGGAATGTGAAGGAAAGTTACAGATGAACTCGAGGCAGGAAAACAAGCGGAAGGTCTGGAATTTGTGGCAGGAGATCAACGAGTCGCCTCAAGCGTTTCGAACCGCTGCAGGCCGCTGCATGGCACCGGACCTTTTATGGCAGGGTCCGCATCCTTTGAATAAACTCCAGGGAGTGGAGGAACTTGCCTCCGGATTTTGGGACCCTTTCATTACCGCTTTTCCCGATGTCAGGAAAGATCCTTATATTTTCATTGCAGGAGAGTTCGGGGGAGAAGAATGGGTAAGCAGCACCGGCTATTTTCGCGGTACCTTTACAAACGACTGGCTGGATATACCGGCAACGAAAAAGACGGCCCACATCCGGTTCGGCGAGTTCTGTAAGATGAACGACGGGAAAGTGTGCGAAATCTACACGATTCTTGATATACCGGATATAATTCGTCAGGCGGGGTATGACGATTTGGGACCCTGTTTGGGAGAAGAAGGATTGGCCCCCGGACCGATGGCGGAAGACGGCATTCTATTGGACGAACAGGACCCGACGGAGTCTCGAAAAAGTCTTACCTTGGTTGAAGAAATGCTCAAAGGATTGTCGGGGTATGACGGGTCGGGCAACCTGGACACGATGAGACAGGAGCGGTTTTGGGCTTCGGACATGCTGTGGTACGGCCCCCACGGGATCGGCACGACCTACGGGCTTACCGGTTTTCAGGAGAATCACCAGCGCCCCTTTCTCGAAGCTTTCCCCGACCGCCGGGGGGGAGACCACGTGTGCAGGCACGCGGAGGGTCTCTACGTCGCCTCCACCGGCTGGCCGAGCCTCCGGGCTACCCATAAGGGAAACTATAAAGGCATCGCGTCGACCGGAAACACAATCGGCATGCGCGTGATGGACTGGTGGCGCCGGAACGGAGAAGTCCTGGCGGAGAACTGGGTCTTCATCGACATGATAGATCTGTACCTCCAGTTCGGGGTCGACGTTTTTGCCCGGATGCACAGTAAAATAAACGGATAGGAGCACGACCATGGAACAGCAGAAGGACGATATCTCCTTCTTAGATAAGGGAGATGCGTCGAAGTTTTTACAGACCGGATCGGAAAGGAAACAGAGTCTCAAAGGATTTGACGACGATTATACCGATATTGTCGATTACATTCTGCGATGCACCCACAAGATATGGGAAGAGCACGGAATTGGTCTGATCGATACCCACTATCAGCACAACATCTCGGTCTGGACCTCCAATGGCCTCACCTATGGTCGTGAGGCGGTTACCGCGGGAACGGCCATGGTCCAGGCGGCTTTCCCCGATGTCAGGCTCTACGGAGACGACGTCATCTGGAACGGGAACGACGAAGAGGGATTTCACACCTCTCACCGCATATCCTGGGTGGGACACAACACTGGGTACAGTATCTACGGTCGCCCTAAGGGAAGAAGAATCTACCGGTTCGGCATTGCAAACTGTTTCGTCAAGGAAAACCTTATCGTAGAAGAATGGATTGCCCGGGACGAGCTCGGTCTGATCCTGCAGTTAGGGTTCGACCCGTGGAAGACTGCCGCACGGATGGTGCGTAAAGAAGGGGAACCTGCATTCGCGCAGCCGGAGGGGGAGATAGAGCGCCTTCGGGGACAGCTTCCGCCGGAAGAATCGGCGCCCCGGAAGGAAGGCCCCTTCGACATAGAAGATTTTATCAGGGGGAGCATGCATGAAATCTGGAATCGCCGGTTGCTCAATAAAATTAATGAATATTACATTCCGAACTATCTCTTTCACGGGCCTACGGTGCGGGAGCTCTACGGCACCGGCAGCCTGAAGGCGTTTATTCTGTCGATGTTTTCAGCGTTCCCGGACTTCGGAATCAATATCGATCATATCTACTGGAACGGAAACGAAACTGACGGGTACCGCGTTGCGACCCGCTGGACCTTTCAGGGCACCCATGAAGGGCCGGGAATCTACGGAGAACCTACGGGAAAGAGGGCGCAGATCATGGTGATCAGCCACCAGCATGTAAAGGACGGAAAGTATATACAAGAGTGGACCACCTTCGACGAGTTTGTGTTGCTCAAACAGCTGTACACACCGGAGATCCACGGGATTTTTGAAGAGGAGTAATGGTGGGTAACGACGATTTCGACATTCGGGAGTTTATCGAATCCGCATTCACACGCATATGGAATGACAAGCTGGTGGGTACGATCTATGAGCGGTACATGCACAATGTAACCGTGTATGGTGCCCTTGGAAGGATGGAGTACGGCCGGGACCGGCTTGTGGAAAAGATTATTTCCTTTCTTGCTGAGTTTCCGGATACCGAAATTACCATCGAAGATAGCATTACCTCAGAAGAGCGCGGCGCTGCAGGCAAAGTGTTTTGCCGGTGGACCCTGCGGGCTCACCATACAGGCGACGGAATATACGGCCCCTCTGCGGGGAATCCTGTGGAGTTTACCGGCATTACTTGCTGTACGGTGAAGGACCGGCGGATCACCGAACAGTGGGACGCGTGGGACCGGCGGAGCCTGCTTAGGCATCTCGGAATCGATGAGAAAGAGTTTATCCGTTACCGGGTTGATAGAGCATCCCCGGTCCCGCCTGACCCCGTCTCCCGTGTGTGGGGGGAGGTCGAACGCCTTTCCGGACAGACCGTCCCCCGGCCACCTGCAAGCAGCGCGGCGGGAGCAGACACATTTATCCGAGCCCTTTATCAGCACATCTGGAACCTTCGAAATGTCGGCATGGTAGATCAATACTACGGCGAAGGCGTCGCCGTTCACGGCTCGTCTGGCAGGCAATTAAACGGCAGAGATGAGTTAAAGGCATACATTCTTTCGATGTTGGCACCATTTCCTGATGCAGCATTTTTCATAGACGATGTGTTTATAGACAGCGGCGAAACATTTAAAGCGGCCGTTCGGTGGAGTCTTGTGGGTACCCACGGGCGGCGTGGCCGGTACGGTACGCCGACAGGTATCTCTCTCAGGATCACCGGACTCACCATGCAGACAGTAAAAAACGGTACGGTAACGGAAGAGTGGA
>CAYWIK010000074.1:0-2050 GCA_964458315.1 uncultured Spirochaetales bacterium | reverse complement strand
AATGAGTGATATTCACAGTCAGAACAAAGACGTCATTGCCGGGCTTCGCTCGGCAATGTACGACATCGATACGGACACCCTTTCGAAACACATGGATAGAGTGTTTATCCCTGATTGCCCGATACACCTCCCATTCCCTTTTAAGGATCTAGGGGGACCGAAGGAGCTCTATGACCGGGTCTACAGCCCTCTGATCGAGGCAATACCGGACCTGGAGCGACGGGACCTCATCGTCCTAGCCGGACACTCGGAAAATGGAAACATGGTCGGATGCTGCGGGTACTATGTAGGAGTGTTCGAACAGCCGTGGCTCGATATTCCGCCGACCTTTCACCCGGTGGTGATGCGGTTTCACGAGTTTTACCGTCTCGAGGAAGGGAGAGTCGTAGAAATGCAGGCGATTTGGGACATCCCTCAGGTGATGATGCAGGCGAGGGCGTGGCCGATGACTCCCAGTTTAGGTGTTGAATGGGTGGTGCCCGGACCGGCGACACAGGACGGCGTCCGTACGGCTCCGAGGGACGAAGCAGAATCCGATGCTTCCCTAAAACTGGTGTTGGATATGATCAACGGTCTCATGAAATTTGCCGAAGGCGGACATGAGGCGATGAACCTTCCGGCCTACTGGCACCCGAAGATGACCTGGTACGGACCTGCCGGCATCGGCACCAACCGCAGGATAAGCGGCTTCCGAAACTGGCACCAGATTCCCTTCTTAAAGGCGATGCCGGACCGGGGCTTTGTGGAGGATGTAAAACATTACTGGTTTGCAGAGGGGCCGTATGTTGCGGTCACCGCCTGGCCGGGGATGCGCCTTACTGTCTCCCAAGACGGCTGGCTCGGGATTCCGCCGATTGGCAGAGAGATGACCATGTGCAGCCTCGATTTCTGGCGGTGTGAAAACGGGATGATTAGGGAGAACTGGGTTTTAGTGGATATCCTCGATGTGTATGATCAAATCGGGGTAGATGTTTTTTCCAGAATGCGGGAATACACGGTAGACCGGCAGTCCTCACGTCCGGAAATTTGAGCAAAATCTTACCTAGGAGGAGACAGACCAGTGGAAAATACAGCGCGAAGAAAGAACAAAACAGCGGTATGGGATTTTCTCCATGAATTGGATCAGGCCGGGTCCGGCGAGACGGCGGCGGCTTTGCGCGCCTACTGCGCAGAGGATGTTTTATGGGAGGTGTTCCATCCCTTTAATACCCTAAAAGGCTTGGAAGAAGCCTCCAAAGTTTTTTGGAATACCCTCCGCAACGCAGTCCCCGATCTCGAACGGAGAATCGATATTTTCGCAGGCGACGTCTACAAAGGCGAATACTGGGTCACCTGTATGGGATATCTCTGCGGCACCTTTAAAAAGCCGTGGCTCGGGATTCCTCCAACCGGCGGAGTCGTGTATGTACGAATCGGCGAGTTTTATAAAGTCCGGGATGCAAAAATCACCCAAGCCCATGTACTCTTAGACATTCCCGACCTCATGCGGCAGGCCGGGGTATATCCCTTCAGGCCGATGCTCGGGGCCCCGGGCATCGTTCCTGGGCCCAAAAAGCACGACGGTCTCCGTTTGGGGGACGACGATCCGGAACAGAAGACCCTGGACACGGTGCTCGCCATGCATAGGGCGCTCCACGACTTCGACGGTAAGGACTTAAGCAGCATGGATCACAGCAGCTGCTGGAGTAAGAATTTTCTCTACTATGCGCCTGCCGGCATCGGCACGACCCGGGGAATGCACGGGTTTCGGGAAAATCATCAAAAATCTTTTCTATCATCCTTTCCGGACCGGAGCGGAACCGAGCACTATGCGCGAATTTCCGACGGGCCGATAGCGTGCACCACCCACTGGGGCACCCTCACCGCCACCCACACCGGTTCGGAGTGGCTTGGACTTCCCGCAACCGGGAAAAAAATCACCATGCGGGTCGCGGACTGGTACTGCGCCGACGAAGATGGGCTGCTTCATGAAAACTGGCTGATGCTCGATATTTTCGATATCTATCTCCAGATGGGTTTCGATGTGTTAGGGAATATGAAATCTCCGGCC
>CAYWIK010000073.1:0-9966 GCA_964458315.1 uncultured Spirochaetales bacterium | reverse complement strand
ACCCGGCGCAGGCCATCCTAAAACGGTTTATGAAATTAGCGGAGGAGTAATATCAGAGGAGTAATATCAACCGGAATGGACTTCCCGGAGGAAGGGCCGATCTCGTGCTCCTCTATATCGATGCAAACGGCAGGATGGACAACGAGGATGCCATGCCCCGTCTCTTTGAAAAGGCCTTAGAGGAAAAACCCGCGCTTCTGCAGGAGCTCCAGCATCGGGTAAAAAACAGCTTGACCATGATAACAAGTTTGATCGGGATCGAAGAAAACCAAGCCTCCTCCCGGGGAAATAAGCGGAACGCTTCGGTATGAACAGGGCGGCCGTACCGTTTTTATATTGGAAGCCCCGTTAGGAAAAAGCGAATAATGCTGTCAATTCATCGGTCTCGAACTCCGGCCACTCGGCAGCTTTACCCTTTCTAAGCGCATTCACCCCGGAACCTTCTCCAAGGACTTTCCCGATCCTCGAAAAGGCGATACCTCTCTCCTCCAGCGCTGCTTCGAGGGGTTCAGTACCTTCGGGGCGGCAGGATAGTAAAAGACTGCCCGAACCAATCAGTCCGAGCGGGTCAACGTCCACTGCCCGGCACACCCGGCCGGTAATTTCAGAAACGGGGATCCGGTCCAGATCGACCTGAAGGACATGTCCGCCCGCCGCGCCTAACTCCCAAACAGCTGTAACAACACCCCCTTCGGTTACGTCATGCATCGCCCGTACCACTCCCGATTCCACGGCTATCCGTGCCTCGGGCAGTATGCTGATCCGCTCTATGTAGGCGCGAGCCTCTTCTATTTCTTTATCCGTAAGTCCACGCTCCGCCAGCAGCTCACCGAACTCCCAGGCAATGATTCCCGTACCTTCGCATCCGGCGCTTTTTGTCATCAGGAGGATGTCCCCTTGTCGCATATGTTCCTTCCGGATGAGCTCTTTCTCTTCCACTGTCCCGACAAGGAACCCGGAAATAACGGCCCGGTTTACCGCATCCGTCACCTCGCTGTGTCCGCCGCACACGGTTATTCCAAGCTCGCCGGCGGTGCTTGAAACCTCTCTGATTATCTTTCGCGCGCCGCCGGCGGTGCTTCCGGGAGGAAGAAGCAGGTCCATAAGGTACCAGCGGGGCACGGCGCCGGAAGTGGCCATATCATTCGCATTGACGGTAACCGCATACCGTCCAATGTTCTCGCCTACAAAGGTTACAGGATCGTTTTTAAGCACCACCGCCTTGTGAGAGCCGGCTTTCTCGCCGGCGTTCGAGAGAGAGACCGCAGCGGTATCTTCTCCAACCCTCGGCGGGACGATCACCGAGGGATCTCGAACGTCGAGCTCTTCGAGAATTTCGGCAAGCAGCCGGTTCGGTATTTTTCCGGGCAAAAGCGGCAGATACATGTCGATATATTCCCGAAATTGATCCAAGTTTGTCACAGCGAAATCCGCCTCATCCATCGCCTGCCGGTAGGTTTCGGAATTCCGAGGTATTGAGCTGTTCTCTCCGGCATCGAGAAACACCGTGGCCGCCCCTGCCCGGTTTCCCGCCTGCACATCGTAAAGATAGTCGCCGATGACGACAAGCTCGGAAGGCTCTACTCGAAGCGCTTCGGCCCCGTGCAGCACCCCGGCAGCGCTCGGCTTTACTTCCAAGTCGTCGTCTCTGCAAATAACAACACAAAAAGTGTCGAGGGTCCCTTCCGGAAAGTTCCGCATGCTCGAATGAATGCTCTCCCTGCTGTTCCTGGTAATAATGCCGTAAGGAATTTTTCTTGTTCGAAGAAACTCGAGTGTTTCCAGGGCGCCTTCACTCGGTTCAGACCGCGACGCCCCTTCCCGCTCATAGCGGGCGAGTTTTTCAGCAGCTGCATTCCGCTCTTCCGTCTCGAGGCCTTCGATGTATTCGAGGAGGGACACTCCCGGGGGACATCCGATATCTTCCCGAATCGCTTTGAAATCGAGGGCGTTTCCTTTGGTAAGGGTGCCGTCGAAATCGAACAGCACCGCACGGATGACGCGATCATCTTTCATTGCTTGATGGTAAGCTATAAAGCCTCCGCCTGCAAGGCCCGGAATAAACCGCCGACCGAAACGGAACGCGTTACCGGCGGCTGCGCGTGGGGGCGGGGTTTAATCCCGGGCGCGGATGATCATGGAGACGCCCTGGCCGCCGCCTACGCATGCGGTTACGAGGCCTAATTCCTTACGCTGCCGTCTCAAGATATGGGTAAGGGTGGTAAGAAGCTTTGCTCCGGTTGCGCCGATCGGGTGGCCTAAGGCGATCGCGCCGCCTTGTATGTTACAGATAGACGGATCGATGCCCATATCCCGCTCCACCGCGAGGACCTGTACGGCAAAAGCCTCGTTGAGCTCGATATAATCGATGTCCCTCATGGAGACCCCGGCCTTTTCCAGCGCCGGAGGGGTCGAAGCGGCCGGCCCTATCCCCATATGGTCGGGCCGGACCGTAGCCGCGGCGTATCCCAGGATTTCCGCCACAGGGGCATACCCCTGTGCAACAGCCCACTCTTCATCCGCAATCACCAAAACGCTCGCCCCGTCGCAGAGGGCCGAGCTCGTCCCCGCGGTAACCGTACCGTCTTCGCGAAATACCGGCGGCAGCTTTGCGAGTTTCTCAGGGCCCGTATCCCGCCGGGGAATTTCATCGACGGAAAATGTTATTTCTTCCTTTCTCCGGCGCACCGTCACCGGAACGATCTCTTCGCGGAAATAGCCGGCATCGATTGCCTCGACGGCCCGCCTGTGGCTCTCGAGTGCATAGCTTTCCTGTTCGTTCCTTGAAATACCGTATTCATCCGCAAGGATTTCAGCGGTCTCCCCCATCATCATACCCGCTAAGGGGCAGAAAAACCCGTCTCGGTGCAAGGAATCGGGGGTTTTCTTCTCGCCTAATGTGTGTCCCCAGCGCGCCTCGGGCAGCAGGTACGGGACATTTGAAGTGCTTTCCATCCCCCCCGCGATACCAAGCTTGATATCGCCTAAACGAATCCGGTCCGCCAAGAGCATTACAGCCTTGAGTCCCGAACCGCACCGAATATTTACGGAAAACGCCGGCACATCGGCGAGCACACCGGATTTCCAAGCCGCTATGCGCGCCGGGTTCGGTCCTGCTCCGGCCTGCCAGCCGTTCCCCATAATCACTTCGGCAACATCCGCCGGTTCGATACCGGTCCGCTCCACTATGCTCCGAATGACCGGCGCCCCGAGTTCCGGCGCAGTCAACGGTTTAAGGGAGCCTCCGAACTTCCCTCCCGCCGTTCGCACGGCCCCTAAAATTACCGGGTTTCCCACATCTTCCTCCTGCAGCTTTTTTTACCCCTTGGGGTATAGATTATACAGCCATTTCCTCTAAATCATCACTAACCGCAAAATCCGCCTCCGTAACGGTTCGGAGTCCCTCCTCAGAGATGTCGGGGGCGAGTTCGGTAAGCGTCATTTTCCCATCCGGAAACCGCATTACACAGTACTCGGTTACCACCATATCGACCACATCGACGCCGGTAAGCGGCAGCGTGCATTTCTTTAATAGCTTCGGCGCCCCTTTTTTACTCCTATGAAGAGTTCCGATAATCACCGTTTTCACTCCCGTCACCAGGTCCATCGCCCCCCCCATACCGGGCATGATCTTCCCCGGTATCCACCAGTTGGCAAGATTACCTTTTTCATCCACCTGCAAGGCGCCTAACACCGTATAATCGATGTGTCCTCCCCGGATGAGACCGAAACTAAAGTCGCTCGCAATGAGCGAAGAACCCGGAAGCATGCTTAGGGCTCGCCCGCCGGCGCCTATAAACCGCAGGTCTTCCTGCTCCGGCTTCGGCCCTACTCCGACCGCGCCGTTTTCGGTTTGGTAAACGATCCGCACATCTTCAGGAATAAAGTCGGAAACGAGGGTCGGTATTCCGATCCCTAAATTGACCACGTCACCGGTACGGAACTCCATGGCAATACGCCGGGCGATTCGGTTTTTTGCCCTGTCCTCATCAAGTTCGGGAAGCATAGTAGGAATCTCCTTTCAACACAAGCATGTCCACAAGGATCCCCGGCGTCACCACATCGTTGGGGTCGAAGGCGCCGGCCTCCTCTACCGAATCCACTTCTGCAATGACCGTTTCGGCCGCGGTCGCCATAATGGGGTTGAAGTTTCTATTTGTACCGAAATATACCAAGTTGCCGCAGCGGTCCGCTTTGTAGCCTCTGATGAGGGCGAAATCCGCCCGGAGGGGCAGTTCGAGGAGATACGCTTTTCCGTCGATTTTGATGGTCCGTTTTCCTTCCGCCGCCGCCGTCCCGACACCCGTTGGAGTGAGGACCCCCCCGAGCCCGAATCCGCCCGCCCGGATCCGTTCCACAAAGGTGCCCTGGGGAGTTATTTCGAGCTCCAGCTTTCCGTCGTGAAACAATTTTTGGGTGGTTTTGTTTAACCCGATATGAGATCCGATAACCTTCCGCACTCTGCCGGCGGTTACCAGTTTTCCGTGGCCCACGTCATCGTAGGCCGTATCATTGCTGATGAGGACGAGGTCCTTTACCCCGGAATCGAGAAGAGCTTCAATTACGGTATAAGGGATCCCTCCATAGTTGAATCCACCCACCATGACGCTATTGCCGTCTCTAATCGATTTTACCGCTTCTTCCGGTGAAACTACCGGTTTGATTATACTTCCGCTCACGCTGTTTCCATTCGTTGATATAGTTTTTCCGCCGACCGTTTCAAGGATTCTCCCAGGAGCTGTACAATCTCCTCCAGCTGCTCCTCCGTCACCGTCAGCGGTGGTGCGATGAGAAAATTATCACCTCCGACTCCGTTTATCATACCGCTGCCCGGATAGACCGCCAGTCCCCGGTCCAGGCATTCAGCCGCCACCATGTCCGCGGCCCTCAGGTTGTACGGAAAAGGCTCCCGGGTTTCCCGGTCCACAACAATTTCTATTCCCCGCATCAGCCCCTTGCCGCGGACATCCCCTATAATAGGGACCTGCCGAAGGCCCTCCAGTTTTTCCGCAAGCAGTTTCCCCCGAGCATGGGCGCGGGCGACCAAATCATGCTTTTTTATATATTCGAGGACCGAGACAACCGCGGCCGCGGATATCGGATTCGCGTTGGAGGTAAATCCGTGCATATATTTTCCGCTTCCATGCCTGATTGTTTCCGCAATCCGTTCCCCCACGGCGATCCCGCCGGTCGGTACGTACCCTCCTCCCAAACATTTCGCCATAATGAGAATGTCCGGCACCACATCCCAATGATTGAGGGCAAAATTCTTTCCCGTTCTTCCGATTCCGGTCATTACTTCATCCGCAAGAAGGAGAACATCGTAGCGGTCGCAGATCTCTCTCACCATCGGCCAATATTCAGCCGGCGGCACAAGGGCGCCCGCAGTCGACCCGACCAGCGGCTCCGCAATGAACCCCGCTACATTTTCCGGTCCCACCCGCTGAATGCAGAACTCCAGTTCCCGAGCGCACAGCACACCGCAGCCCGGATACGTCATGTGGTAAGGGCAGCGGTAACAGTAGTGGGAACAAATCTTCGGATTGTCTTTGAGCTGCGGCGCGAATATTCTCCGCTTCGGGATGTTTCCTCCAACGGACATTGCGCCGAGGGTCGCGCCGTGATAGGAATTCCAGCGGCCGATAATCAGATGTTTCATCGTGTCGGTGCCGTTCCGTTCGATAAAGTACTGTCTGGAAAGTTTAATGGCCGATTCTACCGCTTCGCTTCCGCCGGAGACAAAAAAGAAATAGTTCAAATCCGCCGGAGTTATTTCCGCCAAAGCGGCAGCCGCCTTCTCGGCCGAATAATTACGCCAAGCGGATGGGTGCGCGAAGTTGAGGGTCATCATCTGCTTGTGTATTGCATCCGCTACTTCGGGAACACAATGTCCGATGGAGCTGATAAGCGCTCCGGAACAGCCGTCTATATAGCGCTTCCCCGCGTCATCGTAAAGATAGATGCCCTCGCCTCGCACGGCATAGGGCAGGGATTTCGCAAAATCTCTGGGGAAAATCGTTCCGGGCACCTTTCTGTTCCGCCTTTAACATTCAAGCATAAGTTTTTATCGTTTCATTAGTATAAAGGAAAAACCATTTTGTCAAGTCTTTTTCAAATATAATTTTAAAATACTATTTAAATAATATTTTTAACTTTTTTGTCAATAAATGCTTGATAGATTACATTATTCCTGTTATACTTTTTTCTGCATTTCTGTAAAAAACTATGGCGTTATTGAAGTATTTTGTAAAAAGGCTGCTCCTCGTTATTCCTACCATCATCGGTGTGAGTATTATCGTTTTTCTCCTTATTCACTTTATTCCCGGTGATCCGGTGGATGTAATGCTCGGGGAAAAAGTTAGCGAGGAAGCTAAACAAAAACTTAATGAGCGCCTCGGCCTCGACAAGCCATTGCCTGCGCAGTACTGGCAATGGTTCACCCACGCGCTGAGGGGAGATTTCGGCAAATCAATCAGAAGCAACGAACCGGTGGGGAGGGAAATTTTTTCCCGCCTCCCCGCAACCTTAGAGCTTGCATTAGGAGCAATGTTCATTGCTACCCTGGCCGGCATTTTCTTCGGCGTGGCGGCCGCGAACCACTGGAACAAACCGGTGGACCATCTTGCAATGGGGGTTTCCCTGTTCGGGGTGTCAATTCCGGTGTTCTGGCTCGGTATTATGCTGATCTTTCTCTTTTCGGTAATTATTCGGTGGCTGCCTGTTTCAGGACGGCTTACCATGGGTTTATCCCTGGACCGCATAACCGGATTTTATCTTCTCGATTCACTCCTTTCCGGCAACTTTAAGGCGTTCCTGGACAGCCTGCGTCACCTGGTTCTGCCGGCGGTCGCCCTTGCCACCGTGCCCCTTGCTCTTATTGTCCGGGTTACCCGATCGAGTATGCTGGAAGTCTTAAACGAAGACTATGTCCGGACTGCGAGGGCTAAAGGACTCTCCCGCCGGAAAGTCATCTATAAACACGCCCTGAAAAACGCCCTCATCCCGGTGATCACGGTAATCGGCCTTAAGATCGGGACCCTTTTAGGAGGAGCGATTCTGACGGAAACAGTCTTTGCTTGGCCCGGAGTGGGAAGACTCCTGATCATGGCGATTTATAATCGGGACTATCCCCTTGTGCAGGGTGTAGTGTTTATCATCTCCGTCATGTTTGTACTCATAAATATCATCGTAGATTATCTTTATGCTCTAGTTGATCCGCGGATCAGGTTCGATTAAAGGAGGGACGGTTCTGAAACGGGAAAGTCAGTTTGCGCGACGAGTTGCGATCTTCAAGAAAAATCGTTTGGCGGTTGTGGGTTTTTTTATCGCCGTCATGCTCATTCTCATATCCGTTCTGGCGCCCCTTATAGCGCCCTACGATCCCGAGGAGCCGTATTTAGAGAAAAAACTTCAGCCCGGATTCTGGGCCGGCAACTGGGAACATCCTTTAGGGACCGACAATCTCGGCAGGGACCTGCTCTCGCGGATCCTCTACGGCGGTGCAATCTCTCTCAAAGTGGGATATATCGTAATCATAATTACCGCCGCGGTCGGCATTCTCGTCGGGCTTTTCTCCGCGTACTTTGGGAAAACCATCGACATTATTGTAATGAGAATTGTCGATATTTTTCTAGCCTTTCCGCCGCTTCTGCTGGCCCTGGCAATTGCGGCCGCCTTAGGAACGGGCATAGAAAAGGCAATGCTTGCGATCGCCGTGGTTTATATTCCCGGCATGGCGCGTATCGTGAGGGGCTCGGTCTTGAGTGTAAAAACACTGCAGTATGTGGAAGCGTCCCGGGCGCTTGCGGGCGGGAATTTCTGGATCATTACCCGGCATATCCTTCCGAACATCCTCCCGTCGGCCCTGGTTTACCTGACCCTTCTTCTAGCGGACGCGATTCTGTATACAGCCGCCCTGGGCTTTTTAGGGATCGGAATCGAACCTTCGATCCCGGAATGGGGGGCCATGCTCAGCGGCGGAAGGGGCTTTCTTCTGGCCGGACAGTGGTGGATTACGGTGTTCCCGGGGATCATGATTATTCTCGCCGTGTTTTCCTTTAACGTACTTGGGGACGGGTTACGGGAAGCATTTGATACAAAACTGATGAGATGAAACCGGCAATGGAAGCTTTATTAAAAATCGAAAATCTGCAAGTCGACTTCGCTCTCGACCGCGGTATGGTCCGAGCAGTGGACGGCGTCAATCTCCGGATGGACAAAGGAGAAATATTAGGCGTAGTGGGCGAATCGGGATGCGGCAAGACCGTAACCGCCCTCTCCACCATGCGGCTGCTTTCGAATAACGCAAAGACCGGCGGCAGGGTTTTACTTTTCGGGGAGGACCTCAATGCAAAGTCGGAAAAAGAAATGCGGAAAATCAGGGGGAATAGAATATCCATGATTTTCCAGGAGCCTATGTCATCTTTAAACCCGGTATTCTCAGTCGAGGACCAACTGTTCGAAGTCATCTCCATACACCAAGGTGGAAAGAAGGACGAAATCGAAGGGAAAACGATCGAGATGCTCGATCTCGTAGGTATTCCGGAGCCGAAACGGAGGATGAAAGAGTTTCCCCATCAGATGAGCGGTGGAATGCAGCAGCGGATCATGATCGCCATGGCCTTGGCGTGCAATCCGGACGTGCTCATTGCCGATGAACCGACAACGGCCCTCGATGTGACTATTCAGGCGCAGATCCTCGCACTGATTCGGGACCTGCAGGAGAAGCTCGGGACCGGAGTCATGATGATCACCCACGATTTAGGGGTGATTGCTCAAATCGCCCACAAAGTGGCGGTCATGTACGCGGGAAAGGTTATGGAAGCGTCGAGTGCGGAAGAACTTTTCGCGCAGCCGAAACATCCGTACACGCGAAGCCTTCTTCGCACCATTCCGCGGGTGCACGGAGAAAAATCACGATTAAAAGAGCTGCCGGGAATGGTCCCGAATCTGCTCGAACTTCCTCCCGGATGCAGGTTTCATCCAAGATGCGAAGAGCGTATGGATATATGCGCTAAGAAAACACCGCCGGACCTCGATCTGGGAAAAGCTTCGGTCCGGTGCTGGTTATATGCTGAAAAGAAACAGAAGGAATAGAAGGAATAGAGAGGAAAATGGCTGAGACGATACTTTCCGTGGAAGGATTAAAGAAACATTATCCTGTTAAAAAAACCGGCTCATTCTTTCATTCCGAGTGGTTGAAGGCGGTGGACGGGGTAGATTTCAGCATCAAACGCGGAGAGACCCTCGGACTGGTGGGAGAATCGGGGTGCGGAAAGAGCACGATCCGAAAACTGGTCCTTCGCCTGGAACCGGCGACAAGCGGAGAGGTTACCTATCAGGGGAAGAAGGTGTTTTCCCTTCCGAAAAAAGAGCTCGCGGAGTTCAGGAAAAAGTCGCAAGTAATTTTCCAAGACCCTTATTCGAGCCTGGACCCGAAATGGAAAGTCGGGTCTATCATCGGCGAAGCGCTTCACATTCACCGAATCGGTTCGAAACGGGAGCGAAAAGGGCGTGTGCTGAAACTCATGGATTTGGTCGGGCTGCAGGCGAATTGGTATGACCGGCATCCTCACGAGTTTTCCGGAGGGCAGCGGCAGCGGATCGGTATTGCCCGCGCCCTTGCGCTTGACCCCGAGCTCATCGTCGCGGACGAACCGGTTTCGGCCCTCGATGTTTCCATTCAGGCCCAGGTTCTCAATCTCTTAATCGATCTGCAGCAGCGCCTCGACCTTACCTATCTGTTTATCTCCCACGACCTGAGCGTGATTCGATACATTAGCAGCAGGGTGGCGGTAATGTACCTTGGTAAGCTCGTTGAAGTTGCGGACACCGACGACCTCTTTTCATCGCCCCTGCACCCGTATACAAAGCTTCTCATGGAGGCAATTCCCCTTCCCGACCCTGAATTGAAAGCCGGCTTTTCAATCGTACGCGGAGAGGTCCCAAGCCCCATAAATCCGCCTT
>CAYWIK010000072.1:0-9967 GCA_964458315.1 uncultured Spirochaetales bacterium | reverse complement strand
CGACGCCCGCCCGAGGGTCCTTACCCATGAGCCCTTCTCCCAGGACGGGGTGCTGCGCAATCAACCGATCAAGATACTTTTTTCCGAACCTGTTGATCCTTCTTCCATAAACTATGAAAATATCACCGTCGTTGGAAAACCAAGGACATCCACAGATGAGCCGGTCTCCGTAGTAAATCTCTTGAAAGCACCGCAGGTCACCGGTTCCAATGTAGTACTGGAACTAAAAAGCGGCCAGGAATTCAATGCCAAAAACCATATTATAGTCACCTTAGCTAAAGCTATTAAGGATTTAAACGGTCATGAGATGAGCAATGAGTTTTCCTGGGCGTTTATCACCGGCAGCAGTTCCGACTTATCTAACCCTGCGACAAACGAAATTAAAATAAAAATTAATGTGAACGGCGTAGAACAAGAAGAAATATATACTGGAAGCTCTTCAGCTATACTTATCACCGAATCCGACACACTGACAGTAACAGTTGACGCCAGTGACGACGTTTCGGCCGAAACCCTATACATCTACGAAGCCGGCCTTACCGATGGAAACGGGGCGCTGCTCGATCCTGCAGACAACCGGGATCTTTGGCGGGAAGATTACTACGGAAAGAACTTTGAATATTCTTTTACCTTCGCTTCAAACGGATACGACGGTCTGAAACGGCTCCGGTTTGTCGCCCTCGACGGCCCGCAGAAGACGAGCGATCCCGTGGATATCCTCATCAGCGTCGACACCACAGCGCCTACCCTCTCGGGATTTGTTCTCAATGACGGGAAACAGTATTCCGCCGGAATAAGCGTACCTCTCGATATAAACGTCGCCGATCCCGGGAATCCCGGCACTGATGAAACAGTCGGCAGCGGGATGGCGTACTATGCCGTTACTGCGGACACGACAACGATATCGACATGGACTGAGGGAACTCCAGCTCCCGCTACCCTTAATTTGTCAGCATTGAGTGAAGGCAGTCATGCGGTCTATTTCCACGTGAAAGACGGTGTGGGCAATACTTCATATACTGGCCCACAGTCGCTCTGGATAGATAAAACAGCACCGCAAATTTCCGGCTTCACCCTAAATCTCATGGATCCGGCCTACTACTGCAGAGCTCCGGCAAATGTTTCCGTCACGGCAAGCGCAAGCGATCCAAACGGAGCCGACGCAAGCGGTATTGATAATTACGCCTTCACGGACAGCAGTCCCCCGCCGGATGCCGGTTCCGCCTATTGGCAAACATACAGCGGCTCCTTCCCGACAACAATCGATCTGTCGGGTTTAGGGCAGGGCGACCATGACATTTACTTCCATGTACGGGACGAGGCGGGCAATACCGCAGTCAGCTCTCTCGTGCAAATCCACGTTGACGAAACCCCGCCGACCGAATCCTTTACGTCGGTTACGGAAAACGCGAGTGATATAACCCTTACGATAGCAATTACCGAAGCGGCTGCGACAGGATCAGGGATCGACACGCTCACAGACTGGGAAGGTACCGGCTCACGCCCCAATCCGGCGGATGGGACAGGACCTTGGTACGTTGCAATCAGTCCTGCGGTAAAAGGTTCCGCTGTTTCTACTGATGTTACTCTTTCAAATATCTACCAGGAAACCTTCACCTATGTTGTAGTAGACGCAGCGGATAATGAAAGCACCGGGCGTACGGTTACATATAGCGGGGGCTCGTACAGCGGCTCCCTTACAGGCGGTTCAGAGTCCGGGGAACGCCGGCGAGTTATATCCTCATCTTCGGAAGATAAAACAACTGCCTCCGGTTACTACGGAGCAAGTGGATTTACCGGTTATCAATCAATAACTAGTTTAGACACCCGGTATGAAACGGAAAAACAGTCCGGTTTTGAGGCAAAATCGTTACCTTTACAAAACGAAAGGTCGGATAACCGGTGGGAGAATGCTTTGTCCGTCAGGGACAAAGCATTTAACGATACCGAAGCGTCGTAAAACAAATCAACCGCAACATCAGCCGGCGGCCTCGAGCAGCCCGACTTTGCCTCGTTTATCGTCACCGGGGAACCCGCATACGCCGCCGGAACCGGACCTATGGATAGCGCAGGAACAGCGGTCGGAATATAAAACGAAACGGTTCGACATCGAAGGTGATTTGGACGGCGCCGTGGTTTAACCTGGGACCTGCTCCCGAAAACGCACCGGTACGTATGCCGGCGCCTTTTTTTCGATAAACTCGACGTAAAACCGCGCAAACCGCTGCAGGCCGCCGTCGATTTGGACACCAGGCGTGCCGTCCCCGATCAGCGGCTTCGCATACCGGATAAAGTCGTCGGTCACGTCCAGGCCGTCTTCGGTGATCCACTCAGCAGGCAGCTGCCGGTGGGAATTAGCAACTTTTTCCAGAGGCACTTTATCGAAATACGGCTTGTATTCCGCCCCCGGTTCCCGGAGAATGGTGGCCATCCAGCCGCCGTCGTCGGAAAGGGCGATCTCGACCGCCTTCCGTGCGACACCGTACGCTTCCTCGATGTCCGTTTTCGAAGCATAGAGCGAAGTCCCCCGCTGCAGGACCCCCGGGACCTGACCGGTGGCCTGGCCGCGGACACAGAGCCCCGTGTCGTTTAAATAATTGGTCACCACCTGGGCAACGGTGTTCCGGCTTGCGCCGTATTCGATGTGGCCGAACCCGTCGTGGCGCTCTCCCAGGGTCCCGACATCGAACCCTTCGCTTACCACAACGATACATCTGCCCGAACGGCCGAGCTCGCGGTTCACATTCTCAGCCAGGGTCTCGAGATTGTGGTCTGTTTCCGCCAGGTACAGCTGTAGAGGCATTTTTCGGTCCGGGTCCGCGAGCCGGGCGGCGGCGGGAATGTAGCCCGCGGTCCGGCCCATCGCCTGGAGCACCGCCACCGGTTCCGACACACTCATTCCCCGGTTTTCTTCGTTTACATTCTGCACGATATAAGCCCAGTACCGAGCCGCACTACCGTAGCCCGGAGTATGATCGATGACGGAGAACTTGTCGTCCCCGATGTCGTTGTCGATGGTCTTCGGTACCCCGACCGCCACCAAGTCATAATCCTCGGCCTTAGCGAGGTCCGCGACTTTCTTCGCCGTGTCCATCGAGTCGTTTCCGCCGATGTAGAAAAAGTATCCAACATTGTGGGCCTGAAACACGTCGATAATCCGTTGAAAGTCTTCCTGCTGCTCTTCATTGAGTTTGTATCTGCAGGTCCCCACGGCCCCGGCTGCGGGGGTATATTTGAGCCTTCCGATTTCGGACCGCTTCTGCCTGCGGATGTCGATCAGCTCTTCGAGGAGGATCCCCTCGACCCCGTGCCAGGCCGCGTACAATTCACCGAAACGGTTGGGACAATCGAGACAGCCTTCGATCACCCCCTGCAGAGATGCATTAATAACCGGAGAGGGACCTCCGGACTGTGCCACGATTACATTTCTTTTCATGCCCCTACTATAAACGATTTACCGGACCTGCAGCAAGGAAGGCAAATCGTAATGCTGATGGTTCCATTCCTGGGCCGCATCCATGAATGCATGAATGTTTTTTAACGGCGTGTCCGCAGGCAGGTCGCAGCCGGTGGACAGGATGAAGTTCTCCCGGTCCCGGACCGACTCCAGGAGCTCATGTACATTCTGCCGGATCTCGGGCGGCGTTCCGTTCCTCATCACCGAAACAGGGTCGACATTGCCGATAAATACAATGTCCTCGGGCATCATTTCAAGCGCCCGGACCGGTGATACTGCTGCGTCGAGGCTCAAACCCTGTGCACCGGTTTCACACATGCCGGGGATAAGATGAGTGGAATCACCGCAGATATGGAGGACAACCGGCACCGAAAGGGCGTCCACTATTCTCTCTACAAAATGTGCCGAGAACTTAGAAAAAGACTCCGGAGAAAGCATGACCGCAGACGGTTCGAGGACCGCAACCACATCCGCACCTGCCTCTTCAAGTGCCTTGGCATACCGGATGATGGTCGAAGCGGCGGTTTCTAAGATCCCTAAAACAAGAGATCTGTCGGTAACCGTGAGCATTGCCAAATCCGCCGCACCCGCCATGAGCCCTCCGAGAGTATACGGACCGGTTACATAGGCACCCTTCATCGTGTTTGCAGGAAGCCCCTGTTTCATGAGCCGCATCGTCTCGACGAATGAGACGATCCTTCCGTCCTTGAGGGGATCACATGCCAGAAACTGGTTTAAATCGTCGAGCTCTTTTACCAGGTGCTCCTCAACTGTAGGCGATTCGAAGAGGGGATACTTGACCGGCAGGCCTAGCGCATTCGCCTCTAAGGCCAGGTCCATGAAAAAAAACATCCCGTCGGGATTGAAAATTTTCTGAAGCGTGGATAGGGTCCAAAACTGTACTCCCCAGTTAAACTCATTCTGCTTGAGACTCGTTTGGGTTATCTGAATGCCTGGATATCCCATGAGAGGAATCACCAGCCGTTTTTCCGCTTTTTGTACGCTTTTTATTAAATCCATTTTATTCCCTCCTGAATACAATATACGGGTACCCGCCGGGCAAGGCAAATATTATTAGCGATTAACTCATGTATTGTGACCGGCCAATGCACCGCCTTGGCTGTTTACGTCCGGTACTGTTGCTCCCAACCCTAATTGTGTACACTGATAAAAGGCATCTGAAATGAAAAACAAAGCCGAGAGTAACGGAAAAGGTACGGCCTTCTCTGCTGCAAAAATCGGAAACCTCACGCTCAAAAACCGGCTTATGCGGGCAGGCTGCTATGAAGGGCTGGCACGAGACGGCAACGTGACTGCTCAGCTCATCGAACATCACACCGCCCTTGCCCGGGGAGGACTGGGAATGACCACCAGAGGATACTGCGCCGTGTCTCCGGACGGACGAGCATTTTCAGACGAGCTCCTGGTGAGCGAGGAAGCCCTGCCCGGGCTGCGGCAGCTGACCGATGCGGTCCACTCTGCAGGAGCGGCGGCGTCGATCCAGTTGGTGCATTGCGGATTTTTCGCCGATCCGCGGGTAATAGGGAGAAAACCGATAGGCGCTTCGAAAAAGCTCTGCGCCTACCGGATGTCGGTCTGCCGGGAAATGTTTGAGGGAGATATCGAGGAAAAGACCGAAGATTTCGCACGCGCGGCACACCTGGCCCGGGAGGCCGGTTTTGATGCCCTCGAAATCCATGCCGGGCACGGCTACCTTTTAAGTCAGTTCTTAAGCCCCTGGACCAACAAAAGGAAAGACCGCTACGGCGGAAACATCGAAAACCGCGTCCGTTTTCCGGCCGAGGTAGTCCGCCGGGTCCGGGAGCGAGTGGGAGAGGGATTTCCGGTTCTCGTTAAAATGAACCAGAAAGACGGATTTAAAGGAGGCCTGGAAATCGGGGAAAAAGGACTGTGCACGGGAGAAGGTTTTAGAGACCTTTCATAATATTCCGTAATCCTTTATGATAAAATAAATAATATTCTTAGGAGGGTTTATGGCTGCTATAGCCGGATTACTACAAGGTTCACAGAAATTGGAGATCGATATTGATCAAATGCTCAAGACCATGTCCCACCGGGGGCCGGATACGGAAGAATCGATGGAATCGGGCGGTTTTACCGGAGGAGTAATTGCACAAAATTTAAGTACCGAAAGAGGAAACGGATTTGCCCGGGCCGGAAATATTACTGTTTTTTTCGACGGGGAGATTTATAACGATCGAAAACCGGGAAGCAGCGATGCCGAGGTAGTTGCGGACCTGTACAAAAAGCACGGCAGGCTTTTTCCCGGTTACTGCAGGGGCGTATTTGCCTGTGCGGTATGGGACGGAGAGGAGCTCGTGTGCGCGCGCGATCCCGTCGGTGTTCGGCCCCTTTTCTATGGCCACACTGCGGGAGGGGGAATTGTATTTGCTTCGGAAATGAAATCTCTCGTCAACATTGCGGATGATGTGTATGAACTCCGGCCGAACACGGTCATTTCCTCAAAGACCGGAATAAACGGATATGTAGTCCACTACCCGGAGGTCGACATCCCTTCAACACCCGAGAAGGCCGCAAAAAAACTGCGTGAAATAATGACCGCCGCGGTCAAACGCCGACTCGACGACGATGCGATAGGAGGCATGCTCTTGAGCGGGGGACTCGACAGCTCGATCATCGCCGCGGTAGCAAACGATTTAAAACCGGGGATCCCCGCCTTCACCGTAGGCTTAAAAGACGGAAACGCGCCGGACCTCGAAAATGCCGCACTCATGGCTGAATATTTAGGAGTTGAACACCATCAATATCTTTTCACCCCTGAAGAAATCGAAGAGCTGATACCCGAGGCTGTTTGGAAATTGGAATCCTTCGATGAAGACTGTATAAGCGGTGCGGTATCTAATCTTTATGCCTCTTCCCTTGCAGCGAAACACACTAACTGTATCTTCAGCGGCGAGGGCGGTGACGAACTTTTCGGCGGCTATCATCTTCTAAAGGAACTTCCTACCGAGGATTTACGCCTCAAGATGATGCACAAACTGGTGGAAATTGCCTATAACACCGCTGTACAGCGTCTTGACCGGGCAATGATGGGAAACTCTCTCAGTTACCGCACCCCCTTTATCGACAGCGAGGTAATTGCCTTTGCCCTCCAACTCCCGGTGCGGTGGAAAATTCACACAAATGAAGACGGAACGCTTATCGAGAAATGGCTTCTCCGGGAAGCCTTCCGCGACATGCTGCCGGAAAAAATCTATAAACGGGTGAAACTCCGGTTTTCCGCGGGGACCGGTACCGATACGGTGATGGATGAAATCGCGGAAAAACGAGGGTTTAAGAAGCGGTTCAACGAAGAAACGAGAAATACACCGGCCGGATATTATTTAAATACACCAAAAGAACTCTGGTACTACGAAATATTTAAGGAGCGGTTTCCATCCTTAGCATTTGAAAAAATGGTCGGCCGCTGGGACCCGGGGAAATAGCTCAAGGTTCCGTATAGGCAGAGAGAAGCTCCAGGTACTGTTTCCTGGTAACAACCGAGTTTCTGACCGATTCAAAAGCTTTATCTTTCTCAATTGCTTCAAAATCCCGAAAGCCAAGGGAGACCGCCTCCCGCAGCAG
The DNA here is from genome assembly GCA_964458315.1 of uncultured Spirochaetales bacterium. GTDB lineage: Bacteria > Spirochaetota > Spirochaetia > SPDA01 > CAZSGZ01 > CAYWIK01. The sequence goes on along the minus strand of CAYWIK010000072.1, from coordinate 2,904 downwards.
CGCCATGGATTCTTCCGGCTGTTTCAAGAGGGCCCTCACCTTCGCTTTTTCCACCAGTACCTCCATCTTGTCATATCCGAGAGTTTCGGCGAGGCCAAAGATGTCGAGTACCCATACTAAATCACCCATTTCGGCCAGAAATCTCCCGTAGAAAAAATACGCCTCTCCCGTGGGATAGAGCGCGATAACCCGATGATATGCCGATTTGGCTTCCCGGTACTGCCGGTTTTTAAAATAGGCATTGGCATCGCGGAGAAGTCCCGCGGCCTGCTCCTGTTCTTCAGGTGTCGCGTCCGAAAGGGTTTTTTGGGCGAACTCCGTTGTTATAAACTGCGGCCTGCGTTCTGCAAGCTCTTCATTCAGCCTCCTTCTGTCTGAACGCATGTACATATATCCGGCAATGACCACAACTGCCAGGGCAATGATAAAAATCCTGTTTTTTCCCAAATCCTTTAAATCCATATTTATCTACCTGATCAACGCTTCAAGGCGTCCCAGTCTTCATGCCAGCGGGACTCTCCGTTCCGCCTCCAGATGCCGTCGAGCATTCCGGGATTTCGCGAAAGGGAAAAACGGACTTCTCCCGAAGCGCCTCCTTTTCCGTAATCTCCCGGCAGGACCCACTTTGCCGCAAGGATGTTTGTTTCCGTATCAATCTTTCCCCATAATTTTCCCTCTCTTCCTTCCATTGCAAAAACACCTTGTACATTCCCGTATCCGTCGATCCGGGTAATGATCATTCTTCCTCTAGGGGTGGAAAAATAACCGACAAAAGGGGAATACAGATCGCTTCGCATAGAAGCGCCGGAAGATGCGTGGGGTCTGTCTCCTGCAGAACCTTCTGATACGGCAACCGCGGCCCCGCTTCCCGGCTCACCGAAGTAGGTTCGGGCCCCGACATACCTGGATTTATAGTAGGCTTGGGTCAATTTCGATTCTTTTACCCCGATGACGCGTCCTTCCGAAGCAGCATGAATGAAAGTCTGGTTTCCAACATAGATGCCGACGTGAGAAACCCCTCCGGTGGTGTCGAAAAATACCAGGTCCCCCGGCTTGATATTTGCGTCATCCACTTCCCTCCCGTTTTCATACAGCCTTGGAACGACCCTCGGAAGTTTCTTCCGCGCCACGTCCTGATACACCCGGTATACAAAGCCGGAGCAGTCGACTCCGTTTCCGGAAATCCCTCCGTACACGTACGGGGTGCCCAAGTAGGCATATGCACGATACACCAGCTGTTTGCGCAACTCCGATTCCTGTGTATCTCCGAAGCCGGAACCGGTTCCTGACAGTAAACCGATAAAAAAAATACAGATAACCTTATTCATTCAGTTCCCCTGTCTACTTTCAAAATCCTTCCCTCATAATTTCCGACATAAAGCCACCGGTCTTTCACAATTACATTAAAATCGGAAGCTCCCGGAATCTGATAGACAAAAACCGGTTCTCCCGACTCCCCGTCGAAAATATATACCTCCCTGGTTATAATATCAGCTGCAATGACCTTTCCTCGATAAATTCTAAGACCGGTTATCTGATACGGCAGGGAAAAATCCCAGCGCAGCTCCCCGGTCGATGTTTCGAGAAGCAGGACCCTATTTTTCCCCGACTGGACTGCGGTTATTTCACCTTCTTCATATAATTGCTCGGGAAACCAAATACTTACCCACTTCCTGACTCCGTTCAGTGGATGGAGGCAGAAAAGGGTTTCTAAATCGCTCCCGTAATAGACCGCCTCTTTCCCTTGAAACGGCCCGGTTTTTACGTTTTGCCTTATTTTCCAGATCATTCTTCCCGTCCCCGCGTGAATACATACAAGGTCCCGGGAATCATTTACATAGAAGAGATAATTCCATACCTGTACGGTATTGTGCCATCGGAGATCCGGATTTTTATATTCTGAGGTAATGTCCCCCTGCAGAAGGTCGAGAAAAACGATCTCTTCATTCCGGTCATGGAGCAGGAATTTCCCCCGGTAGCGGACATTTTTTACTCGATACTTCCCCTCCAGGGCGAATGCCCAGCGAAGAGCGCCGTCATACTTTCCCAAGGCATAGAGCGCCCCGGATTCAGTTCCCCAATAGATATTGTCCCTGTAAAGAAACGGTTCGAACACATCTTCCGAAACCTCTATGTGAAACCTCCATATAATCTCTCCGGTCTTGGTATCGAGACAATAGAGGGTGGAATAGGGAATCGAATATGGTCCGCCAAAGGCGTAGAGTCGGTTCTCTTCCACAAAAAGGACCTCGGCACGCTCTTCCGGAAGAAGAGATTCCCATTCAATCCGTCGTTCTGCGGAAACCGATGCGCCGATGCAGAGCAATAACCAAAGAATAAACAGAGGTTTTCTTGTGTTTTTCATGTTCCTCTTCCCTAGTATCGGGCGGTAGAAGGTTTTTCTGCAACGATGATAAGCCGCTCTGCATTTATATCATACGGCCGGCCGTCGAAGTCGCCGAAAATCCTCAGAGAACCGAACCCGGTCTTTCGAAGAAGAATTTCCAATTCGGCGGCCGAATAGACCCGATGCGAGAAGGTGTATTCAAATCTCGTGCCTTCCTTGTAATAGATCCATCGGTTGCAAAGCCTTGTCCAGTCATCGGTTACAGTATATTCAGCAATCACGTATCCGCCGTCATATTCGTACCACTCGGAGGACTGAAAGTTTTTTGCAAGGAGCTCTTTTCCAATAATGTCAATAATGACGCGCCCGCCGATTTTTAAGGAATTGTAATAGTTTCGCAGCGTCTGTTCATCCTCCTCGATTGCATCAAAATAGCCGAAGGAGGTAAATAAATTCGCGATACCGTCGAAATAGCCGGGCCGAACAAATTCCCGCACGTCTCCGCGGACAAACTCGATCTCCACACCCTCCGCATCGGCCGTCTCCCGGGCCGCCTC
>CAYWIK010000071.1:1602-10020 GCA_964458315.1 uncultured Spirochaetales bacterium | reverse complement strand
CCGCCGGGGTTGTCCTCCAATTCCAGCTCGAGTCCGAGAACGATTCGGTTTACAAAATTGAAATATGAAACCACGAGAGTAGCATCGAGAATTCCCCGATCGTCAAACCCGGCCTCCCGTAAAATATTCGCGTATTGTGCGTCTCCGGCAAACTCCGGCTCCTGAGTAAGATTCCAGGCATATTCACTCAAGGCAAGCTCCTTCTCCTTGAGCCCCGCGGTACTGAAATCCTCTGCCAGGGCTTCGCACCGCTCCCGGTCTTTCCAGAAATGATCAAGCCCTTCGATGTGATGCATCATACAGTAATGACAGCCGTTTGCCGCCGATACGACGACAGCCATCATTTCCCGCTGTTCGCGGGAGAGAGGCGAATCGCCGAACATGACCGTCATATAGAGATCCAAGTGGTTCCGTATCGACTCGGGGTTTAGACTTTGGATTTTATGGATTTCCGCGATTTTACCCCGTTTGGCGAGAAGATCGTCATAAATTTCTTTAAGCCTGCCCGTCGCTTCCTCCGGACCAACAACTTTTATATTTGCCATTCCGCTTATAAACTCCTCATTCCTTGGGCATGGTAGTCAACGTGAGGAAAGCTTCTCCTACCTTGATATCGGTGCTCCCGCTCTCCTGTTTTTTCTTAAGGCCCCTGGTTTGCGCGACCACATCCTTCGTGTCCGAAAACACTTCGTACCGCTCTCCTTCAATATAATCGATCACCACATCCGGCGGGGGCGGTTTCTTGGAAAAAGCGGCGATCATCAGCCGTTCTACCCCGAAGGGAGGGACCACCTCGAAATCGTAGGGGTATCGTACCACTTGGTTGACCTTGTCCATTCCAATGTAAAAAGCCTCTTCGAGGAGCACCTTTTCGCCGGTAGATAGATTATAGGCGACCTGGAGAAACGCCGGCTGATTTACCTTAAAGTAAAGAGTCAGGGTTTCTCCTCCGGTAAACACCAATACATCTTCGTTCCTTCCCCGGTTGGTCCAGACCTCTACCTGGAGTCCGCCGTCTACAATCGCCCCTTCCGCAATTGCGTATTGTGCCTTTAGGGCTTCGTCCGCGTTTTGCGGTTCGAGTTCATATCCCTTTGGTATAGAGGCGGCGGGAAAGGACGCGTACCCGCTTCCAAGTTTATCGCCCGTGTCCACCGACTGGGCGATGAGGTAGATATCGACATCATCCCCTTTCTCCCAATAGGTTCCTTTCAGCACGAGTTTCTCCTTGCCCCCGGAAAGCCGGTTGGAAACCAAAGCGTCCAGTTTTCTTGACGCAAAGCTGCCGAAGGAGCTGGAAAAGTCGGAACTCTGATAGAGCAGAGAGGGGACAATAATATTACTCCCTTTGACCGCCTGGGTGGAAAGCATAACAACAATTTTTTCTAAAGCAGAATCAAGGTCCCTAACCGGGCTCTTCTGCAGCTCGTCGATCCTTCTTCGCGTAAATTGTTCGAGGATATAAAGATCTTCCACACTTTTCACTTTATCGATTCCAAGAACGTCAAAAAAACGGCTGCCGTAGCTTCCTCCCATGAGTACATTATAGATTGTACGGCTTTCGACGATTTCGGGAAAAAGGGGCAGAAGATTGATGTAGCCTTCAAGGGCTCCGGCGGAACGCCCGCTCTTTTCATCCGCCTTAAGGCCTTCAATCTCATTCAATACCTTTGTAAGAGCATTCTTTCCCCGGTCTAAATAAAAAGACCGTAAATCGGCCCTTGAAGCATAGGCAAGGGCAAATTGATTTTTCCGGTCTTTTTCCATGAGAAAATCAACATTTGCGAGTTTCATATGACTGGTACTCCGACTGACCATGGAAACGCTCGTGGACGATTCGCGTCCGCTGTCCGCCGTTTCCACGGTAACCGCACTGGTTACCTGGACCCTGATTTTACGGATTAGATCATCCAACGCCCCGTTTTTCGCCGCCTCCACCGCGGCGGCAGAACCGTCTTCGAGGCCGCCCATTCCGAACCCGGTTATATAAAGCCGGTCCGAGAACGGTGTTTTCATTCCCCCCTCACGGACCCAATCGGGCATGGAATCTGAGAAAATTGTGCTCGAGACGGCGAAAAGCAAACCCAAAACTGCAATACAGGTTAAAAATTTTCTCATACTCTCCCCCTTTTCTCCTTTTAGTATATCCTTTTTCAGCCCGGATAACCAGTTGAAAGTTCAATTACCCTGCTCCCCGGAAACAAGGCCGCTACGGCGGGATGACAGGTAAAAAAAATGCACTGCCGTTTATCAGAAAAACGAACAATGAGCTCCGCCGCTTTTTTCTGCCGGTCCGGGTCAAGTTCCACGAGCGGATCGTCCAGCAGAAGGAATCCCGTTCTATCGTTTAAGAAAAACTCTGCCATCGCAAGACGGACAGCAAGCGCAAAAAGATCTTTGGTTCCGGCGGAGAGCTGGGAAAAAGCAAGGGCATGACCGGAGGATGTGATCACCTTTCCCGGTACGGCGGTTTCCCTTCCAACTTTCTTATATTTTTCTCCGGACAAGAGTGCAAGGTAGGAATCCACTTTCTCAAAAAAGGGCGTATACGGGTTGGCCTGCAGTTCGTCCCGCAGATTATTCGCTTCGGCACGCACCCGCTCTAAAACATCTCCCGCCTTCCGCACTTTTTCAAACCGTTGAAAGGCGGCTTCGCTCTGCTCTTCCAGTTCCTCGAGCGAAATATCAGGAAGTTCGCCTTCGAATTTCGCACACGCTAAATCGACCGCGTGCACCTTCTCCGTAAGTTCCTCCGCGCGTTTCTTTTCCCTTTCGTAAAACGCGATAAACTCCTCAGGCGACTGAAATCGGGAGGGAATTGCACCGCTGTTTTCGATTTGCTCGGAAAGCTCCTTGTGGCGGGAATGGAGTTCACCCAGTCTTTCGAGCATCGCGTTCTGGTCTTTATACTTTTTTAAAAAAACTTCACTCCGTTTTTCCAATTCATCCAGCCGATCGTTTGCAGCGGCGATTTTTGACTTTACTTCCGCATACTTTTCGACCACCCGGTCATACTCTTCCGGCTGTGCCGACCCGTCGAATTCTTCTGTCCGCCGGCTCAAGGAATCAAAATCTTCTCCTTCCAATATCTTTTCCAGCGACTGCCTTGCCGCCCGGACCTCCTGGTCCTTCAATGCCCGAACATTTCTTTCCTTTTCCGCCTCATCGGGTGAGCCGACTCCATATCCGGAAGTGAGTTCTTCGAGACGTCCCGTTATTTGTCTATATGTTTCTTCGAGGGAGGGATAGTCGATATCCCCTGAAAGAACCTCGATCTCCCAATCTTGATGCAGGAACCGGAGCCTGCCGTCGCCTTCTACCTCGGCGGCATTTCCGGAAAAAATGTCCCGGTCTTCGGGCTTCTCCGTTCCCCTCGCCAGTGAAATCCGGAGGTCTTTTTTCGCCGTCACCGTCGCCCGGAGCTTGCCTGCTTTGAGTCCCTCCGCGGTTTTTTCTCTCTCCAGCCAAAGCCTTTTCAGTTCGAGATATTCCTTTTCCGGCATTGTCCGCAGCTGCTCGAGTTCAGCGGCAAGGGTTTCATAACGTCTTTTTTCTTCTTCAGCCCGTCTAAGCTTTACAATATCATGCTGCTTTTTCCTTGCTTCCTCGGCATTCTGCTTTTCTTTTTCAAGCCTTTCTTGTTTCTGTTTATACTCCTTTACTTCCTTTTCGAGCCGCTCTATTTCCATCCCCGTGCCTACCCATGCGGTTTGGTCTTCTTTGATCCGTTCCATCTCTGCCCGGGCGTCCGATAATTCGAACTCGAGGGTGCGATTCCGCTCTGCTCTTTTTACCGCTTTTTCATGAAGAGAAATAAAATCCTTTGCCTCTTCGAGTTCTGTTCCGAGACCCGCACGTTCCTTCCGCGCGGCCTGGAGTTTGTCATCCGTTTCTTTAAGCGTCGCAAGTTCACTCTCAAGCTTTTTGTACCGATACCACGCCTTGACGATTTCTCCGGCTCCCGACTTCCAGGGATTCTCAATCCCGCGCCCGCCTTCCGGATATTCACGCTCCCGGTCCCATCTGCCGAAATATTGCTGATATTTTTCTTCAAGCCGGTCCATAAAACCCTGAACAGACACTCCGTCTGTCTCCATAACGGAATGTTGCAGAACATCGCTTAAATCTTCTACCGCACCGCCGCGGATAGAAAGCTCTTCTATCGTTTTGGCAAGGAAGGATTGGCGGAGAAAAAACAGCTGGCGCACCGTCGCCGGACTCAAACCAACTGCTTCTTCGATTGCCCCCTTTGCCTGCCCTTCATCGGTAATCTTTCCCCAGCCCTCTTTCCAAAACTCTACCAGGGGATTCGCCCCCCACTGTTTTACGATTTCGGCTTCCGCATTTTTTTCGTCAAAGGTAAGTTTCATTCCGGCGCGGATTGTGTCTCCGCCCGCGGCGGGAAACCACTGTCTCAGCTCTTTTTCTTCCGGGCTGTTCTTTCTGGGTTTGAGGCCGCCGAAAAGCAAAAACTCGATAACCCGAAACAGTGTCGATTTTCCCGCTTCGTTAGGCCCGCGGATAATGTTGAGACCGGGACCGAAAGAACAATGAAAATCTACCAGTCCGCCGAAGGTGTCTATTCGGAGTTCACGCAGGATCATTTTCGGGATTCCTGAATAAGTTCGTATGCGGTCTGCAGGGCTTCCTTGTCTCCGTTCTCCGCTAACCGCGAGAGAAGAATGGACGGGAAAGAACCGTCCCGAAACTCATTTCTAATTTCCTCCATAGTGATCTCCCGGGTCAACCCGTCATCATCCATCTCCAGATGCATGTATGCGGCCGCAAGTTTCTCCGCGGCCTGCCTGGTAAGAAAAAAGTCCGATTTCGGCAGAGAGCCGGTGAGCTTTATTTTGAGAAGGGTTTGATGGGATTTGGTGGAATCTAAGAGTTCTCCGGTACACTCTTCGATTTCCGCGGCGCTTCTGACCTCCCGGGAAACATGTAAAAACCGGTAGGTCCCGGCCCTAAACCTTTGCGCCGATATCTCCTTGTCACTCTTGATTTCTATGATCCATGCGGCCCCTTCATGGCGGCAGTCGAAACCGTCCGGCTCGGGGCTTCCCGGAACAATAATAGAGGTCCGCGTATCCTCATTTTCCGGATAGGGAACGTGGGTGTGTCCGATGATCCAAAGGTCGAGGTTCTTCTCTTCCAGCTCTTTAGGGTCCATAGGAAAATATCGCTTCGTAAGATCGGGAGAAATTTTCTCGATGCTGCCGTGGGCGACCCCCAGGGAAAACCGCTTCTCGTCTCCCTTGATGTTTCCGATCCAACCGGCGGCCCCGGTGCTTCCGCGAAGCGAGTTGCAGGGGGCGGCATAAACGGTTACGGGAAGGTCGAAATGGTCAAGGGAGTATTTTTTTTTCTCGAGAAGAAGTACGGTACGGTCGAGATTTTTGCGTTTTACCTCATTCCAAAGGACTGAATCTTCTCCGGAATAATAATCGTGATTGCCGGGCAGAAGGAGGATACAGTTCCCTTCGAATTGCGCGAGAATATCAGCGGTGCGGTCTATACTTTTCTCGGGGACTTTCGCCGTATTGAAAAGATCTCCCGCTACGACCAGTACGGCGCAGCCCTCGCTGTTTCCCCGCCGGACCACCTTTTCCAAGGCGGTATACCGCGCTTCTGAAAGATCCCGCTGTACTTCGGGATAGGATGAAAACTTCATCCCCAAATGCACATCCGCTGTTGCACAAATCTTGAACGGCTCCATCCGGTTCTACGACTGAAGGGTAATCTCTTCGGGTCCCCGAATTTCTTCCTGCTTCGTCTTTTCCTGCTCCGCTTCTTCGATCCGCTTTTCCAAGTTTCCAATCTCCCGCTTCGATTCCTCGATGCGCCGTTTATGGTCCTCAATGGTTTCCTTCATCCGTTCGATCTGCCGGGCCAAGTTGTCGGCTTCGATAGCGGCTTCCAGCTTCGCAATGTTTTGCCGGTAGTTTTCGATTTTCTTCTCGTTCTCGGTAATTGAAGATATAAAATCTTTGTAGGACGAATCATCAGCAATTGAAGAAGGCGTATCACTCCGGACGGCGGTCCCGATATTGGTAAGCCGGGAGCGCAGTTTTTCTTCCGCGGCCTCGATGTTCCGGTCAAGCTCTTCGATCCTTCGGTCCGCCCGCTTGTCTACTCCGAGCTGCTGCAGTTCAGTATGTAGCTCCTCTTCTTCAGCTCCGAGACGGTTCCGCCTGTCCTCTAAGTTCTGAAGCTTGCTGCGGTTTTTCAAGAAAGGGTCTGCGATTTTAAGGAGGTCTTCGTCCGTGGTGGTGTCGAGAAAATCGGTCTTTACCAGTTCCCTTCCGGTCTGCGCGTAAAGCTTGGGAAGCGTTTTCGAGCGAACCATCCGCACGCCTTTCAGGTAGGCGAGCTGTCCTTTGTCGGCGATTTTCTCGAAGAACTTTCGGTCCCTCTCCGGTTCCTGAAGCTTATCGATGTCCCGCTCGATGGCGCCGATCTCATCGGACTGGTCCTCTATTTGGGCAAACACATCCCGATACCCGGAAAATTCCTGCGGGTCTTTTTTAAACCGTAAAAATGCCGCTTCTCCGAGTTTCTCGTAGAGAGGACTGTTCGTCCGCTCGATATTCTCGATTTCCGTGCCGACTTCACCTATCTCTTCCTTGATGTCTGAAAGACGATTTTCGATTTCGCCGATGCGTTTTTTTACGCTGCTGTATTCATCTATCTGTTCACCCAATTTTTTGGCGGCATCATAATCGTCCTGCGCCTTTAACCTGGTGTCCTTCTTGTAGTTCTCAAATAGGTATTGGCCGGTTTTGTAGAGAAGGTCTTGGATCGACCTCTGCTTCGTCTCGATCTCTTTTTCGAAATCCCTTATTAACGTTTTTCTCTGGTCCATATGTTTATTTTGCTACATTACTCAGAAAACTGCAAGAGGCGGGAAGAACAAAGGGGAAAAAGAACAAAATCGGCCAATTGCCCCTATGTATTTCTTTCCTTTATCTTCGGGGATTTTTCGAAAACAGGGCAATGTTTCCCCGTCGCCCGCAAAACTTCCGCGCTCGGCAGCATTTTCGATTTAATCCCGAATACTCTGCATGCCCTGGGGAACCGGGGGTCCCAGGACACGTAGAAATGCACACATTTAAGGCAGTCAGGGATGCCCTTTCGCATACTGGACCGTATCATAGCAGGATGTTTAAGCCTGGACAACCTCAATCAGGTGCCAAAGCTGTGTATTTCCTATACACCTGCATAAAAATCGAGGCGGTTTCGGCCAAAATCATCATGTTTTGTTGGCATATAAATTGCACGATAGTATTCATTATGCCCGATAAAGGCGGCATCAGAAAAGAAAGGTTGAGCATATATCTACTCTTGTTTCTTCTCCTCATTGCTGGATCGATTTTTTTCTATACCATGCGCATTTTTATCATCCCCCTTATCACATCCCTCGTGTTCGCCACCTTGGTATATCCTCTTTTTGCCCGATTTGCGTCCCTCTTTCCGAACAGAAGGGGAATCGCGTCCCTTTTGTTCTGTATGCTCATTATTATAGTTCTTTTTGTTCCTCTCTATTTTATTGGCAAGCTTGTTTTCGACCAGGCCCGGTCGTTCTACGAAACAATACAGACGGAACTCGAGCGGTTCGTCGGCGAGGGCGAAACCGAAGGAATCTGGGAACAAATCACAGGTTCAAGAATAATCAGCTGGCTGGAAGCGCAAAATCTTGATTGGAAATCCTGGTTAGAATCGGCGGTGGACGGTCTAAGCAATATTGCCACGGAGGTGGTAAACCGCACGTCCACCGGCGTATTCCGCACCTTAGCCGGTATTTTTGTATTTCTCTTTTCCCAATTCTACCTTCTCCGCGACAGCGAAACAATTCGAAAGAGTATTCGGGCCTTAAGCCCCCTTAAACCGGATTACGAGGAAAAATTAATAGAAAAATTTAAGCTTATTGCCCGGGCAACAATTCTAGGCACCATCGTAATCGGAACGATACAAGGTACCATCGGGGCGGTAACCTTTCTTCTCATTGGAGTCAACACCTGGATGCTTTGGGGGATTATCATGCTGGTCTTAGCGATCATCCCTTTCGTGGGTATTTATTTTATCATGCTTCCGGCTGCGGTTTATCATTTTATCATCGGGGATGTAATAAAAGGAATCATACTTCTTGTAGTGGGAACCGCGGTCAATTGGCTGGTCGACTATTTTATCCGCCCCTGGTTTGTAGGCAGGGAATCCCGGGTACACGACCTCCTGATTTTTTTCGCTACCGTAGGAGGCATTTTCGTTTTCGGTATTATGGGGTTTATCGTGGGTCCCGTGATTCTTGCAATATTTCTCACCCTTTTGGAAATATACCGGCTCGAATTGAAACCGGAGGGTTAATTTTGACATTTCTCCACGGCAATACTATATTGTATCTGCATACTTTATAATAAA
>CAYWIK010000071.1:0-1502 GCA_964458315.1 uncultured Spirochaetales bacterium | reverse complement strand
AGTAAAATGAAATCGAGAGTGACCCTTAAAGAAGGAATGGCGTTTGACGGAGAACTGGACGGGCATACGATTCCCATCGACGCGGACGAGTCGGTGGGCGGGAAGGACCTCGGGCCGAAACCGAAAGGTCTCACCCTCACGTCCCTGTCCGGCTGCACCGCCATGGACGTTATCAGTATTCTCAGAAAGATGAAAGCCGAACCGGAGGAGTTTTGGGTGGAAGCGGAATCGGAACTCACGGAAGACCACCCGAAGGTTTTTACCGGAATAACGCTGACCTACTACTTCAAAGGCGGCCAGGTAACGAGGGAAAAGGCGGAAAAAGCGGTTTCTTTAAGCGAAGAGCGGTACTGCGGCGTCAGCGCCATGCTTCGCAAGGCCGTACCGATCGAAACAAAGATTGTTATAGAATAACTTTTCCGTTATTATCCTCCCGTGGATACTAGGAGAACTTTTCCCCTCGCCTTCCGGGCGACGATACCGGTACTTCTCGGGTATACGGCGATAGGCCTCGCCTTCGGGCTGCTCCTGTTCGAAACGGGGCTTCCCCTCTTTTTCGCGCCGCTGATGAGCATTTTTATCTACGCCGGCTCGGGGCAGTTTATCGGTATCGGCCTTTTAGCGGCGGGGGCGGGTTACGCGGAAATCGCCTCCATTACCCTTTTGATAAATGCCCGGCACGCAGTATACGGTATTTCGGTCCGGGATATTTTCAGCCGGACAGGCAGGGCAAAACCGTACATGATTTTTTCCTTGACCGACGAAACCTACGCCCTGTTAACGACCCTGAAACCGCCGGGGGACGTGCATTTGCCGCGTTTTTACTTTTTTATCGCTTTCTTAAACCACTGCTACTGGGTATCGGCGAGTGTCCTCGGCTTTGTTATCGGAAAAATTATTCCGGTAAGCACCGAGGGTCTCGACTTTGCCCTGACTGCGCTTTTTGTCGTTTTATTAATAGAGCAGTGGAAAAATTGCGAAGTAAAACTCCCTTTTTTTATCGCCGCAGGCTGCGCGGCGGCCGGCCTCTTTGTGCTGCAGAAGAACACCATGCTCATCGTTTCCATTGTCTCTGCAATCTGTATTGTATTACTTTTAAAAAAGGTGATAGAACGGCATGGACATTACTAAAGCGGCTGTTTCGGTGGCCATTATGGCGGGCATTACTCTTTTTACCAGGCTTTTTCCTTTTCTTTTTTACCGAAACCGGGACCTTCCTCCGGTTTTGACCTACATTCAGCGCTATATTCCCCCGATCATCATGACGGTTTTGGTTATCTATTGTTTACACGGCGTCGACTGGGTTGGAGCGCCCCACGGAATTCCGGAAATCGTTTGTATCGTCGCGGTTGCCGCCCTGCACTTGTGGAAGCGAAATCCGCTTATAAGCATTTTCGGCGGGACGATTCTGTACATGGTGCTGATTCAGACCGGCCTCCCGGCCCGCTTTTTCTGAACACGGCGGGATTCGAACCCACGACCTCTGCCTCCGGAGGGCAGCG
>CAYWIK010000070.1:0-10281 GCA_964458315.1 uncultured Spirochaetales bacterium | reverse complement strand
GACTAAAGATATACTTTTTTCTATGTTGCAATGAGGAGGAGGAACTATGAAAAGGCCGGCAGTTCTGTTAGCGATGATATTCCTGTTTGCCGCGGTTTCGGCAGGCGCACAGGTCACGGCGGCGAAGTCCTTTGCCCTTCACGGAGAGCCGAAATATCCGGAGGACTTTTCGCGGTTCGACTATGTCAACACAAATGCCCCGAAGGGGGGCACCCTTAGGCTTCACTCAATCGGAACATACGATAATTTTCACCGCTTCGCCCTCCGGGGTATTTCAGCAGCCGGGAGCGAGGAAATCTACGATCAGCTCATGGTGGGGAGCGACGATGAAGTCGATGTCGTTTATCCTCTTATTGCCGAAAAACTGGAGTACCCGGCAGACTACACCTGGGTAGTTTTTCACATCAATCCGAAAGCAACGTTTCAAGACGGTGTTTCTATCACGGCGGAAGACGCAGTCTTTTCCTTTAATACCTTTTTCGAAAAAGGGGTGCCGCAATTCAGACAGTATTACAGCAATGTAGAGGATGTCACTGCCCTCGACCGCCGCAGGGTAAAGTTTACCTTAAAAGAGGGAAATAAGGAGATGGTCCTTTCCCTTGCGACCAACCGGATCATCCCGAAACATTACTGGGAATCGAGGGATTTTTCCGAACCCCAGACGGAAGTACCGGTCGGCTCCGGGCCGTATCGTATTTCCGACTACAAGATCGGACAATACGTGGTGTATGAACGGGACAAAGGCTACTGGGCCGAAGATCTTCCGGTAAACAAAGGGCAAAATAACTTCGATTACATTCGGTACGATTACTACCGCGATGAGAATGTCGCTTTCGAAGCCTTTAAAGCCGGCGAATACGATTTCAGACGGGAGAATATTTCTAAAAACTGGGCGACCCTCTACACCGGGCAGCTCTTCGAGTCGGGACAGATAGTAAAAGAAGAACTGCCCCACGACATACCCCAGGGGATGCAGGCTTTGGTGTATAATACGCATCGCCCGATGTTCAGCGACCGCCGTGTCCGGGAAGCCCTGGTATACGCTTTGGATTTTGAATGGATGAACAAGAACCTTTTTTACGGGCAATATACCCGGACGAGAAGTTATTTTCAGAACACGAAATACGAGGCGAAAGGGCTGCCAAGCCCGGAGGAACGGAGGATTCTCCGGCCGATTAAGGAGAAAATACCGCCGGAGGTTTTTACCGAAGAATTCCGGCCGCCGAAAACCGACGGGTCCGGAAACATCCGTCCTCAGATCAGGAAGGCGCTCTCCCTGCTCAAGGAGGCCGGGTGGGTCCTTCGAAACAAGCGCTTGGTGAATACAAGTACCGGCCGGCCGATGGAGTTTGAGGTCCTGCTCTACAGTCCTTCGATGGAACGCGTCGTGATCCCGATACAGAAAAATCTCGAACGGATGGGAATAACCATGAATATTCGGCTGGTGGACACCACGCAGTTTACCAACCGCCTTCGGGAACGGGATTTCGATATGATTTCCGGCGGCTACAGCGCCCATTTTTATCCGGACACCGGGCTTAAAATCGTCTGGCACAGCGACTATATCGATTACACCTACAACACCGCGGGGGTGCGGGACGAAGCGGTCGATTATCTTATCGAAGGGATCGAGAAACACCAGAATGATGAGGACGCTCTTCTTTATTGGGGCCGCGCCCTCGATCGGGTGCTTACCTGGAACCACTATGTAATTCCGGAATGGCATATCTCAAAGTTCCGGATCGCCTACTGGAACAAGTTTTCGCGGCCGAGGACCCGCCCGAAATATGCCCTCGGTATTGATACTTGGTGGGCGAAATAATAAGGACCTGACAGGCGAGAAGAATGGGCCTTTACATACTGCGCCGTATAGCGCTGATTATTCCCACCCTCCTCGCTATCATTACCATCAATTTTTTCATCGTACAGATTGCGCCCGGCGGCCCGGTGGACCAAATGGTCGCCCGGGCAAGCGGAATAGAAAGCAATATGTCCCTCGAACGGATCTCCGGTCAGGGACAGCAGGAAGTCGGCGCGGGGAGCGGAGGCGATACCGGCATTGAGGGTAGGGTACAGGATGAACAGGTTTCCCGTTACCGGGGAGCGCGGGGCCTTGATCCGGAGATCATTGCCGAGATTGAGAAACGGTTCGGTTTCGACAAACCGCTCCATGTGCGGTATTTTAATATGCTCAAGCGATACCTGGTATTCGATTTCGGCGAAAGTTTGTTCAAAGGCCGATCGGTAATCGGCTTGATTGGAGACCGCCTGCCTGTGTCCGTTTCCCTCGG
Organism: uncultured Spirochaetales bacterium; assembly: GCA_964458315.1. Taxonomy (GTDB): domain Bacteria; phylum Spirochaetota; class Spirochaetia; order SPDA01; family CAZSGZ01; genus CAYWIK01. The sequence continues at coordinate 7,990 of CAYWIK010000070.1, read as the reverse complement.
CGTGTGGAGCACGGTAATCATCTATCTAATTTCAATCCCTTTAGGGATCAGAAAGGCGGTCCGAAACGGCACCAGGTTCGATACCTGGACGAGCACCATGGTGATTATCGGAAACGCGATCCCGACTTTTTTATTTGCAATTCTTCTTATCGTCCTGTTCGCCGGGGGAAGTTTTTTAAACATTTTTCCTCTCCGAGGGCTGGTGTCGGACAATTTCGCCGATCTTTCGTTTTTTGAGAAAATAGCGGATTATCTTCACCATCTTGTCCTGCCGGTTTTCGCCATGGTGATCGGCGGGTTTGCGACCCTCACCCTGCTGACAAAAAATTCTTTTTTGGATGAAATCAACAAACAATACGTCATGACCGCCAGGGCAAAGGGCTGCGGGGAAAAACGAATTCTACGCAAGCATGTGTTTAGAAATGCGATGCTTCTTATTATCGCGGGGTTTCCGGCGGCTTTTATCAGCATGTTTTTTACCGGTTCGCTTTTAATCGAAATCATTTTTTCATTGGAAGGGCTGGGACTCCTCGGATTTGAAGCGATTATGCAGCGGGATTATCCGATAATGTTCGGAACGCTGTATATGTTTACTCTTCTCGGACTGGTATTAAACCTTATAAGCGACTTGATCTACACGGTTGTAGATCCGAGGATCGATTTTGAAACAAGGCAGATTAAAAGGTGATGGAAAATCGGCTTTTAAAAGAGCGTGTACGAAGATTCAAACGCAATAAACGGGGATATGTCTCATTCTGGATATTTGCCGCGATGTTTGTCTTAAGTCTTTTCGCGGAGTTTATAGCAAACGATGTCCCCCTTTTTATCTGGCACGACGGAAATGCCTTTTTCCCCATTGTCAAGGAGTATGCCGAAACCGAGTTCGGCGGTGAGTTCGACCTTGCCGCCGATTACCGGGACCCTTTTGTCGAGGAGCTCATAAAAGAAAAGGGATGGCTGATCTGGCCGCCGATCAAGTTCAGCTACGATACCATCAACTATGATCTTCCGAGTCCCGCTCCGTCGCCGCCCACCCTGGAAAACCCTCTCGGCACCGACGATAAGGGGAGGGACGTTTTGGCCCGGACAATTTACGGGTTCAGGATTTCGGTGCTCTTCGGCCTCACCCTCACGATTTTTTCATCTATTATCGGTGTGATCGCCGGCGCGATCATGGGATATTACGGCGGGCGGATCGATATCTTAGGCCAGCGGTTTATAGAAATCTGGTCCGGTATTCCGACGCTCTTTCTTTTGATCATTCTCGCGAGCGTGATCCAGCCGAACTTCTGGTGGCTCTTGCTCATCACCCTGCTTTTCAGCTGGATGAGCCTGGTCGGCGTGGTCCGGGCCGAGTTTTTGAGGGCAAGGAATTTTGAATATGTCCAGGCCGCCAAGGCCATGGGGCTTAAGGACCGGGGGATTATGTTCAAGCATATTCTGCCCAACGCAATGGTGGCGACCTTGACCTTTCTTCCCTTTATTTTGGGGGGATCGGTCACCACCCTCACGGCCCTCGATTTTTTGGGATTCGGGCTGCCCACGGGCTCACCCTCTTTAGGCGAACTTCTCGCTCAGGGAAAGGCCAACCTGCAGGCGCCGTGGCTCGGGATCACCGCGTTTGTAATTTTGGCGGTAATGCTGGCGCTTCTCGTTTTTATCGGCGAAGGTGTGCGGGACGCCTTTGATCCAAGGAGGGCTGAATGAGTTCGGCGGAAAATGCACGGACACCGCTGGTATCCATTCGTGATCTGCGGGTGGCGTTCCGGCGGACCGGAGAGCTCCGGCAGGTGATTCACGGGATCGATCTCGATATTCTTCCCAACGAGACCCTCGCCTTAGTCGGAGAGAGCGGGTCTGGAAAAACCGTAACCGCAAGCTCGATCCTCAGGCTGCTTCCGGAGCATCAGGTTGCATACCCCGCAGGCTCGATCCTGTTTCGGGCCGGCGATGCGGGAACAGGCAACGGCCTGGGCAAAGCCCTTGATCTGCTGCACGGTTCCGCTGAGGAGCTGCTTTCGGTCCGGGGCAACGATATCGGCATGATTTTCCAGGAGCCGATGAGCTCTTTAAATCCCCTGCACACCGTGGAAAAACAGATCGCCGAAACCCTCTTTATTCACCAGGGGCTGCCCCTGGAAAAAGCCCGGCCCGCGGCCCTCGAGTGGCTCGAAATGGCCGGCTTGCGGGACCCGGAAGAACAGATGAAAGCGTACCCGCACCAGCTTTCCGGCGGCGAACGGCAGCGGGTGATGATTGCGATGGCCCTTATCAACAGGCCTAAACTGCTTATCGCCGACGAACCGACAACCGCACTCGATGTGACCATACAAGATCAGATTCTTAAACTTTTAAAAAGGCTTAAAGAAGAGCTCGAAATGGCCGTGCTTTTTATTACCCATGACCTGACGATTGTTCGGAGAATCGCCGACCGGGTAGCTGTAATGCGGGACGGGCGTATTGTAGAGTGCGGCACCGTCGGGGAACTTTTTCGGGATCCGAAACATCCCCACACCAGGGCCTTGATCGAAGCGGAGCCGCGGGAAGAACCGCCCCTTCCGGACCCGGAGGCCGAAAATATTATTCGGCTCGAAAACATCCATGTGTGGTTCCCCCTTCAGAAGGGATTTCTTCGAATAACAAAGGGATATGTAAAGGCCGTAGACGGGGTGACTTTTACCGTCCGCAAAGGACATACCCTCGGAGTCGTCGGTGAAAGCGGCTCGGGGAAAACCACCCTCGGCAAGGCGATTATCAGGCTTGAAAACAGCAGGGGGGAAATCCTTTACCGGGACAGCAATTTAGGCGCCATGAATGAGAACGAGCTGCGTCCCTACCGAAGGCAGATGCAGATCATCTTCCAGGACCCCTACGGGAGTTTAAGCCCGAGGCTTTCGGTAGAGAGAATTATCGGAGAGGGGCTGGAGATCCACGAGATCGGGACAAAGGAGGATCGGGAAGGGCGAATTGTTGCGGCGATGGAAGAAGTCGGCCTCGATCCGGAAAGCAGGCGCCGGTATCCGAACGAGTTCTCCGGCGGGCAGCGGCAGCGTATCGCCCTTGCCCGCGCGCTGGTCTTAAAACCGGAGTTTATCATTCTCGACGAGCCCACTTCCTCCTTAGACCGGTCCATCCAGTTCCAGGTGATCGAGCTTCTCAAAGAACTTCAGAGAAAATACAACCTCACCTATATTTTTATCAGTCACGATTTGAAGGTGGTGAAGAGCCTCTGCCATGATCTCATCATCATGAAAGATGGAAAAATTGTTGAAAGCGGCCCGGCGAGGGGAATTTTCACGCAGCCGAAGGAACCGTATACCCGGGAGCTTTTACGGACGGCTTTTTTAGAAAGTGCGGTTTAGACGCCGAGTCCGGCTGCATAGGCCCTATTGCCTCTTTCCCGCCGGTGATTTATCATACATCGACATTTATGAATCGCTCTGCTGATCAAAAAATTAATGTTTTAAAGCCCATTCTACTTATTGTACTCGTCGGATTAAGCTTTCTCGGCAACGTTTTTAAAATTACCCTGTTTTACAACGTCGATCTCATCTTCGGCAGCTTTTTCGTGATGATTGTCATTTCCCTTTACGGTCCCGCGTGGGGGATTGCAGCCGGCGCTGTCGCGGCTTCCTATACCTATGTGCTTTGGAACCATCCCTACGCCATAATCATTTTCATCTGTGAAGCGGCTTTTGTCGCTTTTATTTACCGGCGGCGAAAAGTAAACTTGGTCCTGATCGATATCGCCTACTGGTTTGTTCTCGGCATGCCCTTGGTCTATCTCTTCTACCGAGGGGTAATGAAAATGGACAACACCGGCGCGGTGTTGATTATGTTCAAACAGGCGGTAAACGGCGTTCTCAACGCCCTTGCGGCGCGCCTCGTTCTCATGCTTTTACGGCGGAAAGGGGCAAAGTTCTTTTCTTTGAGCTGGACCGGACAGTGGCAGTTTTCGAACGTTTTATTTAATATGATTATGGCTTTTGTGCTTCTGCCTTCTCTGTTTTTCACAGTCTTCTCCGGGAGGATCGAGCTGCGGAACGTAGATGAAGAAATCGATTCCAAGCTTCGGCTGCGCTCCGAAGCAATGGAGTATATACTCAATTCCGAAATAGCTCAAAGCCGAGACCGGATCGAACAATACGCCGAATTGGCAGGCTGGGCGATGGAAGATGATGCTCCGGAAGAAAGGGTAAAACGGTTTTTTACCGAAATTACCATGGGAGATATGGGGTTCCTCGGATTTTACGTTATTGACCGGAGCGGGGAGCTGGTCGTTTCCGTCGGTTTCGGGGAAGAGTCTTCCCCGGGCTTACAGGATGAAGGGCTTAGAATTTTAAAAGAAATGCCTGTGGAACAGCTGCAGAGGCAGGACGGTACGGTGGTCCCGATCGAGCAGCCGGCGGGAGAAAGACCGAGCGCGCCGTTCCTCTTTCAGGCCCCGATACGGGACCGAGAGGGAGGGTATATCGGTTCAGTTGCGGGGGTGAGTCTTTCGGAGGGCATACTCGATTTTGTACATGATATATTAGTTGAAAAGAAAACCGATGCTGCTCTTATCGCGGAAAACGGTTCGATCGTGTTCCAAACCTTAGAAGACAAAGAAAGAATCCGAAGAATTTTAACGGATATCGGCGAACAAAGACCTGCAGGCGACTTTCACTGGATGCCCCCCGCGAAACGAAATATATCGGTCATGGAACGGTGGAAAGAAACGGTCCACATTCGAAAAAGCAAGCTTTTCGTGCTGCCGGGATGGGAGCTCTACAGTTTTGCATCCGTAGCTCCGTATCAGGAACGGGTCTACCGGAACTCCTTCAATAACCTCTTAATCATCGTCTTTCTTATTTTTATCACCGCTATCGTTTCCAGGGTTGTTGCTTCCAAGTACGTGCTTCCGATCCGTCGGCTGGAAGAAATTTCCACCAATTTTCCCCAAAAATTATACGAAGGCGGCAGGCCCGCCTGGCCGAGGACTATTTTCAAAGAAATTGCCAGCCTTGTACAAAATTTCCGGTTTATGGCCAATTCGTTAAAACGTACGTTTAGGGAACTCAGGCAGGCGAATGCTCATCTTGTCGCTGAGAAAGAGCGTGCCGAGGCGGCGAATGTCGCGAAGACAAAATTTCTTGCTAACATGAGTCACGATATCCGTACGCCGATGACGGCGATCAAAGGCATGGCGGAAATTTTGATGGATGAGGAGGATTTAAATCAGGACCAGCGGGAGCATATTAAAACCATCGAACAATCCTCAACGGTTCTTCTTGGAATTTTGAACAACATCCTCGACCTTTCGAGGATTGAGTCAGGGAAACTGGCAATTGAAGAGGTCGATTTCGATGTGCGTGAAACCATCGACCGTATTGTGCGGATGTTCCGCCTGAGCGCGGAGGTAATGGGCCTCGAGCTCAGCTCTTCTGTCGATGACCGTATTCCGGATTATCTGTGCGGCGACCCGCTGCGAATCCATCAGGTGCTGATGAACTTAGTCGGAAATGCGTTAAAGTTTACCGACAGCGGTTCGATATCCGTCGAACTCGAGCGGAAAGAGGAGCTTGCGGTCAAAAGGCCTTCGGACGAAAGGAGCGAAAAATATCTATACGTCACCTTCTATGTCCGGGACACCGGAATCGGAATACCTGAGAATAAACAAAATTTGATTTTTGAAAGTTTCTCCCAGGCCGACTATTCCACGACGAGGAAGTACGGCGGGACCGGACTCGGCCTTACCATAAGCCTGGAGCTCGTCTCCCTTCTGGGCGGAAGCATCTCACTTGAAAGCACACCCGGGGAAGGCAGCGTGTTCTTTTTTACCCTGCCCTTTAAGGAAGCACAGGGACAGCAGCCCGCGCCGACAGACACCTCGGTCGGAGCCGAACGGCGGGTATCTATTCTTGTTGCGGATGACGATCGAATCAATCGAAGATTGACGGTAAGAAAACTGCAAAAAGCAGGATACCGTGCCGCCTCGGCTTCCGATGGAAAAGAAGTCATCGAACTGCTTGGGAGAGAGCTTTTCGATATGGTCCTCATGGATATCCACATGCCCGTGATGGACGGTCTCGAGACGACCCGCCGAATACGTTCCGGAGAAGAGCAGGTACACAACCCCGGCATCCCGATTATCGCCCTTACCGCGGGCGCCCTCGAGCAGGATTTTCAAGGGTGGAGGGACGCCGGCATGAACGACTATCTCGAGAAGCCCCTTACCCTCGAGGACGTGGGAAAGATGGTCGGTAAATACATTACCGGATAATAGTTTTTAGCACTTCGACCGAGAGAAGTATGGATGGTTCGAGGGAACCCGTATATATAAATTCTCCCGCGGTATGGTCGCCCCCTCCCTGAGGGCCGAAACCGTCGAGTACTTTTTCCACATACCTGCTGATCCTGTTTGCGTCCGATCCGCCGCCCCGTTTTTCAAACTCTATCTCGAGCCCGACTGTTTTTCCCGTGTCCCGGACGAGCTTTGCAAATTCTTTTCTCATTTCCGACTGCTGCATCGGCGGCATGTCGTAGAGCCACGCGAGAAATGTTTTTGTGCCTTTGATAAAATCTGTTTTTGCAAGCTTCTCGTATTCCCCGCGGACCCGTTTCCGCTCTTCCGTTGTTTTAGTCCGGTAATCCGCCTCGAGGATGCAGCTTTCCGCGATCGCGTTTACCGCCGTGCCTCCTGAGATTTTGCCGACGTTTGTGGTGGTCCCTTTTGTATGGTCGGCGCTTTCGAATATCGCCGTGACCTTCAATGCGGCTTCTTCTATCGCGCTGATCCGGTCTTCTTTGTTTATCAGCACCCCGGAGTGCCCTCCCGGCGCGGAGACGGTAAACCGTGCCGCTCCCGCCCCCTTACGTTCAATGACTACCGTCCGCCTGTCCGGGGCGCCGCCAAGCCCCGAACCTTCGTAAACCAGTGCGTACTCGTATTGCTTGTAAATTTTCTCCATGATCCGTTTATGTTCCAGGCTGCCGAGTTCTTCGTCCGGAACCAGCAAAAAGTCGGTGTTTGTAAGGCTGTTTTCGCGGTGAAGGGCGAGGAGAGTTTCTGCAATGACGACCAGACCGCCTTTCATATCGCTTACCCCGGGGCCGTACATTTTTTCCCCTTCGAAACGGACCGGCAAATGCAGGTCCGGACTGTGGACCGTGTCTGCATGCCCGCAGAGCAGGATTCGAGGCATATCCCCTTCCGACGGGGAAGTGAAATAATTGAGATCGCCAAGATTTTTGCCTTTAAATATTTTTCGAGGCATAAATGCAAGCCATTCCGCGATGATTTCGCCGATTTTGTTTACCCCGTCGATGTTTTTGGTATGGGAGTTGCATTCGGTAAGATGTTTTAGTTTTTCCCGTGTATTCATCAAAGGGCCGGTAATTTTATTTTTTATATCCCGCCACAAGCCGGCGCGCAATGACCGGGATTTCTGATTTTGCCGGTTTAGAATCGCGCCAGGCGGAACAGATGCCGAAGATTGCGCCCCGAAGCGAGTAGAGGATTGTTGCAGGTTGGACCGCGTCGGTTATCTCTCCACCTTCCTGTCCGCGCTCGATCTCCGAAAGAAGGGAGGCGTTGGAATTCCTGTAGCTTTCTAAGTAATTGTTAACGGCAATAGACGGGTCCTCGTAGTCCGGGGTTAAAAAAAGGGGCGAAACTTGCGAGAGGATAATATGCATGATCTCCCGGTTATTGCGGTAGAAATCTAAAATGGTATTGATCATTGTTTCGAGGATTTCGACGGAGTCTTTCTCTTCATCCCGCAGGGTTTTGTGCAGGGTCGTAAGATCGTGGTATTCGGCGAGGAGGAGGGCGTTCATTATTTCCGGAATCCCCTTGAAATAGTAGTAGATGGAGCTCGTGTCCATATGCAGACTTTGGGCAATGTCGGCCATTCCCGCGTTTTTCCCCAGGCTTATGAGAATTTCTTTTGCTTTTTTAAGAATAAGAGCGCGCTTTTTTTCTAACCGCGCCATGCGCTTTGTTGACATC
>CAYWIK010000069.1:0-10562 GCA_964458315.1 uncultured Spirochaetales bacterium | reverse complement strand
TATAAAGACTGATGGTAAAATCTTCGCTTCTGGTCTGGAGATCTTCAAAAAAACTTACTGCTATCGGCGCTTCGCCGGCAAGCATGAAGTTTTCGATTGCCGTGTACAGCATGTCGGTCTGCTGGTTGAAATTGCTCTTCGTAGATAAATCGATTGTGCTGAAGATGGAGCGGGCGAAATAAAAGGTGATACTGCCGATTCCAATAATCAATCCAATAATAATGATGGTATTAACTTTTCTCGTGATGGGGACGAACCGTTTTTTCTCCTGCATGTTCTTATGTCCTTTTCAGTCTACTATATATGAAAAATAAATTGATGGCTATCGTATCTTTAGAAAACAGCGTTGCCCCGGTGACCGGCACAGAAGTAATAATTATTCCCCTTTTTTTTATTTTTATATTACAATGATGTTATATGAAATACTGTAAAATAGGATTTGCTTTAGCTTTAATCATTATAACAACCGCAGCTGCGCCGCTTACGGCGGAAGAGCACAAAATTGGGGCTTTTCAATTTACAATTCCTGACAGTTGGACAGTAAGGAAAGAGGGCGCAAGCTTGTTTGCCTTCTCGCCGGATGAAAAACTGTATATTTCCGGAATGGAAATACAAGGGATACAGCGGATGGAGGAAGCGAAGGCCGGGACCCTCTACATTTGCCGGGACATGTTTACCAATTTTACCGTCGAGAATGAAGCCTCGGCGCAAGTACTGGACGATCGCAAAGCACTGCTCCTGACAGGGAAGGGATCATATAAGGGACTTAATTCAGTTATCCATGTTTTGATCGGGTCCGGATCCTCCGCCTTTACCATGCTCTATATTTTCGGCAGTTCCGAAGCTTGGACGGAAAATCTAATCCTCATTTCCAATATTTTTACCTCCCTCGGGTTCTACGAGATAGAATAAGCTTAACCAAAGAGATAACTGTTGATCATGTTTTCGATCAGTTCCTGCTTTCCGCTTATCAAATCCGGTTCCCCGTAGGACGCCGCAAGATCACGCAGGTCCTCCAAAGAATAGCCGCCCTTTTCGTACTTAGCCCCGTCCCCCGAATTATAGGAAACATACCGTTTCTTTTTCATGTCCGGAAGTGTGCCTTCATCGAGAATTCGATGGGCCGCCTCGAGCCCTAAGGCAAAGGTGTCCATTCCTCCGATATGGGCGAGGAAAATGTCCTCTAAATCGGTCGAGTTTCTCCGTGTTTTAGCATCGAAATTGAGACCCCCGGTGGTAAATCCTCCCATTTCGAGGATTATAAGCATCGCTTCGACGGTATCGTAAACGTTGGTCGGGAACTGGTCGGTGTCCCAGCCGTTCTGGTAATCGCCTCTATTGGCGTCGACACTGCCTAACAGTCCTGCGTCCGCGGCAACCTGCAGGTCATGCTGAAAACTATGGCCGGCCAAAGTGACATGGTTGGCCTCTATGTTCAGTTTAAAATCCTTGTCCAGCCCATAGTGACGAAGAAATCCGATAACCGTTGCGGCATCGTAATCGTACTGATGTTTCGTCGGCTCCATCGGCTTCGGTTCGATGAGAAAGGTCCCTTTGAAACCGTTTTTCCTTCCATAATCCTTCGCAGTTTCGAGGAACCGGGCCAGATGATCGATTTCCCGTTTCATGTCGGTGTTCCAGAGGGTCATATAGCCTTCCCTCCCGCCCCAGAAAACATAGTTTTGTCCGCCGAGTTCGATGGTCGCGTCGATGGCGGCTTTTACTTGGGCCGCCGCATAGGTCAACACACGGAAATCCGGATTGGTAGCAGCGCCGTTCATATACCGGGGATGGGAAAAGAGATTGGAGGTGCCCCAAAGGAGTTTCGCCCCCGTTTCCTTTTGCCTCTCCTTGGCCAAGCCGACGAAATACTGCAGATTTTTCTCAGATTCGGAAACGGAACCGCCTTCCGGCGCCATATCGCGATCGTGAAAGCAGTAGAACGGCGCACCTAGCTTGGTGACGAACTCGAATGCCGCGTCGAGCCTGTCTTTAGCACGGTCCATCGGATCGACCACCTCATCCCAGGGAAACCGTACCGTTCCGACTCCGAAGGGGTCGTCACCGGTGGCACAGAATGTATGCCAGTATGCAACGGCAAAACGGAGATGTTCTTTCATCGTCTTACCGCCGATTTTTTTATTCTCATCATAATATTTGAAAGAAAGGGGGTTCGAGGATCCTCTTCCTTCGAAAGGAATCTTCCCTATTTCCGGGAAAAACTCTTTTCTGCCGATATAATAGTTTTTTGCCATACCAATATCCTCCAGTTTACGATAAAATAGGTCCGGGCCTTTCGCGGTTACAGCAAGTCGGCCTGACACTTTGTTTGGAGCATACCAGTTTCCATAAAAATAATAAATGGAGGAAAAACAAATGAATTACAGCTTCGAAGATAAAACACCTGATATAGATAAGGCGGCTTTTATTGCGCCAAGTGCGGATATTGTCGGAGACGTTGTCCTCGGCGAAGATTCCTCAGTCTGGTTCAATGCAACGATTCGGGCGGACCTTGCACCTATTCGAATCGGGCGGGGAACAAACATTCAGGATAATTGTGTCGTCCACGTTGATGAGGACACTCCGACTACTATAGGGGAAAATGTTACGGTAGGGCACAATGCGATTCTTCACGGATGCAGCGTGGGAAACAACTCCCTCGTTGGAATGGGGGCGATCATCCTAAACAACGCGAAAATCGGCAACGAGTCGGTAGTAGGCGCAGGTGCTTTAGTAACGGAAAACAAACAATTTCCGGACCGGTCCCTAATCATCGGAAGCCCCGCTAAGGCATTGCGTACCCTTCGGGACGAGGATGTGGAACGGCTTAAAGGCGCCGCCGCTTCCTACCGTGAGAAGGCGGAACACACGAGGAAAAGCGTCCCCGATCGGCAGGCGTGAATCACGCTAAGTCCGGAGGACCTGTGATCCTGGCGGCGATCGTCCGTTCGAGGAACAGTTCCGATCCGTCGGCGGTTGATGTAATCCGGTCCTCCGTATGCAGATGGACCCGGTCTTCGCTGGTGCCGGAGGCTTCCGCTAAGGTCAAGACTTCCCGCTCAAGGGCTTCCACCGCGTAGTTCTGGGCGTCTTCGATTCTCTTAAAAGACGGGCTCTCCGGAATCCCTAAGACCGTAAAGGTCCCTTCTACATTCGGCACAATATTAATCCGCTTCGAGACGGTCACGAAACTGGTAATAGCGCCGATAGCGTTCGCGACATCCGCGTGTTCAGGGATGACAATATCCGCATCCACCTTATTGCTTATTTGCTCGGTAAAAAACATTACCGGAGCGCCGAGGCCGACAATGGGGTGTATAAAGGAAGCGCGAAGAGCGAATTTCCCGTCCCCTCCCTGAAGGATATTTTGGATCATCGCTTGGCAGGCCGGGCAGGTATCTATAGAATCTGAATGTTCTTCGAGCTGGAGCTGTTTTTTCATGAGTTCGGTAATAAGCCGGTCGGTTATTTTGGTAAAAATAGTATGGGCAAACTCCTCCGGCGTCTCTTTCAGCCGCGGGGCGAATATCCGCGTCATATTCGAAGCAGCGTCACGATCCCACATATCCATTCTTTCTAAAGTGTGCAGGATGTCGGTAGGAGTAAGACCGCAGCGCTGAATGATATGGGCGTCTTCGAGTGCTTTGGTCTGTACCATCAGCCAATGCCCCGCTCCCATTCTTTCGGCCAGCTCGAGGAGCGAGCAGGGATAGCCGTCGAGGGCATCGAGGATGGACTCCTCGTGAGAAGATGGCGCATATCCAGTCACGGTTCCGGTCTTAGTCCCGGTGCGGACAAAGAACTCGAGGGGTTTTGTTGTGGTCAGGTAGTAGTCATCCCGGCGTTCTAAGAAACGGAGCTGTTTTTCGATATCGTACCGCGCGCCGAGCCAGGAGATCGGGGCGATGCGCCGCGGTCCTATCATAAGCTTTTGTTCTTCGTAGAGAATTTCGCTGTCTCCGCCCAGTCCCACAGTGCTCATATCGAGGGCCTGTACATGGGTCCGCCATCCCCCTACCTTCGCGCCCTTCGGGCAAACCTCTACGTGCCCGCTCGCTATACAGCCGATGTCCGAGGTAGTCCCGCCGACATCGACAACCGTAGCATCTTTAACTTCTGTAAGATAACGGGCGCCTGCAATACTTGCCGCAGGACCGGAAAGAATTGTCTCGATTGGTCTGTTTTTCGCAATCTCCGAAGCCATGAGGGAGCCGTCTCCCTTCACAACCATCATCGGCGCGTCTACGCCCCGCGTCTTCAACGTTTTTTCCACATCCCCTATGAAATTTTCTAAAAGAGGGATGATTCTGGCATTGAGTACGGCGGTATTTGCCCGAACGTAAAAATTGAGAAGCTCGGAGAGTTCGTGACCGCAGCATACGTAAAGGCCTGTTTCTTCCGTCAATATTCGTTTTACCGTAAGTTCGTGCTCAGGGTTCACTGAACCCGCATATCCGGAGACGGCAAATACCCGAACTCCGGAATTCTTTACCATCCGGACCGCTGTTCGCCGGACCTCGTTATGATCCACCGGTTCGAGAACTTCTCCGCTGATTGCAAGCTTTCCTGAAATAATATCGGTGGGCTCATTGTCGATTTGTGCAGAATCGATTACGCCGGAGGGCATGAGCAGCAGGCCCACTTTCTGTCCCTGCCCTTCGACAATAGCGTTGGTAGCGAGGGTGGTCGAAACGGAAACCAAATCCACCTTCCGCAGGTATGCGGCATCGAGCTGATTGATGGCTTCTCCGATGCCGATAGTAAAATCCCACTTTGTGGTAAGCGCCTTTCCCTTTCCAAGGACTTTCTGATGTTGAAAATCATACACCGCAACGTCCGTATACGTTCCTCCCGCATCGATCCCTAAGCCGATCCTTCTTTTAATGCGCTTATGCTTTCCTTCGGTGCCTGCAGGCCGCACTTTCCGTATTACCGTGGTCGATAAATGGTCCTCGTCCCGCTCACGCTTTCGGACCGGGACCGCAATCAAGCCCTTTCCTTTCGGGTCATACTCGGTTACATGTTCCGGCGGCACAAAGAGTATCTCATCGGTTGTCTCATCCGCAGTGAGCAGAAGTTCAAGAAGCCGTGCAGTACCCTGAATACGTTCATATTCCCAACCAAATTCGGTTGCCAAGTCCCGGGCGTAGGAACTGTACTGTTCCGGGTTTCCGGCCCCGGTATCGATAAACGCCGACCTGCTGTAGTTTTTTTGCCAGCTGTTGTAAAACTTTGCAATTGCCTCTGCATTTTGTTTTCCATATTTTTTTGCAAAATAATCGAACCCCAATTTGCGGAGGGCTTCTTCTTTTGATTTTTCAGGCCGTATTTTATTTCCCTTCGGCTGCACTTGTTCCTCGAACCATCCCGCGGAGGTATAGTAAGTTCCGGGGCATTGGGCAAACTCTTTCCTGTACGCGGCATCGGAACCTAAAAAAAGAGCGATACAATCATGGACCTTCGGGAGGACCAAAGGGACATGACGAGCATATAGCTCTACGGTACCGCGGCCGCAAATGCCGTACCCGATTGCTATGCGATCGTACTCTTTCGACTCAGAAGCTTCATCGATCCTGGCCTGGAGGTCTGATCGCAGCTGGTTCGGCACATCATGCAGACCCCCTTCGAGGAATTCCGTATCAATTTCGATATTTATAGCGCCTTTTATCGATTCAATGTCCAGCTTTAATACTCCGCATCCGATAAAAAGAACGCGTTCTTTTTCAGTTTTCATCATATTTGTCTCCGGGACAATAATACCGCGGAAAGCGGCTAAAAGGCAAATCCGTCTTGTTTTTCAGTGTCCCCTTTTTTGGCCGGACCGCCGGCTTCCGCAGCATGGTCGGGAAGCTCCTCCCGGACCTGTGCCGTGCCGTGCTTCTCCCGGCTGGTTACATAAATGGCCTTTTGCCCCTCCACAGGACACGCCTGTTCACAAGCGCCGCAGCCGATGCAGACATCGGGAGTTAGTTCCGGAGCGGTAAGACGCCCTTTGTAGGGCACCATGAATACCGCAGTGGTAGGACATATCTCGGCACAGGCGCCGCAGGAGGTACCGTCCTTGAATACAACACAGAGGTCCTGTAAAAACTCCGCCTTGCCGATCTGAACGCGCTGTTTCTGCGGGAGAGGAATCGGCTGGATTGCGCCGCTTGGGCAGACTTGGCTGCAAACGTTACATTCGAATTCACATTTTGCCTTCGAATAATCCATCACCGGTTTTTCGAATCCCCAAAGACCGTACTGTAAACCGGCCGGGACCAGAACCCGTTCCGGGCATTTGGTGACGCAGACGTGGCAGGCGATGCAGCGCGCATAATACCGTTCGATTGAACCGGACCCCGGCGGTACAATAGGAAGTGTTTTGTCAGCTGCCGCCAAGCGCCTGGCGGGAGAGACCAGCCTAAGGGCCGGAAGAGCAAGGAGTGCGGCAATTCCCGCTGTTTTTACTCCTGCCTGGGTAAGAAACCGGCGTCGGTCAATTACGGAATCTTCCTGTTCCCCGGCCGCAGTCTCCGCACCGCTCTGCCTTGTGCCGGAAACCCAGCGGTAGGAAATAGCATCAAAGGGGCAATTTCCAATGCAGGAAAAACAGGCTATGCAGCTGCTGTTATCGATATAGTTTCTTGCGGCATCGATGCACTCACTTTTACACACCTGTTCACAGCGGCCGCAGCTCGTGCATTTCTGTTCGTCAATGACGATCCGAAACCGCGAAACCGCTGCCGGGAGGCTCAGCACCGCGCCGGTAGGGCAAATCGTCGTGCAGAAAAACCTTCCTTTAAAAAAAACCAGGATAAAAAGGGCAGCAAATGTGACCGCTCCTAAGGCGGTTCCCGCAACTGAAAGCACCAGGGGATCCACATCGATGTATACACCGCCTGCCTCAAGAACAGACGAAACTCCCCGGTGTACACCATATACCGCCGGACGCAAAAGATGTTTCGCGAACCTGCCGAAGTTGGCAAAGGGCTCCACAAGGTCGAAAAGGAGAGAAACGCCGCCGACAAAAAGGAGTATAGCGGCAGCAAAGAAAAGATACCGGAACCATCTGCGGGCAGGCTTTCCGCTGGAATAGTTTTTCTTCCTCCAGCGGGGCGAAATCCGGTTGATTATATCCTGCAGTGTTCCTATCGGGCAGAGGGATGAACAGTATATACGGCCGAAGAAAAATGTTGCGAGCAAAATTACTCCGGCAATGGCCGCTGCACCGGCAGCCCCCCTGCCGAAGGCCCGCAGAGTGGACGGAAAAAACTGGGTCTTGCCGGGAATGCTTTGGCGGTAAGCAGTCTGTTCCGCCATTCCGGCAGGCACGAGAAAAGCCGTGATAAAAAGAGCCAAAATAAGAAGCGAAACGACAATACGGATTATTCTTAATAGCACTATATTGTTATCCGTTTAATATTGAGTTCCGACAGGTTCTTGTTTCCTATCCCCAATTGATGGGCGATGTCGATATATTCTACCCTTCCGGCGCCGTAAATTCCCCACATCTCCCCCTGGGCCGCGGCAGCCGCGTCAGCAGCAACAATGTCCGTGGAAAGAATCTGCATTTTCTCGAGCAGGATGTCCGCGCCTCCCCGTCCGCTCGGCCCACCGTTTTTCATCACCCGGTACGCGTCAACTACATTCAGCGTCGGCTTCCGGAGGAGAGTAAACTCGGCTATACAGCGGTCCAGGTTGTTACGGTGGTAATACCACCGGTCCCAGATACATCCCATCAGATTTTTCATGCAGACGGTAAGGTGTGTGCTGCCGTGGTGTTTCAAAACAGGGACGTTGATAAATGCATCCGCCTCTAAAAGGAGTTCGTGGACCTTCACTTCAGTAAGCCGTTTCGCGCCGCTTATCTCGACTTGCTGGTAATACCGTTCGGCTTTTGCCGGGACCAGCCTTCCTCCGGCTTCGGAGGCCGCTTTCTCTATGCCGCTCGCTTGATATGAGTTTTGGCTCAAGGTATTATCGAACAGATAAACCCGCTTCGCTCCGGCGTTGATGCAGTGCTCGACAATCCGGGCAATGAGTTTCGGGTTTGTATTCGCCCCTTCTTCCGGGGGGGCGTGCCAGGACATGTTCGGTTTTATCACTACCGTATCGCGCCGGTTTACAAACCGTTCAATCCCGCCGAGTTCCCGAATGCCCCGATCGAACATTTGGTCAGGTTCGCCGCCTTTTAAGGCGACAAGATCATAATCCCCGGGCACCAAACGCCAGTCTTGAGGAAAAGCCCTTTGGGCGCGGGAAAATAAAAACGCTCCCGCAGCCGCGCCTCCGATAGAAATGCTCCGTTTGAAAAATTCACGGCGAGATATTTTTTCAGATTCAGCTTCGGAAGAATCGCCGCTGCCATGTTCCTGCTTGTCTTCTTCAGACATATTCATGCAATTTATTCCTTTTTCTTATAACAATTCGTGCCGTAATAATTGTGACCTCATAGAGTACATAAAGAGTCGACCCTATAATGAGTTGAGTGAAAAGATCCGGAGGAGTCAGAACCGCACCAAATACGAATGCAACAAGAAAGGCGATTTTTCTGCCCCGAGTCAACGTTCGGATAGTTATAATATCAATAGAGATCAAAAAAAGCAAAATGACCGGAAGCTCAAACGCTACTCCAATAAGAAAGACAACTTTAAAGAGCACCTCATAGTATGCAGCTAATCCCCAAACCGGAGTAACATCAGCATCAGCGGCAAAATTGATGAAAAACTTAAACGCGGTTGGAGCAATGGTTGAATAGGCAAAGTAGCATCCTCCGATGAAAAGAATAATCACGAAAAACAGCGCTAGAAAAAATGTTCTTTGCTGTTTGTGCTTCAATGCCGGGGAAATAAATGAAGAAAGTTGTACCAGAATAAACGGTACACTTGCAAGCAGACCTGAAAACACTGCTGTTTTCACATAGGTGAAAAACTTCTCGTGAGGTTTAAAATAATGAAGGTTTATTTCATGTCCCTCAATCGGCGTCTGTAAAAATGTCATGATGCGGTCGATAAATAGAAAAGCAGTTATTGAAGCAATGATAAAAAAAACGAGCGAGATGAAAATTTTTTTCCGAAATTCTTCTACATGGTCGAGAAAGGACATCCGTTTTTCCCGCTCTCTTGCACCGGCCATTAGTTATCTATACTTTTTTCGACGTAACAGTTTCCTCTTTTTCATTATCATCGTCAGTATCCTGCATCTGCGATTTCATTCCTCGCTTAAACTCACGAAGTGAGTTACCGATGGACCGTGCTATCTGCGGTAAACGCCTTGCTCCGAATAGAAGGAGAATAATGACAAAAATAACAATCAATTCCGGTAATCCGATACTTCCCATGGCTATCTCCTTTGAAATAGTTTTTATGCTTTTCATTGTAACAAAACTAATCTTACTATGCAAGTAAACATTCGTATTCCCGGCTGACATATGAAAAATTCATTTGCAAAATATAAGTGTTGCCTATTAGGCGGATTCTACGAACGCAATTCTTGAACCGCGGGTCTAAAAAATGCGAAGATAAGATCCCGTTTTCCGCAGCGGTCGCATCTCTCCGGCGGGCCCGGGTTATTAACAGAAAAAACACCGCCCGGGACCTCGAAAGGCCGGGCGGTAATTGTTTTTTAAGCTGTACACCCTTACCACTGGGGCGGGTAGAAATCTTCTACGTCTTCCTTGGTGATAATGTGTTTCGGTAGATACTTAACGGGGGGAATATCCTTCCCGTTAAACCAGTCCGCAGCGGTCTGGACCGCAAGGGCGCCGTCGCCTTCAGCCGTCTGATAAGTAATGGCGAAGAGCTTGCCTTCTTTGACCAAGTCCATACCGACCTTCGAGTTACCGGCGGCTACTACAACCACGTCGTCTCTTCCGACTTTCTCAAGGGCTTCGAAAATGCCTAAAGCCTGTGAACTGTCGTCGGCCGCGCAGATGCCTTTCAGGTTGTTGCCGAAACGGGTCAGCCAGTCGGATACGAGCTGCATGGTCTTATCGGCTTCAAAACCCGGGGCCTGCTTGTCAAGCGTTTCAACCCAGGGGGCATAACCGGCAAGCTCGGAGATCGGACCCCAGCAGCGTGCAAAGTAAGGAGATCCGCCGGGGGCATGCTGGGTATACGCAACGCCTACGTTGTCGGTGCCGTGGACTCGTTCCATCTCATCCGCCCATACTCTGGACAACATCCGGAACTGGCCGAAATCGTCCGGACCGGTCCATGTTATGGCGTAGTCCATTGCTGCCGCCGACGGCAGGGTGTTGAACAGGATGAGAGGAATACCCGCTTGGTTGATTTTCCTCGCCTGCTGGGGAGCGGTTTTCGCGTCCAGCGGGATGAGAAGAATCATATCCGGGCGTTCATTGATAGCCTGGTCGATCATTTGGTTCTGCACCGCCAAGTCCCAGTTGGGAGAAAGGGCTTTCAGATTCATATCGTAGGCTTCCGCAATCTTCTGCGCGCCCAGGGTACACGCTGTTGTCCAGGGATGATCGCCGTGTACGATAAATACGATGTTTTTTCCGATAGCTCCGTCCGCCGGAGATTCGGGGATGTTCTTTTTGTCCGCGTTCCATCCGGCAAACT
>CAYWIK010000068.1:0-10669 GCA_964458315.1 uncultured Spirochaetales bacterium | reverse complement strand
GTAAAGGAGAGGATTCTCCTGATTTTTTCCTGCAGTTTGTCGTAATGAGTTCCCCTCCAGTACACCTGTCCGCAGGAGCCGCACTGAAAAAAGGTATCGAAGTATTTCCTCGTTTCCGGCTCTAGCAGGTGCTCCACTTCCTTTTTTTCTACCCGATTCAATGGACCGTTGCAGTTCATACAGCGGGAGAAAACCCGGGCCGCTCCCTCCAGCTGAAACCTGGAAATAACTTCCTCGAGCTGTTCTTCCGGGTCCGTGCTCCGTACCCAGTAACCGTGGGTGACCCGTCGGTGTTTTAAAATACCTACATCCCTCGTTAAAATCACCCGGCCCTGTTCAATGGAAATATCGATGATTTCCGGATCATCGAGATCGTTCCGGTACAGTACATCGAATCCGAAAAGCCGGAGCAGCCGTGCGAGTTTACCGAGATGAACATCGAGAACAAAGGCGGAGTTACGGAGAGGCCGTTCCCTAAGACGGGTGACTCCGTCGATATCTAAGGATTCAAAGACCGGGTAGATTGAAACCCGGTCTTCGTGCTGAAGCCGGTATACGAACGAAACCGATTCCCCGTTTACAAGGATGAGATCAACCTCCGTGTGAGGAATCCCCGCCGCTTCGACCGCATCCTTTATCGAGGGAGAACCGTTAAACCGGTAGATAAACCACTGTTTTCTGTCTCCCTCCGGCAGAAAATCGTTCAATTCCTGATAAGCCCGAAACCAGGCATACCACTTCGGCGTCCTCGAATTACCCATGCACCTTTTGTAGAAGCCAAGCCATATTTTCCCCGAGGACATCCATGGTCTTCATCCCTTCTTCGTCATTTTCCGCCTCTCCCGGGAGCCGGCCTATTCCAAGGTTCCAATAGATCGAACCCGGGAGAACAAATTCATTGATGAGAAAAAAATGATTAATCGCGTTGAAGACATTCACCGCGCCTGCCCTCCGGACCGCTACCACCGCGGCCCCGACTTTTCTTCGAAGCAGATTGCCGGCGGATCGGCACGCGTATCCCGACCGATCGATCAAAGCCTTGGTTTCGGTCGTCAATGAAGCAAAATAGGTAGGTGAACCGAGAATGATTCCGTCTGCTTCCACCATCTTTTCGATACACTCGTTGATTATATCATCTTCGATGGAGCACCTTCCGCTTTTCGATTCTTTGCATTTCAAACAAGCGGTGCATCCATGAACGAGGTTACCGCCAAGCTGTACAAGCTCAGTCTCTATCCCCGCATCCTCCAGTTTTGCAAAAACCCGCTTGATCAATAACGATGTGTTTCCGTTTTTTCTCGGACTTCCGTTAAATCCTACTACTTTCATGCCGCACTCCTTGGATTTAATGATTATGAATATTATTGTATACGACGAAAGAAGAAAAATATAGTATACTGAACGAAAGGAGGGGACCATGCGCGACGGGAAACGAGACCATGTAACCATGTCGGATTTTCGAAATAAGATGGTCGACAGACAAATTGTAGCCAGGGGCGTCCAAGACAAGAGGGTTATAGAAGCCATGCGCACCGTTCCGCGTCACGAATTCGTGCCCCAGCACAGCGCCCAGGCTGCTTACGAAGATCATCCTCTTCCCGTCGGCGAAGGACAGACGATTTCTCAGCCGTATATCGTCGCACTCATGACCGAATTGTGCCGGCTTACCGGCAGGGAGAAGGTGCTCGAGGTCGGGACCGGTTCAGGTTATCAGGCCGCGATCCTGGCGCACCTGGCGGAAGAGGTATACAGCCTCGAAATCGTCGAATCACTCTATAAAAAAGCTTCAAAAAAACTTAAAGAGCTTGGGTACACAAATATTCATATGGTTTTAGGAAGCGGATTCCGCGGTCTCCCTGAAGAAGCTCCTTTTGACGCGGTCCTTCTTACCGCAGCGCCGGCCAAAATTCCAAAACCGCTTATCCGCCAACTCAAAGACGACGGCGGAAGGCTGGTCGCCCCGGTCGGCACATTCTCCCAGGAACTAGTCGTTCTTACGAAAGAAAACGGCGAGGTCAATACACAGCATGTGACATACGTTCAATTCGTTCCCATGGTCAACGGCCGGAAGCAAGAATAAAATCCCGAAACTGCGCTACCGTATGAAAGTACGCTTTACAATTGGCTTTCATAAAATTCCGTATTTCAGGAATATTATGACTCCAACCGGCCGCGGCGGCGGGCACCCCGGTTACCTGTGACATCAGGACGCCCGGTTTTAAATCATCGACGATAAGCGCTTCATCCTTAGGGACCCCGAAATACTCCAAGGTTTGTTCCACCGGCCACGGACTCGGTTTACGTTTCGAAGGGTCGAAATCCCAGCCGAATACCAGGTCGGGAAACACATCGAGGTCGTCCGCTGCATGTTTGTAGTCCCGTTCGATCAATTCCACCTCGGAATGGGAAACAACCGAGAAAACGCCGCCGGCTTTCTTATATTCGGATAAAGCTTCGAGAAAGCCGGAATAGAAATCGGGAATACGGGTGGTCGTGTATTCACGCCAGATCAGGTATTCCATCTGTACTTCTTCATCGGTCATGCGGAGATCTTCCGTAAGATATTCCATAAGCCCGGGCTCGAAGTTTTTTAACCACCATTCGTGGAGCGAAACCGGCGTGTACTTCGGCCGAAGTCTCCGCATCACTTCACGATGGGCGGGATAATGAATAGTGGCCGTACTGTTGACGGCAGTATCATCGTGGTCGAGGATCAGACATTTATATTTCAACGGCATATCCGCACACTCTAGAAGAGAGCGGTCCGTTGGTCAAGGTGGGGATTTACGAGGAGGGCGGCGATTCGGTATATTAAAAGAAAGAAAATGAAGATCGAGTTCCGATATTTTAAACCCGGAAGCTTCGAAGGCGATACATTGATCCGTTCCGAAAGTGAAGAACGGACTGAAGAAGAAAAAGCGTATCGGTGTATCTTCTGCGGGCAGAACATTACCACCGAAAAAAACCGCCTGCCCATCCAGGGTCAGGCCGAGCATACTTTTACCAATCCCCACGGTTTTGTATTCACCGTCGGCTGCTTCTCCGAAGCCCCGGGATGCGGTACCGCCGGTTATCCCACCGCGGAATTTACCTGGTTTCCGGGTTACGCGTGGAGTTACGCTATATGCGGTAAATGTAAATCCCATTTAGGCTGGCATTTTACCGGGGAATCGGGTTCTTTCTTCGGACTTATCCTTAACCGGATAACCCGGGGGGAATAGGAATGGAAGCCACCAACGCGGACCATCCTCTCAAAGAAACCGTCCTTCGATTTCCTCCCCAGGCCGGTGTCTACATGATGAAAAACAAACTCGGAAAAATCATGTATATCGGCAAAGCTAAAAACCTGCGCAAGCGGGTTGCTTCCTATTTCACCGGAAGGAAGGACATAAAGACCAGGTTTCTCGTGGAAAAAGTCTATACGATCGAACATATCGTAACGAAAAACGAATACGAAGCCCTTCTTCTGGAAAACAACTTGATCAAACAGTGGGCCCCCCACTACAACATTAACCTAAAAGACGGAAAAACCTACCCGATGATCCGGATCACCAACGAAGATTATCCCCGGGTGTTCCGGACCAGGCGAATCATTGACGACGGTTCCCTCTACTACGGTCCCTATACCGACCTCCCGAGCATCGATCTCTATTTAGAGCTCATTGCAAAACTTTTCCATATTCGAAAATGCCGGGGGAAGCTCAAGCTGAGAGAAAACCCGTGCCTTTACTATCATATTCATCGCTGTTCCGCGCCCTGTTGCGGAAAAATCAGCAAGGAAGAATACGCGTCAATCGTCGAAGAAGTAAAAAAGATGCTTGTGGGAAAGTCCGCCGATTTTAAGTCCGATTTAGAGGAGCGGATGACTCGGGCGGCCGAAGCCCTCGATTTCGAGAGCGCCGCGGTGTACCGCGACAGCCTGCAGGCCGTCGAAACCGCGACCCAGAAACAGGAAGTGGTGGATATGATCGAAACCGACAGGGACTATATTGCGATGGTATCGAAGGAAACGGTGTGCACTTTCGGAGTGTTTCAGATGCGGGGCGGGCGTCTTACCGGGCAGGAGCTCTTCCGAACAAGCATCTATGAATCAGAAGCGGAGGCCTTGACCCATTTCATTCTGCAGTATTATTCACCGGAACAGATACCGCCAAAGGAAGTCTACCTTTCCCATGAAACGGACCGTGAAGAAATCGAGCTTTTTTTCAAGCAGGAATTCGGTGCGCGGACAAACCTTAAAGTTCCGGTAAAAGGACGCCACCGTTCGCTGATTAAAATGGTTGAGGAAAATGTACGGATCGACGTACTTCGAAGGATCGAAAACATGGAAGGCAGTCCCGCGCTGCAGGAACTGAAACAGGTCCTCAACCTTCCTCAGATTCCCCGGAAGATCGAAGGGTTCGATATCGCCCAGCTGGCAGGCACCTCGCCCGTTGCATCCATGGTTTCCTTTTTCGACGGTAAACCGGACAAGAGCAGGTACAGAAAATTTCATATCAAGTCTCTCGGCGGGAAGATTGATGATTTCAAGGCAATCCGAGAGGTTGTCGCGAGAAGATACACCCGAGTCCTGAATGAAAGCCTCGAGCCGCCGGATTTGATTGTTATCGACGGCGGAAAGGGACAGGTAAGCTCGGCCGTTTCGGTTTTAAAAAGCCTGGGGCTTGCCGATGTCATGGTGGCGGGGCTTGCAAAGCGGATTGAAGAAATTGTGCCGGAGAAAGGGGAACCCTTCACTTTGCCGGACACATCGCCGGCGCTGCGGCTTCTTCAATATGTTCGAGACGAAGCCCACCGGTTCGCAACGACCTTCCAAAAGGACATGCGGCAGAAAAATTTAGCATCCCCGGTCCTGACGGCTGTACCCGGAATCGGTTCGAAACGGGCACATAAACTCATGACTGCCTACGGAAGCATCGACGCCCTCGCGGAGGCCGGAGGAAAAGAAGTCTCCCTCAGAACCGGGCTTCCGGAAAAAATTGCACATCAAGTAGTCGAGTACTGCAGGAAGCTGCTCGCCGCGGACCGTTATGGCGACACAGCAAAATCGCAACCTTTTATCGATTCTCCTTAAAAAAAAGAAAGAAATTTAGCAGATTTCACTGCACTACTCCAGTTTTACTATTATATTATATTATATGAGCAACAACCTACATAAAATGCGCAATATTGGAATCAGCGCGCACATCGATTCGGGCAAAACAACCCTTACCGAAAGGATTCTCTTCTACTGTAAAAAGATACACGCGATTCATGAAGTCAAGGGTAAAGACGGCGTCGGTGCGACTATGGACTCGATGGAACTCGAACGCGAACGGGGCATAACCATTGCATCGGCCGCCACGAACGTTCACTGGAAGGACCATCCTATCAATATCATCGATACACCCGGTCACGTCGACTTCACCATCGAGGTGGAACGCGCGCTCCGGGTCCTGGACGGTGCCATTCTGGTACTTTGTTCCGTGGGCGGGGTACAGTCTCAGAGTATAACGGTAGACCGACAGCTGAAGCGTTACAACGTTCCCCGACTAGCCTTTATCAATAAATGCGACCGAAGCGGAGCGAATCCGATTAAAGTCCGGGACCAGCTTGTCGATAAACTCGACCTGGACGCTGTTCTGATGCAAATACCTATCGGACTCGAAGACAAGCACGAAGGACTCGTCGATCTCGTTACGATGAAGGCATACTACTTTGACGGGTTAGCGGGAGAAATTATCCGGGAAGAAGAGATCCCCGGAGATCTTCGGGGCGAAGCGGAAGAGCGACACGAGGAATTAATCGACGCGGCATCCATGGTTTCCGATGAACTGGCTGAAGCATACCTTGCCGGAAACGCCCCGGAGGAACTTATCCGTTCCGCAATCCGCGAGGCGACCCTGTCGAGGCAGATGGTACCGGTATTCATGGGGTCGGCATATAAAAATAAAGGGGTCCAGCTTCTTCTCGATAAAATCATCGACTATCTTCCCAATCCCGCGGATGTGGAAAATACCGCATTGGATTTGGATAAAAGCGAAGAACCGGTCGTCCTTACCCCGGATTCGAGCCTTCCTACGGTGGCCCTCGCTTTTAAACTGGAAGAGGGTCAGTACGGCCAGCTCACCTATATCCGCATCTACCAGGGATCGGTAAAGAAGGGCTGCGAACTATTCAACTCCCGGACACAGAAAAAATTCAAGGTTGGACGGCTTATCCGGATGCACGCGGACAGCATGGTGGAAATCACCGAAGCGGGCAGCGGCGATATCGTAGCGCTCTTTGGGATCGACTGCGCGTCCGGCGATACCTTCGTGAGTCCCGGACTCAACTACTCCATGACCTCCATGTATGTCCCGGCGCCGGTCATCTCTTTGGCTGTTTCTCCCAAGGACAAAAAGTCCGAAGACAATATGGGAAAAGCCTTGAACCGGTTTTCTAAAGAAGACCCGACCTTCCGCACTCACATCGATCCCGAATCCAACGAAACCATCATCCAAGGAATGGGAGAACTTCACCTCGATGTGTACGTCGAGCGGATGCGGCGGGAATATCGAGCGGACGTCACTACGGGCATGCCCCAGGTCGCCTATCGTGAAGCGATATCCGTAAAAGCCGATTTTGACTATACCCATAAGAAGCAGACCGGCGGGGCCGGACAATTCGCGCGAATTGCCGGGTATGTGGAACCCGCCCATGAAGTCGATTTCGAGTTTGTTAACGAAATTAAGGGAGGTTCGATTCCGACCGAGTTTATTCCGGCCTGTGAAGCCGGATTTAAAACGGCAACTGAAAAAGGAAGCCTTATCGGATTTCCCGTTATCAGGACCCGGGTTGTAATAAACGACGGGACCTCCCATTCGGTAGACAGTTCCGAAATGGCGTTTAACACCGCAGCCATCGGAGCATTCCGCAGCGTGTATAATAAGGCGAAACCATACATCCTCGAACCGATCATGCAGGTAAGCGTTGAAACTCCTTCGGAGTTCGCGGGAAATGTGTTTGCAAGCATCACCCAGCGCCGAGGGGTAATCATCGCTTCAATAGAAGACGGCAGTTTTTCGAGGATAGAAGCAGAAGTTCCTTTGAGTGAAATGTTCGGATATTCCACAAGCCTCCGGTCGATGACCCAGGGAAAGGCGGAGTTTTCCATGGAATTTCTCAAATACGGTAAGGTCCCGAAGAGTATTTCTGAAGAACTCATCGCCGAATATCAGGAAAAACGCAAGAAGGAACAAGGTAAGTAATAAGCAGAAAGGAGAACCAAAGGCATGGTTAAATCGGAATTGATAAAACGGAGTCCCTTAAGGATCCTCGAGGAATCGATCCACGGCGGAGTTGGAAAAGGTAATATCGGCGTTGTCGCATCCAGAAAGGGTGTGGGAAAGACCGCGTGTCTGGTGCATATCGCTACGGACCAACTGCTCCAGGATAAGCATGTGATCCACGTTTCCTTTTCGGCCAGGACCGACCACATAATCAATTGGTATGAAGATATTTTTAAAGAAATTGCAAAAAAACGGGAACTCGAAAGCGCCGTAGATGTTCATGACGAGATTATCAAAAATCGGGTAATCATGAATTTCAGCCAGGAAGCGGTGACAACGGACCAAATATTGAGCAGCCTCGAAGCGATGATCACGAACGGAAATTTTGCCGCCGATTCGCTGGTCGTCGACGGATACGATTTTTCAAAAGCCAGCATCGAAAAGCTTCAAAAAGTGCGGGCTTTCGCCGATCGATTGGGAATGGAGATATGGATAAGCGCTTCACTCAAAAGTGAAGAGCCGGTATTCGATGAAAAGGGAGTGCCGTTTGAACTTAAACCCTTTCTCGATGAAATCGCCGTTCTCATTACCCTAAAATACGCGGGAGATTATGTCCATATGAAACTGGCAAAGGACCATGGCGAGATACTTTCCCGTGAACTGCAGCTGAAACTCGATCCGAAAACGCTGCTGATAGCGGAAAGGGGATAGGGGACCTCACCTGCTCCGTTCCACTCCTGTCCGCGGACACATATCCGCAAGCAGACAGCGGGAACAAAAGGGGCTCTGGGGGGTACAGACCTGCTGACCGAAATTGACCAGCAACTCGTTTATTTCGATCCAATATTTTTTCGGCAGGACCTTCATAAGTTCCCGTTCCGTTTCTTCCGGGATTTTTGTTTCAACCAGCCCGAGTCTGTTGGAAATCCTGTGTACGTGGGTATCCACACAAATTGCATCGATACCAAAGCCTAAATTAAGAACCAGGTTGGCTGTCTTTCTTCCGACCCCGGGCAGAGCCAACAGCGCCTCTTCACTGTCCGGAACCGAACCGCCGTACTCCCAGCGGAGGATCTCCGCGGTTTTTTTTATGTTCCCCGCCTTTGTTTTGTAAAATCCTGCAGGATAAATGAGCTCCGCTATTGTTTCCTCCGAAAGTTTACACATCTGTTCCGGAGTTTCGGCTTGAGCAAACAGCCGCGCCGAAGCCGCAAGAGTAACTTCATCTTTGGTACGGAGAGAAATCATCGTTGAAATAAGGATCCGGAAGGGGTCCCGTAGTTTTTCCGCTATCCGGGAAACCGACGGGAGGGTTGTTCCCGACACCGCCCTCCGCAGCTTTTTGATGAGGCTGTTCCATTCTTTGCCGCCTTTTACACTTCCGTCAAGAGACACACCGCCCGCGCCTCCGCCGCTTCTCCCGCGCCGACCGGACCGGTGCCTTCGGCGGTTTTTGCCTTGACCGACACGGCCCCGATCGCGACTCCAAGATCCGCCGCTAGATTTTCCCGCATCTGCCGAATATACGGACCAATTCTCGGCTCCTGAAGAATTACCGTTGCATCCACATTCGAGGGTATGTACCCCGCTTTTCCGAGGATCTCCAGGGTCCTTCGGAGAAGTTTTCGGCTCGGTATGTTCCGGTACCGCTCATCACCGGCAGGGAAAAAAGTGCCGATATCTCCCAGCGCGGCGGCCCCGAGAAGGGCGTCGATCACCGCGTGCAGAAGAACGTCGCCGTCCGAATGGGCGTCCTCTCCCCGGGAAAAGGGAATCGTCACTCCTCCGAGAACGAGGGCGCGGCCCTCGGCCAGGACATGGAGGTCGTATCCCTCACCGATTCTCATAACACCTCCTCCAAATCATGGGCATAGGTAATTTTTATATTCACCGGGTCTCCCGGCACGGTCGAAACAGGCCCGGCATAGCGATCGTAGATTTCGGTGTCATCGATATAGGACATCCCGTCACCCGCCGCCTTTTCATGGGCCCGGAGAATTTCTTTGAACGCGAACCCCTGGGGGGTCTGAATACCGACGGTGTTTGTACGCTGCAGATGGGTGCTGATTGTTCCTGAGGCATCTATCTGCTTGATGGTATCGGGAGGAACGATAACCGGGGCGCACGCTCCCTGCTCGAGGGTCATGTGGTAGACCGACCGTACCAGCGAAGGAGAAATCCAAGGGCGCGCGCCGTCGTGGATCAAAACATGGTCAGGAGAAAACTCGGCAAGGCGCTTTAATCCGTTGAATACGGAACACTGCCGCGTTTCACCGCCTTCGGCAAAACAGAGGTTTTGTTCCCACTCTTCTTCTCCGAAAGACAGCGCGGATATCAAGAGGTCTCGGACAATGCCGATCTCCCCCTCCGGGACGACACAGCAAATCATTGCAAACAGGCCGGTTTCCAGAAAAGCTTCGCATGTTTTTGCAAGAACCGGTTTGCCGCTGATGAGTTCGTATTCTTTTTTTCGGCCGGTGTTCATTCGAGAACTCGAGCCGGCCGCCGGGATGAGCGCGGCTGCATTCACTCTGTTTCTAGTTTGCTAAAAATCAATTCTTCGATCTCGTCCTTTGATTTTCTCAAGGAAAATGATATTTCATCAACCATAAGCTTGAGAGCGCTATCGAAGAGCTTCCTTTCGAGAATCGGCAGTTCTTTAATTTTACTCCGGTGGTATAATGTACGGACCACCGTTGCGATGTCGGTAACGCTTCCCTTCTTGAGAAGATCGAGGTTCATTTGGTACCGCATCTTCCAGTCGGCGGGCATCGGCTCGTTGTCTTCCGTAATAAGGACCAGCGCTTTTTTCGCTTCGGAACTTGGAACGATGGAGCGGATACCGAGTTCTTCGGCCTTGTCCACCGGCACCATGATCGTCATGTCGGAGACTTCGAGATAAATTACATAATAAGGGATGCTCTGGTCTTTGAATTCCCGGTCTTCAATGGAGATGATCTGCCCGACTCCCTGCAAAGGATAGACAACTTCTTGATTTACCTTAAATTTATGTTGAGCTGATGACTTCTTTTTCGTGGATTTCATATAAGTTATTATACTCAAATTTATCTATTTGGTCAAAGGGAGAAAAAACATACCCGCCGAAATTCCCTGCCGCCGGTTTCCCACCTTGAAAGGACGTCCGACTTCATGTACTATCCACAGCCATGGAAGCAATGAAACGAACACATACCTGCGGAGAATGCAGCCGGTCTCATGCAGGACAACGGGTGGTTTTAAACGGTTGGGTACATAGGAAAAGGGACCACGGAGGAATCCACTTTATCAACCTCCGGGACCGTTACGGGCTTACCCAGATCGTTGTAGATGAAGACGCGCCGTCGGAAGTGCGGGAACTTGTTAAGTCCTTAAAGTTCGAATACTGTATTGCCGTCGAGGGGGCGGTCCGGGAACGGCCC
>CAYWIK010000067.1:0-11604 GCA_964458315.1 uncultured Spirochaetales bacterium | reverse complement strand
TCTTTCCGGCGATGAAGCCGGTGTTCGGGCGGCTTGCCCAAGACCGGCGGGTGCATATCCTCTCTACAAAGAGGGCCCACTTTATTTCATTTATCCTTAAAAACCTCGGCTTTCACTGGCCGGAGGAGAGAATCCATTACGGGAGGGGAAAGGAAAAGCTCGAGTTTTTAGAAGTTTTCCTCGGCTCCACACGAAATACAGCACTGTTTATCGAGGACCAAATCGATAATGTGAAACGGAACCGGGATGCAAGGATACGGCCATTTATTGCTTCATGGGGGTATATCCATAACGATTGGATGAAACAGCAGGAGGTCCCCCTGATGAATGAGGAGCAATTCCGGCATGTAGCACAGGAGTTTACGCGGCAGCAGTCGGAGCAGTATTGACAGACGGCAGCTGATTTGATATCGTTCATTACCTCTTTTCCCGCGCGGGTTTCGTTGCGTGAATACGGTTTTGAACGCGGAACGATAAGAGAGCGGGACGTAGGTCCAAAAGGAGGAAACATGAGAACCTATGAAATTACTTTAATCTTCCCGGAAAGGGATGAAGAGTACAACACCGGTAAAGAGTTTGTGAGAAGCGAGCTCGGCAAGGTAAATGCATCCATCGTAAAAGAAGACGATATGGGCAAGCGGGATCTTACATATCCGGTAAAAAAAGAAAAACGGGGACATTACGCCTGTTTTGTTGCGGAAATGGAGCCGGAAAAAGTAGCCGATTTAGACAAATCTTTCAAACTACATAATAATATTCTAAAATTCTTGTTTATCAAGAAGGAATAAGAAGGAATAAAAAGGGGAAGGAAAATGGCGGCGGATATAAATGTAGTTATGCTGGTTGGGCGGCTCACCCGTGATGCGGAATTGAAGTATACGAACACGGGATTTCCGATCGGGAAGTTCTCCCTCGCTGTGAACCGAAGGCGGAAATCCGGGGATGAATGGATCGAAGAGGGACATTTCTTTGACGTATCTCTTCTGGGAAAACGGGCGGAAGCTTTAAGCCAGTACCTTACGAAAGGGACCCAGGTAGCAATCCAGGGTGAGTTGAGGCAAAACAAATGGGAAAAGGACGGACAGCCGAGGAGCAAAGTAGAGATTACGGCGAATGACATACAACTTCTTGGAGGAGGAAGAAAGAATGAAAGCGACTATTCGAGCAAAAATACTTCCTCTTCCGCGGGCGGAGACTTTACCAATTCGGAAGATACATTCGAAGACGATATTCCATTTTAATTATAGATAAAACGGAGGATTTTAATGTCAGATAACGAGTATAAACAAGACGATAAAAATAGAAATGAGCAGTATGAAAGTTCGTCGTACCGCGGCGGCAGAAGTGACCGCAATGATCGCGGTGACGATAGGAGCGGCGGCGGGAAAAGCGATCGCGGAGGATACCGACCTTCCAAATCACGCAGCTATTTTCGGAAGAAAGTTTGCCGGTTTTGCACTCAAAATTACAAAATTGATTACAAAAACCCGGACAGTATGTCGCGGTTTCTTACGGACCGCGGTAAGATTTTGCCCCGCCGGATAACCGGCACCTGCGCGAAGCACCAACGCAGCCTGGCAATTGAAATTAAACGGGCCCGGGCTCTTGCGCTGCTCCCTTTTGTAAAAAAATGATTTTTACGTATGCAATTATCTGAACGAGGAGCGTTCTGGGTAGATATTTTCCTGTTTTCGGCGATATCCGTATTTATCTATCAACTGGGGTTTATTTCTTTCCTGTTCGCTGTGCCTTTGCAAATTTTGATCAAAAAGAGAAGTGAGTATGCGTATCTCTACGCCGCTCTTTTGGTGCTTATCGGAGCAGTTGTTACCGCTTTTATCCATACTCGCGGGATAGAGAATACGAATATTCGGAGGATGATGGCGTTGATCGAGTTATTGCTTCCGGTGTTTCTGCTCGCCTCGCTTTACACGGTAAATAAACAGGGCCTGCGGGTCCAACGGACCGTTTTTCGGCTCATAGCGGCGGTAATCGGTATAGGAATCATAAGCATTCCCCTGGTCTTTGGAATAATGAGAAATAAAGAGTTTGTTGCCTATCTCAGGACGCAGCTTACTACCATCGTGGAGGCTTTTTTCGGAACCCAGACAGGAAGCGCTATACCCCTTAACCAAGGACTGCTGCGGTCTTTTATAAAGCCGGATAGAATCATTATTTTGATTCGAGAAATTTTCTTTAGGAACTTCCTGTTTTCTTTTTTCCTTCTCCTAACCATCAATTGGCGCGTGGGAGTAGGAATCGCTCGAAGGATTGTCCGAGGGACGGCTCCCGTACGCTTATCGGGGTTCAAAATGCCCGACCGGTTTATATGGGTGTTCCTTCTTTCCTGGGCGGGAATTATTGCGGATATATTTTTCGGATTGGGAGTGTTCGGCTATATTGTATGGAATTTTGGGCTTATCGCCGCATTTATTTTCGGACTTCAAGGGGTGGGGATTCTGCGGTTTTTTCTCGAACGCTCCAACCTGAGCAGGGGGCTGCAGCTTTTTCTTATTGTAATGCTTGTGGTGCTGCTCTTTATTCCGGGCTTGAATGCGTTATTAATAATCGGGATACCAATTTTCGGAGTTTCCGAAGTGTGGATAAAATATAGAAAACCGAAAAGGAGTGATAACCAATGAAAGTTATCTTGAACACGGATGTTGAAAACCTTGGTGAAGAAGGAGATATCTGTGATGTAAAAGACGGGTTTGGAAGAAACTATCTTCTCCCCAAAAATTTGGCATTACCGTATAATAAAGCCAATCTTGCTCTCTTTGAACATAAAAAAGAAGCGATAGAAAAGCGAAAAGAAGAGAAACGGCAGGCAGCGTTGAGTCTAAAAGAGCGGATCGAGGCCGAACCCCTCGCCCTCAAACGAACTGCCGGGGAAACGGGAAAGCTTTTCGGAAGTGTTTCCGCGGCCACTTTAGTGGAAGAATTGGAAAAGAGAGGGATTCAAGTCGAACGAAAACGAATCGAGCTTCAGCAGCACAACATAAAAATGGTGGGAAACTACTCAGCCCGAGTGAAGTTATACAATGACGAGGCGGCAACACTGAAGTTTTCCGTTGAAAAAGCGGACTCTGAAGAGGAAGGAAAGCCCGCTGCACAGAAACCGGAAAAAAAACCGGAGCCGGAGCCCATGCCGGAGCCGGATGCTGAAGAAGATGCAGAATAAATAAAAACGGGCGGCCATATGGAAGCGGAGTCGCTTAAAGACAAATTACCTCCCTATAATAACGAAGCGGAAACCGCAACCCTCGGTTCGCTTCTGATGGACAACGATGCCTTGACTGCGGTCATCCGGTACCTGCGGCCTGATGATTTCTACAAGACCGCCCACCAGAAAATATTTCAGGCCGTGGTAAATATGTTTCAGCGGGGCGAGCGGGCGGACCTCATTACCCTCGCCGAAGAGTTGAGGGCCGAAGGAAATTTTGAAGCAAGCGGCGGCGCCGCTTATATCGCTTCTCTTACCTCGTCGGTCCCGACCAGCGCAAATGTCGAATATTATGCCAAAATTGTTCACGGATGCAGTGTTCGCAGGGAGCTCTTGAGAATTGCCCGGGAGATTATTTCAACCGCCCATGATGAGAGTAAAGACGGCCGGGTGATCGTCGAAGAGGCGGAACAAAAAATATTCGAAATAGCGGACAAACAGCAGACAAATTCGTATAAATCGGTACGGGAGATAATTCCGCGGACTATTGAAGCAATCGAGAACTTGTATCATACGAAAGACAGCTATACCGGTATCCCTTCGGGATTTGGGGATTTGGATAAATACACCAGCGGCTTCCAGAAATCGGAGTTTATTATTTTAGGCGCCCGGCCCTCTGTGGGAAAAACCGCCCTCGCTTTGACAATGGCCGCGAACATGGCGATACGGCATAAAGTTCCGGTCGGCTTTTTCACCCTCGAGATGTCCGATATGGCTCTGCTTCAGCGGCTCGTCTCGAGCGAAGCGCGGATCAATTCCGAACATCTCAGGACCGGGATGCTCAGTCCTGCAAACTTCAACGACTTGACCGAGGCTGCGGGTAAAATTTACGAAGCGCCTCTTTTTATCGATGATACTCCGAGCATTAAACTTCTCGATTTAAGGGCACAGGCCAGGCGAATGAAATCGCAGCAGGATGTCGAAATTATCTTCATCGATTACCTTACCCTAGTCTCCTCGGAACACCGCGACCTGCCGAGGCACGAGCAGATTGCCGAAATATCCCGGTCTTTGAAAGCATTGGCGAGGGAACTCAATATCCCGGTGGTGGCGCTTTCTCAGGTTAGGCGGGAGACGGAGGGAAAGCGGCCGTCCCTTGCGGACCTCCGGGAATCAGGCTCCATCGAACAAGACGCCGATGTGGTAATTTTCCTTCATCGTGACCGGGGGACCGAGTTTGACGAAGAGCAGCTGCCGCAGAATATTGTGACCGATCTTATTCTGGCAAAACAGCGAAACGGTCCGGTGGGGACCGTCCAGATAGCCTTTATACCTAAATATACAAAATTTGAGGCCCTGGCTCGCAACCATGTGTAAGCTTTTATTACATTCTTGAATGGGCCTGAAGGAAGAAATGAACATGAGTTTAAAAGATGCGTATGATTTCGAGTTTCTTGTCAATGAAGCGGAACGGCTCGTACTCGATGAGCTGGAGCGGCAGCTTGAGAAAGACACGGAAGGGAAAATATGCAAATGCCAGGATTGTGTTCTCGATATGGCGGCATATGCACTGAACAATGTGCAGCCTGCGTACCGATCATCCCTCATCGGCAGGCTCTATTCAGATTCGATGGGGGGAAGCGATTACGAAGAAGAGATCAGAGAATCCGTTCGGACCGCAATCGAGAAAGTCAGTGAGAATCCGATGCACGCGTAGAACAATTTTAGTTGAGCTTGAGTGATTCCGCTGTTTTGCCCGATAATGGTTTTATACCGTCATAAACCGCAATATACTCGGATGCGCCTTCCGATGCATAGTAATGTCCTCCCGCTAAAAGGGCGGCCCAGTTCGAGTCTTCGAAAAAGTAAAAATCCATTACCTTTTTTCTCGAAGAGATGCTCCATACGGTGATCGAATTGTCCCGGTTAATCGAGTAGAGATAGTTATGATAAACGTAAAGTTTGCTCGGTACGTGTTCTTTCAGTTCATACTCAACGGTTCTCGTTCCGCTGAATGATTTTACTCCACCGGGGCCGAGGGTGGTAAAAATCTGGGATGTAGCAGGATTGAGAACGATGGAAGCAGAGAGATCCTCGCCGGGAAAACTGAGCAGCCGTCTAGTGAAGGAAAACATGTTTCCGTAGAAAATTTTACATACTGTCTGTATACCCTCGCTATGCTCTTCCAGGGCGAGGGTGTACAGACGAGATCTGTTTTGATCGTAAACACTTTCGTATACCAGGGTGCTGTTGTCAAAAATCGGTACGGTTTCGTTTGTTTCGATATTGACATAAAGAAGAGGGGCATTGAATCCCGTATGCCTGCTTTTTCCGAACAGGAGCGCCTCTTCGGTAAGAGTGACCGTTTTAATCCCGAAGGCGTTATAACGGAATTTTTCCTTAAAATCGTTCTTTCCTAAAAGCCGTATCACGCCGTTTGTCTGTAAAACAAGAATTGTTTCATCGTAAACTTTTACCTTGTCGATTGGTCCGGAAAGAACCAGCGTATCGCCTTCCGGACTTCCTGTTGCAGCGTTAATATAATTTAGATAACCGTTGTCGCCGTCCCAGAGCAGGTAGCGGTCGTCCCCCGCGGATTCTAAATAGCTGTTTTTCGAATAAGTATTTTCATGAATATCCACCTCAAAATAATCCGGGATGCCGGATTTCTCCGTCCCTGCAAAAAAGTCGGAATCGATGAAATAAAGGCTGCCTTCGGTTGTAAAAGCCATTTTCGATTTGTGAAATGTAAGATGATCCAAAGCTGCCAGAGTCCGCTCCGCCATGATCCCCGATTCTTTACCGATAGTAGACGGATAAAATCTAATTGCGCCTGAACGGTCGGCAAGATAGATTGAATTCATCAGGAAGGCGGAATCGGTTGGTCGGAATGCCGGCAGGGTAGTAACTGACCGGGGAATCAAGGTCCCGTCAATATAGTTTATGACCGATAGATGCGTGTTCCGGCCGATTGTATGGGTGCAGGCAATCTCGTTGGTTAGGTGATTGGTTCTCATAGTATGAATCGAACCGACGGGAAGCGAAGCGGTTACCAGTCCCGACAGCAGGTCTATGAGGAGGAGTTCGCCCTTCCTCGTCCCGATCATGAAGCGAAGATTGCCGGTAAACTGAATATGCTCCACATCGGGAACCGTTTCTATCCACGTTTTTCTTGTTTCTTCTTTGATGTTCCAATATTCGATTTTCCCTGAAGGGCTGTACGTCATGATCGTTGTTTCCGAGGGAGAGACGATAAAATTTGAAACAATGCCGTAGCTCCTTTCGAGATGAGGAAGTGTTCTTCCTGTTTTTCCGTCGAGGAATGTCAGGCTTTGCCATACCGGCTTTGAAAAAACAAGGTACGTGCCTTTCGGTGAATAATCGATGTGGAGCGGCTGTTCATTCAGTTCCCTTGTATAAAGCTCCCGCTGCTCCTTCCAATCCCATACCGCGAGCCGAAACCGGTTCATGCCGCTTTTTATCACCGCCGCGACCTGCGTTTTTTGCGGGTGAAGGGTAATTGCGACTACCGGATTACGGGACACCTGAATGAGGGTGATCAGTTTTTTAGTTTCCGGGTCCCAGCTTCGAATCGTGCCGTCTTCGCCCGCGGTAAATAATAAATGAAACCGTTCATCTACAATAAGCGAGTTGATTCCGCCCATATGACCATTGTTGACCATAACGCGCAGGTCACGGGACCACGCTGCCGAAGCGGCCAGAGAAAAGCAGAAGATTAAGAGCAGACTTTTTTTCATCTATGCTTCTTCCGTTTCAACATATATTTTTTTTACCGACACGTAAGGGGGCGCGAGAACATCTTTCAGATTTTCTTTTCCTTCGATCGAAGAAAGTTCGTTCTCAATTTTTCGGTAAAAATCCATATTGAGGCTGGTTAATCCGATTTCACCCTCCCTGATTCCATGAATATGAAAACGCAGTGTTTCATTTTCCAAAGTATCGAGATAAACGGCGATATCTTCCCCTCCCCCTTTTTTTAAATAATAGTACTTAATGGTTTCGATTACCCGGTCATCAAGTCCTTTCGAATAAATATACACCTTTTCCGCGAGTTCTCGGTAGCCGAATACGATTCTTTCGGCATTCGGCGCGTTGAGCTTTCCCGCGAGATATTTCTCCCTCTCCTTGTCGGGCAGAAAAAAAATATCTATTCCTTTTTCCTTATCGATCAGGCGGACCGGGAGTTCGGGTTTTATCAGGTTTCCGCACGCGGCGCAGCGGACCGAAAGAAAATTGCCGTTCAGCACCTCTTCGATGAGTCCGGGATGTTCCGTTGTATCAAATGTTTCGGGAAAATCGATTTGAACTTCTTCCCCGCAATTGCATCGTATTGTTCCCATATATCATCCTCCCGCTAGAAAGAATACGTCGTTGAAAGTTGCGAATATAAGAAGCCCTAAGATCAATGTTATACCGATTGTCTGGTAGCGGTATATGACCTTCGGTTTCAATCCCCTGCCGCGTATCATTTCTATGATAAACAAAATGACCATTCCGCCGTCTAAAGCCGGGATCGGAAGGAGATTCATGAAAAATATCGCCACGCTCAAAAGGCTTAAGAACCTGAACATGCCTGAAAGTCCGCTGGCGATGCCTTGTTGAAAACCTTGTGATGCAACCTCTCCTACATAATAGGTGATCCGGATAGGGCCGACGAGAGATTCCCGCACGCCGATTCCCCTGAACAAAAGGCCGATACTTTTGACCGTCAGTGCCATGGTTTCGCCTGTTTCGGTAAATCCCTCGCCCAATGCCCTGATCGGACCCATCCGGGGAGACCGGAATTCCTCCGCTGCAAAGGATATGCCCATAGAAGGATTGCCTGCTTCGTCATATATGGGGGAGAGCTGAACGGAGTTCCGCGTGCCCGTTCGCTCATAGATAATGTCGAGTTCATCCGGGCGGTTTTTGAGAATTTCCGAGAACTGCAGGGTGTGCTCTATTTCTTTCCCGTTTATTCGGACAATTCTGTCTCCGGGCTGAAGCCCGGCCTTCGCCGCGGGCGAGTTTTCCTGTACCGATCCGATTACCGGCTTGATCCATGCATAGACGCCGATCCTGCCGATTCCCGTCTGAGGGTCCATTTCAGGAGTAATTTTTGAGGTAATCCGTTCCCCGTTCCGTACAAAAGTGATCGACATGGTTTTGCCGCCGGCGACGCTGACTGCTTCCTGAAGGTCCCGGTAGTGACGGATATCTTTTCCCCCCACCGAGACGATACGGTCCCCGGTCTCGAGTCCTGCCTTGTCCGCGGGATAGACCTCTTCGGTCCTGCCGTTGAGAGGATAGTCGGAAAGAAGAATAATTTTATTTCCAAAGGTTTGGATATTAAATCCTACCAGCCAGATGAACGAAAGGACCAAAACAGCAAAAATAAGATTTGCGCCGGGCCCGGATACTGAAACCAGAATACGTTTCCAGGGCGGGGCGGAAAAAAAAGAGCCCGGTTCTTTCGGTATGGTATCCTTTTCGCTTTTCCAAGCTTCCCGGAGTACATGTTCCCCTTTCATTTTGCAGTAGCCGCCGATTGGAAAGGCGGAAATACGGTATTCGGTTTTATCCCGCTTCCATGAAAGAAGCTTAGGTCCCCATCCGATAGAAAAGGTTTCCACCTCGATTCCCGCGCCGCGGGCGGCGATAAAATGGCCGGTTTCATGCACTAAGATGACAATGCCCAGGCCGATAATTCCTAGTATAATCGATACAATCATAGATAAATCCTGCTTATCCTATATAAAGATAGTAACAAATTCAACTCGCAAAAGCGAAATGAGTAAAATAGTAGAACACAGGGGCGGCAAATAGTAATGAATCAACGGAATCGAGCATACCCCCCCTTCCCGGTATTGCTGTCCCCGAATCCTTGACTCCGGCAGACCGTTTGAGAGCGGACTCGAACAGGTCTCCGGTAATAATAAAGAAGCCGAGGAGTATACCTAAAATGAAAGCTTGGAAAAGTTCAAGGGAGAAGAGGTCCGGAAAAACAAGCTTTGTCCCCACGGCTAGAGCGATAGAGGTAAGGAACCCCGAAATAAATCCGACAATAGACTTTTTCGGACTCACATTGGTTACCGGGTCTTTCCTTTTCCCAAACAACATGCCGAAAAGGTATGCGGCAACGTCGCTCAAGAACACCGTTAGAAGCAGAAACAGAAGCATAAATGCCGGATTCGGCATACCGCTTACCTTGATGAGATAGGTCAGAAAAAAACCGGGGTATACGAGAAGAAAAACACCTCCGCCCGCGAGGGAAAGAACTTTGGAAAAATCTTTTCTATTTTCCCTTTGCAGCGAAAGGAGCATAACCGCACTGGAGCACGCGATGAAGAAAAATATGTCGGTCCGTTCGGATATAAGAGAAATAGTTTCGAGGTACACGATTGTTCCGAGGCAGCCGTTTGCAGCTGCCGCGAATATTCGAACCGGACGCGAACCCTTTGGAAAAAACAGCTTCCCGACTTCTATGGTACAAAAAATAGATGCTCCGATAAAGATGATATTGATGCCCAAATGCCCGAACTGAGGAAGAAGCAAAATCACCGCAATAATTGCGGGAATTGCCAAAAAAAAGAGAAGAACTCTTTTTACAAACTTTTTCATTTTACTCCGCCGAATTTCCGTTCCCGTTTTTCGTATTCAAAAAGAGCGCCGGCAAGATCTTCTCCGTTCCAGTCCGGCCACAATTTATCGGAATAGACAAACTCGGTATAGGCGCTCTGCCAGAGAAGAAAATTACTCAGGCGTTGTTCGCCGCCGGTGCGTATAACCAGGTCCGTATCGGGAAAATCCGGGATGTCGAGATGCCTAGAGACGTCTTCCGGGTAAATCCGCCGTTTCCCGGAATCGAGGCACCTATTGACCGCCCGGCAGACCTCGTCCCTCCCGCCGTAGTTGATGCAAAGGTTTACCGCCATACCGGTAAAATCCTTCGTTTCTTCCATGGCATTAAAGATTTCGGACCGGACAAAGTCGGGAAGCCGTTCCAGGCCGCCGCTGTGCACAATCCGTATCCCGTTTTCTTTGTAGAAAGTATATTCCTTCCGTAAGTGCTGCTGAATCAGCCGCATTAAAAAAGAGACCTCTTCCTCCGCGCGTTTCCAGTTCTCCGTCGAAAAGGCGTAGAGAGAAAGGAGGCGGATCCCGAGTCTTGAAGCTTCCTTGACCACACGTTTTGCCGCGTTGAGCCCTTCTTTATGGCCGGCTGTCCGCGGAAGGTCTTGTGCCTTTGCCCATCTTCCGTTTCCATCCATGATGATACCAACATGGGAAGGCACTTTTGTTAGCCCAGGCATTAGATTTCCATAATTTCTTTTTCTTTTTCTTCGAGAAGTTGATCGATTTTTTCTATATTTTTATCGGTCATTTCCTGGATCTCGTCGGTGGCCCGCTTTTCCTGGTCTTCCGTGATGTCGCCTTCTTTCTGGCGCTTTTTCAGCGTTTCATTTGCGTCCCTCCGGATATTCCGGACGGCTACACGCGCC
Source organism: uncultured Spirochaetales bacterium (assembly GCA_964458315.1). Lineage (GTDB taxonomy): Bacteria > Spirochaetota > Spirochaetia > SPDA01 > CAZSGZ01 > CAYWIK01. The sequence goes on along the minus strand of CAYWIK010000067.1, from coordinate 939 downwards.
TGTTCGGCCATATTTTTAGCGACTTTCACATACTCTTTCCTTCGCTCTTCCGTAAGGGGCGGAATATTAATTCTGATTACTTTTCCGTCATTATTTGGATTGAGCGACAATTCCGATTTTTGAATTGCCTTTTCTATTTCACTCAGGACCGTGGGGTCCCAGGGCTGAATAACCACCAAACGCGCTTCGGGAACGGATATAGTCGCAAGCTGATTGAGGGGCGTCGGTGTCCCGTAATATTCCACCCGTACTTTATCGAAAAGTGAGGCCGAGGCTCTGCCGGTCCGTATAGTATTAAAATCGTCCTGAAGAGACCGGACGCTCTTCTTCATTCTCTCTTTCGCATCACTTTTTACATCTTCCATGAAAGTCTCCTACCGCGATCTTCTATAATTCTTCGCCGACTCTATAATACCTATAGTCGGATATCGATACTTTCCCGCCGATTTCTTTTTCATAGGTTTTAATAATGTTTGCAACGCTTTGTTTATCGTCTTTTACGAACCCTTGTTCTAAGAGGCATACTTCGGCGAAATGTTTATTGAGTTTTCCCTTTACAATACCTTCGAGCACCTTTTCAGGCTTTCCCAGTTTTTGGGCTTGGGCGGTAAATATTTCTTCCTGCTCTTTTAAATAGGGAGAATCAACATCTTCTTTTGTTAAAAACCTGGGATTGAATGCCGCTACATGAAGGGCCGTATCAAAGGCGAGCTGTTTAAGGGTTTCATTTTCGAGGAGTTCCTTCTTTTCGGCCTCGAACTTGACTAATACGCCGATCCTGCCTTCGCCGTGGATGTACTCGGAGACCGTTTCATTCGCGCCGATCGGCATGATATCAAAACGGCGGATAGCGATATTCTCTTTCAACACGCTAATCGTTTCCTTTACCCTGGTCTCGAGTTCGTCTGTTGAATCCTTCAATTCCTTTTCGATGATCTT
>CAYWIK010000066.1:2112-11769 GCA_964458315.1 uncultured Spirochaetales bacterium | reverse complement strand
GCATACGTTACAGATGATGTTAGTTCCGAAGACCCAGAAAAGCGTCTATTTTCTCAAGGCTTTTATCAACAAAACCACCGTTTATTAGCATTAAACATTTTGTTTGTTCTCTCTGATATAATTTTGACTGGCTACTTCTGTATTACGGTTACAGAGCGTGTCGGCGTGTGTCCGGGGATGAACGATTTTATAATTTTATAGTTTAAAGGAGATTGAAATGGAAGAGAAACAGAGAGAAGGGGTCTTAGTTGATCCGCGGGACCGGTTGAGTTCCGAGCAAGTCAAGATCATAGACAGCACGTCCCGGGAGCTCCTCGAAGATCCCGGACTTTTATGTTACAACAAAGAAGCGGCGGATATATTAGAGGAAGCAGGCGCAAAGCGTGAGAATTTAGAAACCTGCGCGCGTATTAAAATTCCTTCTGCTTTAGTAGACAAGGCGCTCGAGACCACGCCGTCGAAAATCACCCTCGGCGCCCGAAATCCGGACAATAAACTGATTCTCGACGCCCTTGAACCAAGGGTGCGGTTTGTGAGCGGTTCCGAGACCAATATTACCCTCACCGTCGAATACGATAACGGAGCACCTCAATTCGTAAGCAGGGACGGATCGATTGAACTCCTGCGTGAAGCGGCACACCTGGCGGAAAACCTCGAGCATCTCGATTCGTTTATCCGGTGTGTCAATATCCGTGACAAAGCGGTTACCAAGGAGAACAAGGATGTCAACAAATTCGGGGCCAGCCTTAATAATATAACCAAACATGTGATGGCCGGATTGACCGACATCAATGCCTTAGATGAAGTGGTAAAACTCGGCGAACTGGCTGCCGGGGGAAAAGACGCATTTGCGAAAAATCCCCTTCTCTCTTTTATCACCTGTATTGTTAAAAGCCCCTTTCAAATGGTCGATGACACCACGGAAAAACTGATGGCCATTGCACGCAGAAAAATTCCGGTGGTCATATCCAGCTCACCGATGGGCGGCGCCACCGCTCCCTTCGACGAGTTCGGCATGGTCGCCCAAATCAACGCGGAGCTGCTTGCGGGAATCACTCTCCACCAGCTTGTTTCCCCCGGCGCGCCGGTCCTCTACGGAAGCGTTCCGGTGCGGACGCGGCTCGACAATCTAAACGATATGTACGGCGCGCCCGAGTTCAACCATTACCACCACGACGCCGCGCAGATGGCGAGATTCTATAAAGTACCCTGCTACTCCACCGCGGGAGTCGGAGACGCGGACAAGCCGGGTATTCAGGCAACTGCTGAAAAAATGCTTACCCACTCCTACGTTCCGTGGAGCGGCGCCCAGTACGTGCACTACGCCTTCGGGCTGCTCGACCGGACCAATATTTTCTGTCCGGAGCAGGCAATTCTGGACGACGCGCATATCGGCATGCTGAAATACAATTTGCGGAGTCCTGAAATTTCCAATGATTTAAAGGGCGACGTGCTCGCCATGGTGCGGGAGGTGCTTGCATCGGACCACAAGACATACGTCTATCATCTGCCCCTGCCTACGCAGGAAGAAGTGTATATGCGCTATCCCCTCGAGGGTGAAAGCGGCGATGCGCTGTACGAGGCGCACCTGAAGAGAAAAGAGATCATGGGGCGGGAGAGAAACCGAATTCCCGCGGACACCATCGGCGATATTCGGAAACAGGTTAAGGGGATCCTCCCCGAGACCCTTGAATAAGGAGGTTCTACATGGCTTTACATCAAGCGGAAACACAAATGGAAGCGTACTCGGAAGCGGTCAAGAGCGGACTGTACGCGAAAAAGTCGGGTTTGGTTGGTAAATATGATAATGTTCGAAAATATTGGGAAGATGAAATTACCCGGCATTTTCTCTATCCCTATCTTCTTAAACTTATCCAATGGAAGCAGGAACGAATGCAGCGCCTGCGGATTCTCGATTTGGGATGCGGAAGCGCCGACGGTTTCGAACTGCTCACGGGCTTAAGATTCAAAAACGCCAATTTGCATGGACAGGAAGTGGAGCTGCTCACGGATGAAATTCTCGGCTACTACAAAGGAGTCGATCTCAACCAGGACCTTCTCGACCAGGCCGCCGGCATCTACGGGAACAATCCGAAGATCGTGTTCGGCCAGGGAGACTTTTGCAGCGGCCTCCCCTTGGAAAAAGACGAAAAGCCGTACGATCTCTACTTTTCCAGTTACGGGACATCTTCGCATCATAATACGGACGAAACCCTCATCGACCTCCTTGCGGATATTGCAGACCGGACGAAAGAATATTCCGTCATCCTCTGTGACTGGCTCGGAAGGTATTCCTACGAATGGCAGACCCTCTGGACAAATAATCTTGAAGAAAACGTAAATATGGATTATGTGGTATCCTACATCTATGAAAAGGAAGAGCGGGAAGCCCGGCGCGATGAACTTCAGCATCTCACGCTGCGGCTTATGAGCAGAGAAGAAGCGTCGCGGATCGTTGCCGCGGCTTCTAAAAAAGCCGGCGTGGAGATTAAAGAATCATTCTATTTTGACCGGTCGATTTTAACGGGGCGCCATATGGACACGGCGGATTATAATCCCCATGCGCAGCAGCTCCGACTGGCGGTTAACTCGCTTCACGAAATGAATACCCGTACCGATTTCCGCGATCTTTTGTTCAACTACGTACCGAAACCGGGATTTGAGTTCGTAAATCAATGGTTCGAATATATGCAGATGGCATGGAACACCTTGGTCCACTATACAGGCAGGTTGCTCGAGGCATACGATGAAGAAAAAGAACAGTTTGTCGAGCCTCTTCCTGATATTCCCGCCAGCTATCCTCATGTGCTGAAGAGCCTCATGACCAGAATGAAGCGGCTTGTCGAGGGCGTGGGATGGCTCACAACCGGCCTTCCCCGGGAAAACATTATTGAAGAGCAGTTAGGCTATGCCCTGAGAAATCTCGTGATGGCTCTGCAGGAAGGAAAGGGCCGGGGACACGGATTGGTCGGGATATACGAAGTGGACAAGATCGGTAAACATACATAGGATATGCACAAATAAGGAGGGAAAATACTATGGAAAAAGCAAAATATCAAAAGCCGGGAATACCGGCATCACCCTACAAACCGCTTAAGCAGGAGGAGGTGAGAAAAATCGCCGACGAGGCTATGCGGATTCTCGAAGAGTCGGGAATGGCGGTCTATACCGATGAAGGCTTCGAAGCCCTCGAGGCGGCGGGAGCAAAAGTAGATCAGCAAACGCGGATTGTAAAGATGCCGCGAAGTATGGTCGAAGACGCGATCGCGTCCAACCCCTCGTCCATTACCCTTTTTTCCCGGGACGGCGAATACAACGCAGTGCTCGAGAAAAACCGGGTCCACTACGGGACCGGCGGGACCGCCATCTATGTACTCGATCCTGACACGGGCAAGAGGCGCGAGTCTACGGTCGAAGATGTCGTTTTAAACGCTAAGATGGTCCAAATTTTAGAAAACATTCACCTTTTCACCATCAATGTGTTCCCAAACGATATAAAATCGAAAGAGGAAATCGATGTAAACCGCTTTTTCCATGCCCTGAGCAACACGACAAAGCATGTAATGGGCGGGGTGTACAGTCTCGGCGGTTCGAAAAAGGTAGTAGAAATGGCGGAGATGATCGCGGGAAATAAAGAAAAGCTGCGGAAAGAACCCTTTGTCTCTTTTATCACGCTTATCATCAGTCCTTTCAAGATCGATAAAGATTACGGCGAAATGACCTGTTATTTTGCCCGGGAAGGGCTGCCCGTGGTAGTCCCCACCGAGCCGATATGCGGTACCACCTCTCCCATAACTCTTGCCGGGAATGTCCTCACCCACATAACCGAGACTTTAGGGGGGATTGTTCTCGTCCAATCGGTAAAAAAAGGCGCGCCCGGTATCTGCGGCAGTGTCGGCTCCATCACCAACTTAGAGAACATGGACCATCTTTCGGGAGCAATCGAACGGGCTATGATCAATGCCGCGGTTTCGCAGATGGCGCAGCATTTTGAGATTCCTCTCTACTCAACCGCGGGCATGTCCGACGCGAAGGAGCTTAATATTCAGGCTGCGTACGAAAGCGCCATGTCCAACCTCCTCGTTGCCCTCTCGGGACCAAACTACATTCACGACTCAGCAGGGCTGATGGAGTTCGATCTCACCGTCTCGTACGAAAAGCTCGCGGTGGACAACGAGATCCTCGGTATGTGCCAGCGGGCCCTTCGTGGAATCGAGGTAAACGACGGCACCCTGGGTACGGACCTTATTATCGAAAAAGGTCCGGGAAAGGATTTCCTTGCGGAGGAGCATACCATCAAGTATATGCGGGAAGAGTTTTTTCATCCCAAGCTCGCGAACAGGCAGAAGAGGGATGAATATACGCCCGGTGAGGATGCCCTCAGTCGGGCAAAACGGCTGGTTGCAGAAACGAGAAAAAGCGGGACCGGCGTGTGTCTGGATAAGGGCCTTCAGGACTCGATTCGGAAGCGGTTTCCTGAAATAGTTGGATAGGGGGATAGTTGTGTGTGCGGGATATGCGGGATATGGAATGAACAGCGTGCCGATGATGTCAAGCGGATGGTATCCAGGATGCATCACCGGGGGCCGGACGAAAACGGTGTCATGGAAAGCGGGACCGGCTCCTTAGGCCACGCCCGGCTCTCCATCATGGATCCGGAGCATGGGAAACAGCCGATCTACAGCGAGGATCGTCGGCGGGCGGTAATTGCCAACGGGGAGATTTATAATTTTCCCGAGCTTTATGAAAAATTGAAGCATAAGCATACTTTTCGGACAAAAAACGACAGTGAAGTGCTTCTCCATCTCTATGAGGAATATGGAACCGAGATGGTGCACCGCATAGAAGGGATGTATGCCTTTTGCATTGCCGATGAGGAAAAGCTTTTCATCGGCCGGGACCCGATCGGTATTAAACCGCTCTACTTTGCCGAAAAAAGCGACGGGTCCGTTCTCTTTACCTCCGAGCTCAAGACCTACGAAAAACACGATTTTAAGCTCAAAGAGTTTCCGGCAGGCACCTTTTACTCGAAAGAGTCGGGAACCGTCAAGTATTATGAGGTACCCTATGTCGAGACGGTGGATCTGCCTGAGGAGGAACAAATTCGGCATCTTCGAAATACCTTAGAGCGTTCGGTTTATAAAAGACTCATGAGCGACGTCCCGTTAGGGACCTTTCTTTCCGGCGGTCTCGACAGCAGCATCATCTCCGCCCTTGCCGCCCAAAAGATCGAAGGACTGCATACTTTTGTCGTCGGGCTGCCGGACAGCGGGGACATTGCCGCGGCACGCACGGTGGCGGACCATATCGGATCGGTCCATCACGAGTATATCATGAACGAACACGAGGTAATGGAGAAGCTTCCTGACATCATCTATCATCTCGAGTCTTTCGATCAAGATTTAGTAAGAAGCGCCGTCCCGTGTTACTTCACATCCCGCATTGCGGCTGAGTATGTAAAGGTTATCCTGACAGGAGAGGGCGCGGATGAGCTGTTCGGCGGATATACCTACTATAAAGACATCGATCATGAAGAAGTGCTGCACCGCGAACTGATACGTTCCGTTTCTTCCCTGCATAATCTCAACCTTCAGCGGGTCGACCGGATGACCATGGCCCACTCTCTCGAAGGCAGGGTACCGTTCTTAGACCTCGAAATGATCGAAGCGGGGCAGCGGGTGCCTGTAACCTTAAAGCTTCGGGGAGAGCCGCCCATGGAGAAGTGGATCTTAAGGAAAGCGTGCGAAGACCTTCTCCCCTATGATATCGTCTGGAGAAGGAAGAAACAGTTCGATGAAGGGACGGGAATCGCGGATGCGCTGCCGAAATTTATCGACAAATTATTTTCAGACAGCGACGCGAAAGAAGTTATGCGTAATAATCCGGCGGTATACCTCCGTTCGAAGGAGGAAGCTTTTTACTTCACCATTTTTTCCGATTTCTTTTCAGACAAAAAGCATATTGTAGATAACGTAGCGCGCTGGATCGAACGTCCCGACTTCGAAAAACAGGCCGAGCTGCATGGCTGAACCCGTACGGGGGAAGCTGTCCAATACGGAACGGCTTGAAAAAGAGCCGGTGCTTAAACTCATATTCCGCCTCGCTACCCCGGCCATTATCGGGATGGCGGTGCAGGCGCTTTATAACGTGGTGGACACGATTTACGTCGGCCATGTGAGCAAAACCGCCCTTTCCGCTCTTTCCCTGGCTTTCCCCATTCAGATGGTCCTTATCGCCATCGCGGTCGGGACCGGCGTCGGCGCCAACTCGCTTATTTCCAGAAGCCTCGGCGCGGGTAAAAACGAGGAAGCCGATCAGGTGGCGGCCCATGTCTTCGGGTTGGCCCTGGTGTTTGCCGTCGTTGCCGCGGTGATCGGCTTTTTCTTCTACGATAAGATCGTCGGCATTTTTACCGATGATCTTCGCCTTCGCGGGCTGTCCGGTACCTATATCCGTATCATCATGGTCGGCTCGGGTGCCATGTTCGTGCCGATGATAACCAACAACATTCTCCGCGGAGAAGGGAATACCTTCCTGCCGATGCTCACGCTGATTATCGGAGCAGTCATAAATATCGGTCTCGATCCGCTGTTGATTTACGGGATCGGCCCCTTCCCTGAGATGGGAGTTGCGGGCGCAGCCCTCGCCACCGTAATAGCCCGGGCCTTAAGCGGGGTGTTTATCCTGCTGATCCTCTTTAAAGGGGACCATCAGGTAAAGCTCAAACGCAGGGAATTGAAACTTTCATTTAAGCTCCTCGGCGAATTGTATCGTGTCGGGTTCCCTGCCATGGCAATGCAGCTTCTCGCTAGCGTGATGATTGCCGGGATGAATAAGATCGTTGTACAGTATAATGTGCTGGCGGTCGCTGTAGTAGGGGTGTTTTTCAGGCTGCAGTCCTTTATCCTTATGCCCATTTTCGGTCTCAATCAAGGCTACATTCCAATTGTAGGATATAACTACGGACACAACATGCCCGGCCGGATGAAGCAGGCGATAAAAATCGGGATGGTTATTGGTTTCGGCTTCTCTTTTTTAGGGTTTGTACTGTTCCAGTTTTTCCCAAGTAGCCTCTTTATGCTCTTTAACGACGACCCGGAGCTGATCGAACTCGGAGCGGACGCCCTCAGGCGGATCAGCATCGCCTTTCCCCTTATCGGACCCGCTATTGTCGGTATCGCCACGTTTCAGGCCGTCGGGCGGGGCCTGCCGAGCCTGATTATTTCCGTGCTTCGACAGATTGTGCTTTTGCTTCCGCTCATGTATATTTTAGGGAAGTTGTACGGATTGCCGACCCTCTGGATTTCTTTTCCGATATCCGTGGCGGTATCGGTGGTTCTTTTAGGATTCTGGTTACGGCAGGTGCTTAAAGACGTTTTTGCACATATGACCGGTGGGGATCCGCGGGACTGTTAATGATTACGCGTTACGCCCAGACAGGTGGAACCGGCGGCGCTGTTCCACTTCGAACAATTTCTCCGGCTGTGTCGACTACTTGTCAGTGAAGGACGTTGCGTACCAGTTAAGCGGAACCAAAACACTTCCAAGATCGACTTGTACTTTCATTGAATCTCCATGGATGCGGTATGGTTCTATAAAACAAGCGGGAAGCAGGTGCCCGGAGAGTATTCTCAGCTCTTTGAACCGGTGTATCTTGCCGGGACAGCGGCGCCGTCTTCCGAAATCGCTGCCCGTGATATGTCTATCGGCGATTTTAGCGGCTTCAGCTATTGTAGTTCTTCTGAGCACGATAACGTCCACTCCTGGGGGCAGAGTTTCTATTCCGCTGATCAAAACTATTATGTTAAGAACTACGACAACTAGATACGGGCTGTCCGCGCTTTTTAATAAATTGAGGTATGCAGAGGAAGTCGCCCGGGAAATTATTAAATCTTCGGCTCTCCCGCTTCATCGGCAGCCGTCTCAAGCCGGGTGATCTCTTCTTTCGATAGGCCGGTAATCTTCTGAATCAAGGAAATATCCAGTCCTTCTTCCAGCATCCTTTTAGCATCTTCCTCTTTTGCCTTTTTTGCGGCCATCCGCTCCCAACTTGTTACGTACGGCATGGTTTCTCCTCCTGTTATCTCCGATAATTCTTCTTCCAAACTACGTTCCAATTCATTCGGAAGCTGCAGCACCCAATCGATGAACCGAAGTAGCGCCTGTATTCGCCGTTTATCCGTCAATATAGCGTAAAAAGGCCTCTACGACCAGGGCGAAGGGATTGGTCCTCGCTTTTAATTCCTCATGCACCGCGCGGTAATCGATGAGCTTGACCATCGGAAACACCATCGTATGGGTAAACCCCCACCGGCTGCATACGTAGCGGTCCGGCCGGTTTCCCTGTTTCGCTTGTTGTAAGTATCTTCTGAAATTCCTTGTCCAGGAACGTGTATCCCTTGGAAAAGTCGATGCTGCCGTGTATCTTCGGGAAACTGATTCAAGAAATGGGGTATTTTTTATTTTTCAGGATGAAGCAATTAAATTAAAGCGAAATTATAGCGCCCGGGCATATAGGCCCCCGGCATCTATGCATCGGGACCGGTTTCGCGGGACGGCTGCGCTTTCCCGTCCTTGTCGAACCGCACGCTTCGGGTGTCACGCTCCATGCCCGTCGGAAGGGCCAGCGGGCCGTACAATTCGGGTCTTCGGGCTTTGAGCCATCTCCTTCCGGTACTCATCGGCTGCAGTGACGGGTCAAGGTCTGCTATTACCATGTCGTCACCGGCCTTCCAGGTTTCGGCGATTATTGCACCGTACGGGTCGAGGACCATCGCGTTGCCTGTCCTCACTTCGTCGTCGTCAGGACCGATCCCGTTGCTGAAAATCAGAAAGAGACCGTTGTCGTGGGCCCGGGCGGGAAGCCATCTGAGGAGCCATTCCCGTCCCTTCGGTCCCCGAATTTCCGCCTCGATGGCGGCGGGGTCTTTTTCCCGGTTGTCCCAGATTTTGCGGTCGATCACACCCATGCAGCGGGGGCTGGGAGAGTCGCAACCCCCGGTCTGGTGGGGTGCGAGGAGGATATCAGCTCCCATGAGAGCGGTGATTCTTGCGTTTTCAATCAAATTGTTGTCGTAGCAGGTTAGCACCCCGGCCTTTGCTCCCCGGGGGATGTCGAAGACTGTAAACCCGCTTCCCGAAGCCATATGCTCGCTGATAAAACAGTGGAGTTTCCGATGCCGCTTCATTGTGCCGTCGGGCATGGCGACCGCATAGGTGTTGTAGAGCTCTCCGTTTTCACTTTTTTCGATAAGACCTGCGCCGATGGTCATCCATAGCAAGGAAGAAAGGCGCAGCAGTTCCCTTGTGGAAGGCCCGCCGGGAACCGGTTCCGCCAACTCTTCGATCTCCGGCCGGCTGAGTTTCCGGACATGCCAGTATCCGGTAATGCACATTTCGGGAAATACGAGCAGGTCCACTCCCTTGGAAGCTGCTGATTCGGAAAAACCTTCGATTTTCCGAAGATTACTTTGTTTATCTCCCGGATTATGCTGGAACTGCACTGCTGCCGCACGGATCTTGTTCATTGGTATTTTCTCCTCGATTTGTTATTATACTAGAAATATAGTAATATAAAAACAGGTCCGGTCAAATCCGGGGAGGGAGAAGAATTGAAATGTAAGTTAACGGCGGCTTTTTTGTTTCTTCTGACGGTTT
>CAYWIK010000066.1:0-2012 GCA_964458315.1 uncultured Spirochaetales bacterium | reverse complement strand
TTCCTCCTCCTCTTCGACACGGTCTTAGCGATTATTAACAGCGGTTCTGCCGGTAATTTTAAAGCGGCTGCAGGGTTGTAAATCGGTTTGTTCACGTCGGTATGAATCGAGGATAGGGTATGTTTAACAGAAAGAGGGCGGAAAAACTTTTTGAAAAAACAATTTCCTGCATAGTCGGTCTGGCCCCCGGTCTGCCTTCACCCCTGGGTGCCGTTTCTGTTAAACCGGAATCGCAGAATCAGCTTTTACGGGTCCTCTCCGCCATGTTCACAGCCGCCGCCGGCGGTGAGCCTTCTGAGCTCGATCAAGAAAGTGAAAAAATTTTTCAAGACTTGTACGCAGATGCGGAGCAGGCTAAGGATTGGTTTGTCCGTTTTTACACGCGGCCGGAGAACGTGCGCCGGGCGCGTGAAGCGCTTCTGCGGCTGGAGGAACTGACCGGCGTTCAGTCCGCCGCCGGAAACCTTCGTGACCGCCTCACTGAAGAAGCCGCTGAGGTCGTATCGAAAGTTTGGGCGCCGGAGACAGCGATCCCTGACAAAGAGATTCTTTCGCGGTGGCGGCTTCAGGACGTGGCGCCGAATCCGAACCCGCCCAGTCCCACTGAGGTCGTGCTTCAGCTCAACGCCCTCTACACCCTGCCGGAGACTGTTTCCGGCGGTCCGGACAGTAACCTTCTGCAAAAAGCCCGGGAATTGATCCGCAATCCCGGTCAAAAAATCGCGGACTACGATCATCCTGTGCATATCTTCGAGGACAATGAGCGGCATGAGCTGGTGAATTGTCTCAATGAACTTGATCAAGATATCGAGTTTGAAAAAGGAAGAGGCATTCTGCCGAAGGAGTACAAAATCCCGGTACTCCTGTCTGTTTCCGTTACCCACGAAAATATGGGTGAACTGTGCGGGGAGTGGATAAAAGGCGTTGCAGCGGCTCTAAAATATCGACACATAAAATTATACGTTCTTAACGAACAGTCGGTTGATACAATCAAAGAAAAAATTTTAGAAAGCGATATTTCCGCTTACAGCGTTATCGGACAGTACGGCAGGCATTTTAACGCTCTTAAATACACCCAGCTTCTTTTCGAAAAGGGGCATGGCATCCGGGCCGGGTTTAAACTCGATACGGATGAAGGAATCCGGTCGAGGGATTTATACGAAACTACCGGAAGCACTTGGCTTCAAACGCTCTGTCACAGCCTCTGGGGAGGCACGGCGCGTGATCATGCGGGAAGACCGGTGGAGCTCGCTTTCAATGAAGGCGAATACATGAACGACGCGGACATCAAACGATTAGGATATGCAAAGGCGATGCGGGAACCGGATGTAAAAATGCCTTCTACATCGACGGGTGAACATATTTTTTTCAATAAGGCCGCGGCCCACGCCCGGGCTACCGCCCTGTACAACCGTTTCCACCGGCTGGATGACCACATCTCCCATCCGGTGGTTAAAGGCGGCGGATACGGAATTACCAACCACGGTCTGCGCACGGCCCTGCCCTTCACCTATTCGAGGGTCGGACGGGCAGAGGACCAGCAGTTTTACTTTTCCGGACTCCGCAAAGGACTCCGGGGGATTTTTCACCCTGACTTGAGGATCGCCCACTACAAGGGTGCCGTAGCCTCGGCTGAGAAAAAGACGGAGGCCTCGCGGCTTATAGCCGATATGTACAGGTTGGTGCTTTTCGAACATGTGGTAGAGCGCTTCGGGGTAAAGGAGGAGATCGATCCGATGCCCGGAGTGTTTGCAGGGGGGCTCGCCCGTGCCCAGGCGTTTTTTCACCTCATGCACCGGGCCCTCGGGTTTCTGCATGCGGGAAAGGATGAAAAGGCGGCGGAGCTTGTTTTTGACGGCAGGCGGGCCCTGAGGGAACTCGAAGAACTGATCGACAACGATACGGTGGACCGGGAGCTCGAAAGTGAACAGAAAGAATGGGAGTTGTTCGTCCGGCTGGCGGACAATGCTGATCCTGAAAAAGTGCGGTTAGTTTTAGAAGAATTAGCGATT
>CAYWIK010000065.1:0-12345 GCA_964458315.1 uncultured Spirochaetales bacterium | reverse complement strand
ACAACCTTCCAAGTCGGCAGAAAGATCAGCTGAAAAATGAGCTCAAAGAAACCTATAAAGAGCGGGTCATGTATCCATTCCTGATTATCGGCGGGGATGATTATATCATCGGGTTTGATGAAGACGAATGGTATGAAAAACTCGGCGTTGGGCAGGGCGGTGAACCGAATGAAGATGCCGCAACAACGGCAGGCGGTGAAGAAGTAGAGGATGCGGAAAAATTTGTTAAAATGGTGGCGGAAAAACAGGGGTGGAGACTACTCCGGGACGGCGAATTTCTCGATAATCTTATCAAGGGGCTCCATACTAATAAGGAACGGTATGGTTATTATCTCTGCCCATGCAGGCTCGGAGACGGCGAAAAAGTGAAGGATAAGGATATTATCTGTCCTTGCGAGTACAGTCGGCCGGATATCGAAGAGTACGGCCACTGTTATTGCAGCCTCTACCAATCCCCCGAGTTCTATTTTTCAGGCAAAGAGCCGAAGAGTATACCGGAGCGACGGCCGGAATAAAGAAGTATCCGAATAAAAGGCAGGATGAATGGAAACATTTGATATCGGTAATCTGTCACATATTTTTCAGGGGATCATGGATTCACTTCAGTCCTCGACCCGGCAGCGGGTCATTCTCATCACTTTGATTGCATTACTGTTTATCGTTTCTATAACTGCTATTATCATTCAGCATCTAAAAAAGGTCATAACCGAGAGAAGAGAATCGGAAACCACCTTCCGGCAGACCTTGAGAAACGTCCGCATGACCCCGCGGGAGATGGAAATTCTCAATATTATGACCGGCCTTCCCTATATAAAACCTGAGCGGAAGTATCTTCTTGTGCAGGATGCCGCTACCTTCAGCAAGGCTGCCGAGGAGCTTCTCCGAAAAGGGGAAATTGAAATCGATGAGCTTAGGAGCCTGCGGAACAAACTGGATGTTTGCTGCTTTCGCAGGGCAAAAGATATAACCACGACCAAAGAGCTTCCGGAAGGACTCCATGTATATATCACCAAATACTCGCCGGAAGGATACCACGGAATGATCGTCCAGCGTAAATATGAATATTTTGCCGTTCGCGTCAAAGAGCCGCCGAAGGAGCTCGAGGTCGGCGATATTTGCGGCATATTCTTTAAACGCGGACGCGAGACCTTCCGCATCCATACTCCTCTCAAGCTTATAAAGAATGATGTTCTCTATTTCCCTCACACCGAAGAGGTGGAAAAGGCACAAAAACGAAATTTTTACCGGAGGCAGGCACTTTTACCGGCGGCGCTGCGAAAACAGGGATACACTACCGAAGAGTATCACACCCAGCTTGTGGATATCGGAGGAGGCGGCGCGCGGCTCATCAGCCCGTCGGAAAAGTTTCGAACAAACGACGCTGTCACCCTTCTATTTAAAACGCCTAACGGCGAGACCTTCGAAGTCTCGGGAGAAATTGTAAAAACCACTCAACATGAAAACAAAGAATATCTTCACCTTCATTTTTTGAGCATTGACGACACGACGAGAGACAAGGTCATCGGATATGTCCTTTCCGACAAGGACCGTTCGGAGAACGGTGCGCCTGATCAGGCTGCCAAGGCCGCCGGCCCGGGTGTGCGTTAAGGGTAAAGAGACTGGAGGGAATATGCGTGGAAACATCGACAATGTTATGGCTCGCATCGACCAAATTTATAAACGGATTTATGAAATTCAGTCCCTTGGAAAACAGGGAACTCTCCGGAAGGCGGAGCAGTCAGGGAGCGCCGGTAAGCCTGGGGGGCCTGAACAAGCCGGAAATAACCAGAGTGCAGGCGAGGGAAAGGCGTTTACCACAGCCCTCGAGCAGGCCCTTTTGCAGGAGGCGGTACAGGATTCCGGCTCCGCCGGCGGTGAATCGACCTTTGAAGGGCTCATTGGGGCGGCATCCGAGGTGTTCGGTGTCGATTCCAACCTCATAAAGGCGGTGATACAGAAGGAATCTGAGTTCAATCCTTCGGCGGTATCCCCGAAGGGAGCGTTGGGCCTCATGCAGCTCATGCCGGAAACCGCGGAACTGCTCGGAGTCGACGATCCTTACAATCCGGCGAAGAATGTCTACGGCGGGACCAAGTATCTAAAACAGATGATCGACCGGTACGGGGGGAATTTGGAAAAAGCGCTGGCAGCGTACAATGCAGGGCCGACGAGGGTGGACCGGGCGGGAGGGGTGCCCGACATAGAGGAAACCAAAAACTATGTCGAGGGAGTGCTGGGGCTTTTAGATGAATATCGAAAGAGATAAACTCCGTAGGATCACGTTACAATGACGGTCACCCCTTTATCCCGAAGGCAGGCCAGCACCTCCGGGGAAATTTCTTCATCCGTAATAATCGTTCGAAGCCGATCGTATCCTACCCAGTTTACCGTACCCCCGTTGGAAAACTTAGTCGAGTCGGCAAGGCAGACCGCTGTATCGGCATTGTCGAAAAGCATCTGTTTTGTACGAATATCATTTGGATTGTAATAATCGAGGATCCCTTTTTCCGGTGAGAGGGAGCGGGCGGAAAAGAAAAAAGTATTGGCGTGTATGTCCTCGATAAAACGTTCCGGATGGGCACTGATATACTCGGCGCTGGACCGTTCGAGATATCCTCCGATACAGACGACCGTAAAATTTTCGTTCATTAAAAGTTCCATTGGAATAAACACTGAATTGGTTACCACCGTTACGTTCTGAAGGTCTGAGTTTTTAAGCGCCTCGCATAGGTAAAAGGTTGTGGTCGAAGCATCGAGAAAGATGGTCTGGCCGTTTGTAATATAGGAAAGGGCTTTCTGTGCGATTTTTCGTTTACTGTCTGCCCGGACCTGACGCTGTTTAAAAAAATTGTGCCGGTATTTTTCTTCTTCTATGAGCCTTATTTCACCGTAACTCTTGTGAATAAATCTTCGCTGCTCGAGGATATCGAGGTCCTTATAGAGGGTGGGAACAGATACTTCGAACTGTTCCGAGAGCTCTTTTACACTCAAAACATTGGTTTTTTTTAAAAGGGTAATTATTCTTTCACGCCGCTCTCTGCCAGTCATGTAATATAAATTATATATAATTGATTATAAATACGCAATAATTTTCTTGCAAAATACGATAATTTATAATAAAATGTCATACAGGTAAAGGAAAAAAAGGAAGTTTTATGACAGATACCGGTACATTTCTTGAACTCCGTAAGGTGACAAAATCATTTCCCGGGGTCCTTGCCTTGAACCAGGTAGATTTTGACGTGCGCTACGGCGAGGTTATTGCCCTCGTCGGGGAAAACGGCGCCGGGAAGAGTACCCTGATAAAACTGTTAGGCGGTGTATACCAGCCCGACGGCGGAACGATCATCTTTGACGGAAGAGAGGTTATATTCAGTTCCACCCAGGAGTCTCAGCAGAGCAAGATATCGGTCATCTATCAGGAGTTTAATCTTATCCCGGAACTCACGGTTGCGGAAAACATATTCATCGGCAGGGAGCCGAAACGGTTCGGAAGGACCCTCATCAACTGGAAAAAACTCAATGCGGATGCATCGAAGATGCTCGACCGGCTGGAGAGCAGTATCGAACCGAACAAATTGATCAAGGATCTTCCGATTGCGGAACGGCAGATGATAGAAATCGCAAAGGCGCTGTCGATACAGTCCAAGCTCATTATTATGGATGAGCCGACGGCAAGCCTTACGGATAAAGAGGTTCGTACTCTTTTTAAAATCATCAAACGGTTGAGGGAAGAGAATGTCTCGATTATTTACATATCACATCGGCTGGAAGAGGCTTTCGAACTTTCGGAGCGTATTACGGTTCTGCGGGACGGGAAAAAAATCGGCACAAAAAACACTTCTGAAACCAATGAAAATGAAATAATCGAGATGATGGTCGGCAAGGTTGTAATGGATTATTTTCTCGATGAAGAAGGAAAAACGGAAGAAGATAATGTCATGATGGAGGTGAAAGGCTACTCGGTTGCCGAGAATGTCGAGAATGTCAGCTTCCAACTCAATAAGGGAGAAATACTAGGTATCGCCGGTATTATAGGGTCGGGAGTGCACGGCCTGCTTCAATCTCTTTATGGGGTCCTTCCAAAGAAAGCCGGGGAAGTGTACTTCGAAGGGAAGAAAGTAGACATTGCTTCAACCAAGGACGCCATCCGGTTAGGTATAGGTTATGTTACGGATGATAGAAAAGACACGGGCATTCTGCCCGATTTGTCGGTACTCCATAATATTACCATTACGATTCTTAAATGGCTTACCTTTTTCAAAGGCTTGTTTGTTAACCAAAAAGAAGAAGTGAGTAAATTCGATTCAATGGTGCGGCAGTTGAATATCAAGTATGCCGACAAGAAACAGAAAATTATTTATTTAAGCGGAGGCAACCAGCAGAAAGTCGTTATGGGACGAACTCTGCTGACTGACTGTAAAGTACTCATTCTCTTAGAACCGACGCGGGGAATTGACGTTGGTTCGAAGGCGGAGATACACCGGATGATGCGGGAGCTCGCAAACCGGGGGATGTCGATTATTTTTACCTCCTCCGAGCTGACCGAGCTGGTGAATCTTCCGGACAGATGTCTGGTCCTTTATCGCGGAGAACTCGTCGACGAATTCGACCGGACGAATATGAACGAGGAACGGCTTGTTTCCGCTCAAATCGGCCATGCGAAGAAAAAGATTGCAACATGAAAAATAAAGGTGCGTTTATGATCAGGTTTTTGAAGCTCTATGAAAAATTCGGCATTTTCTTCTTTATCGTTGCGGGCAGCATTTTCCTTTCCATCGCAGCACCAAATTTTTTACGCTTGAACACCATATTAAACATAATTACTCAGGGGACCTACGGAGCAATTGTAGGTTTCGGGATGACCTTTGCTATTACTTCCGGCGGTTTCGATCTTTCCGTCGAAACACCGATGGCGATGTGCAGTGTTTTTATCGCCATTCTCATTCCGAAAGTCGGTATCCCCCTGGCCATTCTGTTTGCTATCGCCATCGCTTCGTGTATCGGTCTTTTCAACGGTGTCATCATTGCGAAGCTCCGGGTCAGCCCGCTCATCACGACTATCGCGACTCTTTCAATCATGCGGGGCGCATCGCTCATCGTGGCCGGCGGCAAACAGATTGTTATAAAGCAAAAAGTGTTTATGGAACTCGGGACCGGAACGCTTGCCGGTATTCCCATTCCAATTATCATTATGCTTGTGTTGTTCGTGTTTTTCTATTTCCTTCTCTACCACACTGCCTTCGGCAGGCATGTAAGCGCGGTCGGATCAAATGAATATTCCGCGCGGATATCGGGTATAAATGTCGACTTAGTGAAGATTGGAGTGTATTGGCTGGTGGCCATTACCGCGGCTATCGCCGGAACGATAAGGACTTCCCAGACTCTCATCGGTATTCCCACTATGTCTCCGGATTTCATGCTCGTGGCCCTTACGGTGACCATTCTAGGCGGTACGAGCTTATCCGGAGGCCGGGGTAATCTTTGGGGGACGCTCTTTGCGGGAATTTTTATTTCGATGATTTACTACGGCCTCAATCTTTTAGGGGTGCAGATATTTTATCAGATGTTCTCCGTCGGGTTGGTATTGATCGCTGCCTTGTTCATCGACGGATTGAGAACCCGTTATCTCGAGGTGGCAAAAGCGAAGGGGATCAAGGTATGAAAACGATCCGGACCAAAGGACCTGCATATTTTATCGCGACTAACTGGGATTTTATCGGCCTGCCCTTTATATTTGCCGTTATTTTCCTGCTGTTTTCCGTTTTGAGTCCTCAATTCCGACTACCCTTTAATCTCCTCAGTAATGTAAAGTTTTCTACCTTCGTTGCCATCGGTTCCGTAGGAATGGTGTTTGTGATTGCCGTAGGAGAGTTCGATATCTCAATCGGGTCGATGCTTTCTCTTGTGGCATGCATCGGTTCATCCCTGCTGCCTTCAATAGGCGGTATTTCTATTCTAATCACAATCCTCTTTGCCGGCTTTTTAGGATTTGTAAACGGAATATTCGTTACAAGGTTACGCATCCCCGCGTTTATTACTACGTTGGGAATGCTTTATATTTACCGTGCGTTTGCCTATATCTACACCGGGAACAACCCGATCTACATTCAGAATAAAGCTTGGCTTTTTATCGGAAACGGGAAAATAGCCGGTATCCCTTTCCCCATTATCATCATGGGCTTCTGCTTTTTAATCGGCTATATTATTCTGCGGAAAACTCCTTTCGGCAGGCATATGCTTGCGGTCGGGTCGAATAGTGATGCCGCTCAGCTCTCAGGAATCGATGTAGAGAAGACCAAAACAGTCGCATCTACGATTCTCGGACTGTTCGTAGGAATCGCGGCTGTAGTAATATCGGCAAACCTCGGAAGCGCGAATCCGGGCCATCTCGGGCAGGGGTATGAGTTTCAGGTAATACCCGCAGTCATTCTTGGCGGTACGATCCTCGGCGGCGGGACGGCAAGTCTGTTAGGCGCTTTTTTCGCGGCTTTGATCGTGACTTTTCTTAAAAATGGTTTGGGATTACAGCAGGTAGATTCATATTGGCAGTTTGTCGCTACAGGACTGGTACTTATTTTTGCAGTGGCGATTAATAGGGTCCGGTTTACACTTCTCGGACAGCGTGAATGAATGAATGATTAGAAAAAGGAGGTGATAGAAGGAGAGATGAAGTATTTAAAATTATTAAAAGGTACAAAAAAATCTTAAGAAAAAGGAGAGATGCGATGAAAAAGAAAATTATTAGTCTCGTTATCGCGTTGCTGGTACTTGTCTCGATGACGGCATTCGCCGGCGGAGAGAAAGAAAAAGCTCCGGCGGAAAAGGTAACGAAGGAAAAAATGACGGTCGGTTTTTCACTGTGGACCATGGAGTACACATTCTTTCAAAATGTTGAAAAGGGTGTGCGCGACGCTTGTGCTGATTTAGGATACGAATACATCATGATTGATCAAAACGCTGATCCCACCAAAATGGTACAGGATATCAATACTTTAGTCGGACAGGGAGTCGACGGTATTGTGATAACTCCGGTTGATCCGGGTGCTATCGGCCCGGCGGTACAAAATGCAAGAGACGCCGGCATCCCTGTTGTGTGCGCCGATATCGGCATGACCGGCCCAGTGAACGCACTTTTGATATCGAACAACTATGAAGGCGGACAGCTTGCCATGGAGTTTATTGATAAACAGGTCAAGGAAATGGGTTTGAGCGGCAGAAAAGTCGGTGCAGGCCGTGTAAAGCCTCAATGGACCTACGCTCGCGGCAGGGGCCAGGGTTTCATGGACAAGGCTAAGGAACTCGGCTACGAAGTGGCTGCTGAACTCGTTGTAGAGAATCCCAGCGCCGAAGGCGGTTACGACATTATGCAGCAGATTTTCTCCAAAGCTCCGGATGTAGTGGGAGTATTTTTCTCTAGCGGCCGCGAAGCGGTCGGTGCCGCCAATGCAATCAAGGCGGCAGGCGAAGACACGATTGTGGTCGGCTATAACGGCGATCCGGAAGAGCTGCAGGCCATCGAAGACGGTGTGCTTGACGCCACCGTTGCTCAGCAGCCGTACTTTATCGGTTACGAAAGTGTAAAGGTACTAAAAGAACTGATGGACGGCGAGGCGGATTACGAAAAGGCTGAAATACCTGTTGAGGTCGAACTTCTCACTCCGGACAACTACAAGGAATGGGCGGCAAAGGCCGAAGAGCGGAGAGGCCAGCCTGCATACTAAGGATTTATAAAAAAAAGCGCCGTGAGTATTTCTTGCGGCGCTTTTCGTTGGTGCGCCCGGAGCTACGCCTTCGGCAGGGTGAAGAAAAACCTCGACCCTTTTCCCGCTTCGCTTTCCGCTCCGATTTGGCCGTTATGACCTTCAATAATTCTTTTACAAATCGCAAGCCCTAAGCCGGTGCTCTTCTCGCCGCCGGTAGAGGTGACGCTGATTTTGGGAAAAGGGCTGAATAATTGTTTCATCTCTTTTTCGGGAATCCCTTTCCCTTGGTCGATTACGGAAACCTCTACCGCCGAATCGTAAGAATCGATTTGCACTCGGATATCGCTTCCGGGATTTGAAAACTTGATTGCGTTAGAAATCAAATTATCTAAAACCTGAAGGATCTTTTTCGAATCCGCCTGAACAAATAGTGAATTGGAAGGGTAATCGGTAACTATCGTTATATTTTTTTTCCGGGATAGATGATAATTGAGGGAAATCGAACGGTTGAGAAGGGGAATAATATCGACTTTTTCAAAATCCAGGCTTAAGTTTCCCGATTCAATTTTAGAGATATCGAGCATATCTTCCACCAGTGTAAGCATATGATCGGAGGTTTCCTGCACAAGTTCGATCAGTTCCCGCTGGGTGTTGTTGAGCGGGCCTGTTTCTTCATCTAGAAGAATGACACAAATGTTAGAAAGAGCGCCGAGAGGGTTGCGAAGGTCATGGGCCGCCATGCCTAAATATTTGTCCCGCGTCTTGACCAATTTTTGGAGCTGACTGTTTTTCTTATACAGGTCCCGCTGCAGATTGGAAAGTTCATTATTAAGCCGGCTGAGTTCGTCGAGGATGCTCCGGTCCGTTTCCTCTTCGGAATAGCCGCGCAGTTTGTCGGCCTGTTCGTTGGTCATTGAAACAATTTCCCGGTAATAGTAGTCCGCCTGCCGCTTTGAGTCGGAAGCAACGATTAAATTGTTTTCTTCAATTTTCCCTCCGACAAAGTAGAGAGTTTCAACTTTCCCGAAATGGTCAATATTAATGTCCCAGTCGTAGAGGGCCCTTTCCCTTTCGAGGGTATGAAGGAAGGTAAGATATTTGGGAAGGCTTTCCGTTTCGATGATTGAGGCAAGAAGGTCCCCGGGCTGAATTTGATTTTCAGGAAAAAGGTCGTTTCTAATGATTTTTTGCACCGTCCCGTGCCGGTCTAATACAAGGGCGAAACCGTGAAACTCCTGAGACCCGGACATTATTTTTCATCTCCCTGTTCTTCATGCACTAAATCCCGGCCCGCTTGTAAGGCATCCAACGCGTTTTCCGCGAACCCGTCCGCCCCGACACGCTTGTAGAGTTCCTTGTCCCTGTTAAAGGGGTACCCGCCTACTAACGTTTCTGGTCGTTTTAACCATTTTTCAGCGTGAATAGCGGAAATAAGTTCTTCGACCTTATTAACATGGTATGTCATGGTGGCGCTGATCCCTATAATATCTGCTTCATATTCCTTTAACGAATCTATGACTGCGGAGGCAGGCGTGTTGGCCCCGAGAAAATAGGTGTCCCAGCCTTCAATTTCGAAAAAATCGGTCAGCATCCGGATACCGATCTCATGAAGTTCATCGCCTACGCAGGTCCCGATGAATGTATTGCCGTTTTTTTCTTCGCTGAAAATGTAGGGATAGAGTCTGCTCATTACCAATTGTGTGACCGCGGTTGCATAATGTTCCTGGGCAACGGAAATGCGGTTCATCTGCCACAGCCTTCCAATTTCCTGCTGGGTCGGTTGAAACACATGAAGATAGATATCCTTTACGGAAGTTCCCCCTTCGACGGCCGTGACAACCAGCTTGCCTGCTTCATGCCGTTTTCCTTCTATCACCGCATGCAGATAAGTCACAGCCAGCTCCGCGTAAGGATTTTCGGGGTTTATGTACGATGCATGTTCTTCCGGCATGTCCGGAAACTCCTCAATACTCCTGTTGATTATTCTTTCTATGCATGCAATTCCTTCAGGGACCGATTCAAGATAATCCCGCAGTTCATCCCGAATGAATTCGAGGGAAAGGAGGAAAGTTTCCTTCGGGACCCCGAGGGAATGAAAGAGCACCTTCACCCACCCGGTATAATGAAGGAAAAGTTCTTCTGACGCGCTTCCCGCCGAATTGGCCAGATACATAAGGTGATAGATTACATCGTCCCTGCATTTATTTTTATCTTTTTTTGAATATTGCTGCTCAAGGCTTGGAAAACGGTCCCAAAGACGTTTGAGCACGCGTTCCGCCACATAATAGCGGTTTTCGAGAATTTTGTCCCTGATAATTACATTGTTCCCCCTATCAGGTGATGGATTTTCCATGGCCATAGATATTAAAGAAAACATATCGGGATTGCAAGGGACCTATAATCATTCCAGTTGAAAATGGACTTCTACCGCGGCCCCCTGATTATTTCCAAGGCGCAAATTTCCATTGAGCTGCTGCGCGAGGGTTTCGACTAAAGACAGGCCGAGAGAGTCGGCCGCGGAAATATCGATTTCCTCGGGCAGTCCCGGCCCGTTATCCCGGACTATAAGTACACAGTGGTCGTCATGCTCGGTTATCGCGAGCTCGATTCGGCCCTCGGCTTCCTCGCCCTTCAGTTTGCTTACTCCATGAATAAGGGAATTGGTTACGAGTTCATTTACGATAAGGCCGAGGGGGACCGCGGTTTCAATCGGTATCGGTTTGTCCGGAACATCAACAATTGTGCGTACCACCTGGTTTTGGTTCCCGTAGGTGTGGATAAGTTGGGCAGCCAAATCCTGAAGATAGGAATCGAGCCTAATACCTGACAAATCTACGGATTCATAGAGCTGCTGATGGATAAGGGCCATTGCGGCAATTCTATTTTGACTTTCCTGAAAATATTGTTCCATTTTTTCATCATCGAGGAGCCGGGACTGCAGGCTTAAAAGACTTACCACGATTTGGAGATTGTTTTTTACCCGGTGGTGGATTTCTTTTAAAAGGGTTTCTTTCTGCGCAAGGGATTCCCGGGTCATCTCCTCTGCTTTTTTCCGTTCGGTTATATCCTGCAAAACTGCAATTACCGATCGATGAACACCGTATATGACAGGTATGAACCGTATGAGCAGTCTCCTGTCATTAAGCACGATAGGTTCGTCCTCGCCGAGTTCCCGCGGTTTTTCTTCGAGCGATTCGATGGTGTCTATGATACTCTTCCGATTTGTTTCGGGAAACAGAGAAGGGAAATCGCCGGCGAGCATGATGTTTTCCGAGGTCCCGGTGAGAGAGAACGCGGCTGCATTGGCATAGACAATTTTTTTATCCGAAGTCATTTCTATAAAACCATCGGTGAGACTCGCAAAAAGCATTTCATGGTGATGCTGCGTCACCAATAATTCTTCGGTAATATCCCGATTATAAAGCTTATCCACGCCCACAATTTGTCCGCGGTACCGATCTTTTTTTCCGGCGATCATTTCTTCAAGCACCCCGAGAACGGCATCTTTCATCGCCCGGAAGGGCATTTTCGCGATACAGGCATCCGCGTTTGCGGGGAAACCGGTGAATTCTTCCTCGGCGGCAATCGCGGAAAGGACGATCTTTGTGATGTTCTTAAACCGATCGTTGCTTTTTAGAATTCGTAAAAGTTGTCTTCCGTCTATTTTCGGCATAACAAGATCGATAAAAATAACATCCGGAACAAAGGTTTGAAGTACCTCGAGAGACGCAAGTCCGTTTTCCGCGGTTTTCACGGTATACCCTGCATTCGTAAGGATGTCCGACATAAAATCGAGCATCATCCTATTGTTGTCCACGACGAGCACATTTTTCATCCGAGCATCTCTCCTATTGTTTGTTCCTGCTTTCGAAATTCCGAAATAAGCCGGTCCCGAAGGGTCGGAATTTTGTCTTTTTCTGCATTTTTTGCCGCGTACTCGAGGTTTTTTGCCCTTTCACTTAATTCCATAAGTTCTAAATTGATCGCCGCGCCCTTAATATGATGGGCATGAGACCGGAGGGCTTCCATGTCTCCCTTTTCAGATGCTTCGGCGATTTTTTTGAGATCTTTCTCTGTGTGATCGAGAAAAGAACGGTACATAGAACGCAGTGTATCTGTTCCAATACCGATTTCTTTCGCTATTTGCTCTAAATTCATAAATAGCTCCTTCCGGAGACTAATATATCGTAATTTATACGGTTTTCCCAGCAGTTTTCTTCCGGAGTGATGCGAGTTTTTTCACCAGATCTTTTTCTTCACTGCTTAAATTTTTGGGTACATGGATGATCGCCTTCACATACAGATCGCCTTTTATGCCCGGTTCGCCGTATTTGGAAAATCCGCGGCCTTTGAGCCTGAAGGCGGCGCCGCTGTTTGTGCCGGGCGGTATTTTCAGTTTATACTTTCCGGAAATAGTCTCAATTTCCTGTTCGCCCCCGAGTATAGCGGTATACACATCGATCGGTACGTCCTTAAAGAGATCGTCGCCTTCTCTCCGGTAGTCAGGATGTTCCGAAACCCGTATGGTGATATAGAGATCGCCTGCGGGCGCTCCCTTTGTTCCGGCGCCTCCTTTGCCTTTGAGCCTGATGGTCTGTCCGTCCCGTATGCCCGGATCGAGGTTGATCCGCATCTTTTT
>CAYWIK010000064.1:0-12479 GCA_964458315.1 uncultured Spirochaetales bacterium | reverse complement strand
TAAATTTTCCCCGGTAATTTTAAATTGAATACCGCCGGCCCTGCAGGACCGCCCCGTTGACCCCTTGACAGTATAGAGTACATGTGCGGTATCATATTCGGACCCTGTCTTTAGAAGGAGGGCTGGTATGAACTGCCCTGATTGCGGAGCGGAATTGCAGGGAGAAGGAAATACCTATACCTGTGACTACTGCAAAGTGCGGTACGAAGTAACTTTCTACTGCGAAAAATGCGGCAAGGTACCGGAAATGGATTCTTCCCCCGGGGAGGGCGCTTTTTTTTGCCCTGCCTGTAATGAAAGGAAACATGAGCACTTGATGAAAAAAGAACTGAAAAAGATCGGTCCCGCGGGAACATCGGCCTTTACCGCGTATCGTCATACCGACGGCGGGTACAGGCAGCTGATTCGAAACGGAATGTGGAAACTGGGAATCCTCAACTTTACTAACGAGTTTTCCAGAAAGGGACTGCAGGGTGTCTACCGATATGAAAATGCGGAAGCAGCATACGCGGTTTTAAGTGAAGGAGGCACGGCCTACCTCGTTTTCGGGGGGGGCGGAGAAAGGCCGGAACAGTTCGAGAGCCTTGTCATGGAGCCTCGGACGGTGTACAGAGTAGAGCCGAATGAGTGGCACAGTGTTATCCTGAAGAATAACGGTTCGGTAATCGAGTTCAACACCGTAAACGGCGGAGAGAGCAGTTATCAATTCTTTCTTTTAGAAGATGAAGAGAGGAAAGAATTGGGAAATTGTATTCAAAACTACGAAACGGCAAACACGCGAGGCGGTCAACCCTCGACGTGATATCCATTGTGCAATCCTGCCGAAATTGAAAAACCTTCGTAGAGCCCTTTATCGAAGGGGTAATCCCAGCACCCCCGGAAGTGACGTATCCGGCCGCCGAAGCCGGTTTTAAAACGATAGAGTCCGTAGAGCGGATGGTTGGCGCTCGAAAACGGGGAAATACCATAGAGATCGTAGGTGGCGCAGCCGTATTCCTTCGCTTTCATGATGGCCCGCCATTGGGCCGCGTAAGGGGCCATGAGCCGCCGGTAGTCATAGTCCGAGGCGCCGAAAAGGTAGTATGCTTTCCTTTTATAGAGCGCAACGATGATCCCTGCTATGGGTCTTCCTTTAAAATATGCGCTGCAAAGCAGCATTTCAGGGGTTGTTTTTTCGGAGACGGCAAAGAGCGATTTGAAGTATTCGTAATCCTCGCCTACAATTCCTTTCCTTTCGGCTGTTTTATTGTAGAGGTGAAACCACTCATCCAGCCCTGCTTCGCCGGTGAACCTCGTGACCACCCCTTTGCGGAACGCGAGCCTGATATTGTACCGCGTTTTCGGCTTCATCCCGGCGAGAAGTTTGCCGGAAGATTGTTCCACGGGAATGATCACCGTGTCGGTGGGCTGAATGTCGGTCGGCGCTTTCCGAAGGTTCCATTTCCTGCTGCCGAAATTCATCCGGAGTTCTCGAATTTGCGACGAAGGCGGCGTAGACGCGTACGGGCTTTCCCACGGAAGGTCGAAACGAATAAACGAAGTGGCGGCCGGGAGATGGGGTTTTAGTAGCTCTGCGGTTTCTTCGAGGAGCTGCCCTTCTCCGCCTTCCGAAGTCCGAAGTTCGGGACCATAAGGAACATAACCGTAGGAGCGGCGGTTTTGGAACGGCCGGTTAACGATCACGAGGTATGATTTTTTGCCGTTATTTTCGATTCGGAAGGCCTGGACCTTGTAGCCCCGCTCTTTTTTAAAAGCCGCCCAAAACCGGCTCTGGAAGAGTCCGGTGTTCGCGGCAGCGTCTTTGATAGAGACGGGATCAGCTTGCATACCCTCTGCTTTAAAGCCTATGGAAAAAAAGAAAAAATGTAAACCTTGCGGAGCGGCTGTTTTTTTGATAGCCTTATTCGGATTTAAACATTATGAAAATTGTAATCGTCGGCGCCGGAAACGTCGGAATACAGATTGCCCGGCAGCTCATTGAAGAAAACAAAGATGTTGTCCTGATAGACCGCGATCCGGAGAAGATAAAATTCGCCCAGAACAGTCTCGACTGTATGGTGGTCCACGGAGAAGCCAACTCCAGGCAGATCCTCGAAACAGCCGGGATTGCGGATGCCGATTTTTTTATCAGCGTGACCGAGTCGGACGAGCTCAACATGATTGCCTGCGGGCTCGTTTCGAGTGAGTTCACTGTGCCGTACAAAATCGCCCGGGTCCGGAACATCGACTATTCCGATTCGCGGATCTCCGACAAACCATTTCTGGGAATCGATTATGTGGTCAACCCTGAAATCGAAGCGGCCAGGGCAATTACCCGCTCGGTTGAGCACGGGGCCACCTCCGATATCATGTACTTCGAAGACAGTTCCTTTCAGATGCGGACCCTTTTGGCCGGCCCCGACTCGTTTTTTTCCGAAAAGACGGTAAAAGAAGTCAAAGAGTCCCTCGGCCTCGATTTTATCATCGCGGTGGTACTTAGGGACAATGATTATATCATCCCATCCGGAAATACGGTGATCCGGACCGGGGATACCCTTTACGTCATAGGAGAACAGGAAACCTTGGAAGCGATTTTTTCCTGGGCGGGTAAACACCGGGTCGATTTAAAACGGGTGATCGTTGTAGGCGGGGGGCGGATCGGAAGCTATGTGGCGAGGGACCTGCTCAACAAAACACCATTGGGTGGAAAAACGTCGGTTACCAAACTATTCCGGAACCTGTTTACCTCCAGGACTGCCCGGCGGCTCGTGATTATCGAAAAAGACTATGAAACAAGTAAAAATCTGGCGGAGCAGTTCCCCGAGGCCCTGGTCATCAACGACGACATTTCCAACGAGGGGGTCTTAGAAGACGGTGATTTCCTGAAATATGATCTTCTGATTGCCGTTACCGAAAACCAGGAGCTCAACTTGGTCACTTCCCTCTACGCAAAGTCTTTAGGAATCGACCGGACGATCGCCCTGGTAAACAAAAACAACTATCTCAATATAGCAGCCAATCTTCAAATCGACACCACCATCAGTCTGAGCAACACGATGGTGAACACAGTACTCAAATTTGTCCGGCGGGGTAATATTAAAAACGTTCACGCCATATCCGGAGGCAAGCTCGAGATTATAGAAGTCTCCTGCGACGAGGACAGTTCTTTTTTCGGAAAAAAGATAAAAGACCTCAAACTGCCGTACGACACCCTGATCATTTTCGTTTCAAACGGCCGGGAAAATATCATCCCTCACGGTGATTATACCATCCAGAGCGGTGATCATATTGTATTGATTACCCGAAAAGAATCGATTAAAAAACTCGATAAAATGTTTGACCAGCGGATATGAGAATAGCTGTTGTCCTTCGTATTTTTTCGATCTTTCTCCTGATCCTTTCATTCTTTATGATTATTCCCCTGTTTGTCGCCTGGTATTACGGGGAGAACGAACTGCTTCCCTCTTTTCTCGTTCCCATCGGGGTAAATATCGGCATATTTTTAGGGCTGCTTCCGCTGACTATCGGTCGGGAGCACCGTCACCTTTCCACAAAGGGAGGGTTCCTCTTTGTCACCATGGCGTGGTTCGGCGCGGCGGCGACCGGCGCATTGCCCTTTTTCCTTTCCGGCGCCGTTCCCCGGTACGTCAACGCTTTTTTCGAAACCATGTCCGGGTTTACCACCACCGGGGCTTCCGTCCTTACGAACATCGAAAGCCTCCCCCGTTGCATCCTCTTTTGGCGTTCCCTGACCCACTGGCTCGGCGGCATGGGGATCGTTGTGCTTACCGTGGCTATCTTCCCCCTCTTAGGCACCGGCGGTTTTCAGCTGGTAAAGGCGGAAGCCCCGGGGCCGTCGGTGGACAAGGTGACGCCGCGGATTACGGCAACGGCGAAAATTCTCTGGTTCATCTATTTGGTTTTTACCGTGCTGGAAACGGCGCTCCTCCTTTTCGGCGGCATGGATTTGTTCGATGCATTGACCCACACATTCGGCACCCTGGCGACCGGAGGGTTTTCGCCGAAGAATGCGAGTGTAGGCCACTTTTCATCCGCATACATCCATATCGTCATCACCATTTTCATGCTCATGGCGGGAGTCAACTTTGTCCTCTACCACAAGATGATTATCGGGAACTTTCGTCCCGTGGGACGGAACACCGAGATCAAGGCGTATTTAGGCATTTTTGTCGTGACTATGCTCGTCATCGCCGTCAATCTTTTCCGGCAGGGGGCTTACGGGAGTTTCGGCGAAAGCCTCCGGTTCGCGGGGTTTCAGGCGGCTTCGATTCTTACGACCACCGGATACGCCACCGCGGATTTTGCCGCCTGGCCCGCCTTGTCGAAGGCGATATTGTTCGCCCTCATGTTTATCGGCGGCTCCTCCGGTTCGACCGGAGGCGGAATCAAGGTGATGCGGATTGTGACGCTCTTAAAGCTCGGCATTAACGAATTAAAGTATCTTGTGCACCCGAAGGGGATCTTCAACGTCCGGATGAACAAAGACACGGTGAAAAAAGACATCGTCTTTGTCATTTCAGGGTTTGTCTTTCTCTATATTTTTATGCTCATCGTCACGACCCTGGTCGTGGCAAGCGCGGGAAACGACATTCTTACTTCCTTTTCCACCGCTTTAGCGTCCCTCGGAAACATCGGCCCGGGCTTCGGCAGGATAGGCCCTGCCTTAAATTACGCCTTTTATCCCGATTATGTGAAGTATTTCCTCGTGTTTATCATGGCCTTAGGCCGCCTCGAGATCTTTACGATTCTCGTCCTCTTTACTCCGCGGTTTTGGCGGCGATAAGCCGCCCCCATCCCTTGCATTTTCGCTTCACTTTTTTTAGGCTTATATATAGACAGCATGTTGAGCATCGAGGGAAGGGGACCTTCAGGGAGATGCTATGGCCGGTCCGATCGAAATAGGGGCATACGTAATTGTGGCGCTCTTTGCTCTCGTTTTCATGGTCTTCCGTAAACCATTGAGGTACAGAGGCCGCCCGCTGGCCCCTCTTTTATTAATCCTCGTTCTGACCGCGGCCCTCACGGCGAAGTTGCTCTGCTGTCCATATCTCTACCGCAGTTTAGCCTTGTACAGGTTTTTCCCCTATCTCGACCAGGCGATAGGGTTTGCCGTAGGTCCGACCTTTCTTTTGTATGTGCTGATGTCTGCGCGTAAAAAGCACCGGTTTTACTTTCTGCATTATGCGCTTTCAGCCGCGGCATTCTCTTTTTTCGTACTATACGCGGCAAGCACCGAGACGGTACGGGATGCCCGTATTCTATCGATCATCAACAGAACGGATATTCCCTCCCGGCTTTTCAATTATACCCTGCTTCTTCAGTTTACCGCCTATTTCGCGGCAGGTTTGTGGATGAGCCGCCGGCCCCGGTGGTTAGCTATCGCTGCAGCTGCCGGATACGTTCTTTTCTTTCCCGCCGCAGGGGCAATGTACATCTGGTTTTATAACCTGCATCACAATTTTTTTATTTTTGCTCTTGTTTCCGCCGTGTTGTTCATTATTGCAGGGTCCGCATGGCGGTTTTTGCCTGCCGGACCGGCCGCCGCGCCATTTTCGGCGGACGGCAGCCTGAAAGATGAGGCAGAGAAGATTCTTGAATACATTCGAGCTCAGAAACCGTATCTGGACAGGCACCTCACGATGGCCGAGCTTTCCGAAGGAATCGGAATGAGCCGCCACCGGCTTTCCGAGGTCATCAATTCCTATTTTGTCATGGGTTATTCCGAGTTTGTTGCAAATCTCAGAGTGGAGGAGGCAAAAAAGAGGATCGAGAACGATGCTGATGAAAAAATCACCCTCGAGTATCTCGGCTACACCTGCGGGTTCAATTCAAAAACCTCCTTTTTTACTCATTTTAAAAAATACACCGGTATGACCCCTTCGGATTATGTAAAGCATGTGCGGAAGGAAAACCGGAAAGGCGGCGGAGGAAAAGGGAAGTTTCTGCTGCTGTTTCCGTTTGTTCTGTGTGCCGCTTGTATTATAACTGCCTTGGCCGGCTGTAAGAAAGAGCCGAGTGAAATTGTGGTACGGAGAGTGTACGGGCGGTCCGCCGGTGTATCTGCGGAGGGGCATTATTCCGGCGAAGCGGGACGGCTCTCTGTACATGAAGGAGTCGGCATTCCGGCCGTTCTGGAACAGCTGGTGTATGCAAAGAAATACCTTTATTGGGGAGTATTCCTTTTTTTCCTGCTCATTTTGCTGCGCCGGCTGCTGGAAAAGAGGGGGTTTTATGCAAACCGGTGAACCCTCGTATTATGATCTCAAACATATCAACCGGCAGCTGAACAACGAACTGCACAAATATATAGCTGCGGCTTTTGACCATGCCGCGGTACGAAACGAATTAGACCGGGAGCTCGACCGGTTCAGGTTCATCCAGGAATATACTCAGCATGCTATCACTATCGAAAACCTCGATGAGTTTTTTCGGTTCACCGCCGAGTCGGTCATCAAGACCTTCGAAGCTGAGATAAGTTTCGTGATGATATACGACGAAGCCCGGAACGGCTTCACCCCTGCCGCCGCTTTCGGTATGGATATCCCGGACAGAGACTTCAATTGCGGCGCTCTTTTTGCATCTTCACCCGAAGGACCTGCGAAGGGAGGTGCGGAAATTACCGACATTCGGCAGGGAATGTCTCCCTGGGATGAGATGGGACTGCATCAGGTTATCGCCGCCCCCTTTTTACGGAGTGAAAACAGGCTTGGCGGAATCGTTGCAGCCGGCAGGTCCGTAAAAAGGAAAGCATTCTACGACGAGTTCGCTGAAAACCTCATCGCCCCGTTTACGGTATTTGCGCAGCAGATCACCTCGGTCCTGAAAAACCTCGACTACCGGATCATCATCCAAAACCAGGTTGGAAAGCTTTCCACCCTTCATGAAATCGGCACAGCCATTGCATCGGTCCTCGACCGGGAAGAGCTCAGAAGAACAACGGAGAATTTGATTGTAGAGAAGCTCGGCTATGACCGGGCGGTTATTTTTCTCGAGGAGGGCCCCGCCGGCCCCGGCCCCGAAGGAACGGACCTTGCGTCCGCATACACCGTTCCCCTGATGATCAGCTCCCGGGTGATCGGCAGCCTGTCCGCGGGGTATTTCGGGAAAGAACGGGGAATTACCGAGCGGGACCGAACGCTTTTAGATGCCTTGGCAAGCCAGATAGCGGTCTCTTTAGAGAATACGCGGCTGATAGAAAAGGCCACCCGGGCGGAGCGGCTGTCCGCCATCGGTGAGATGGCCGCCGGCATCGCCCATGAAATACGGAACCCCCTCTCCGCGATCGGCACCCTCATCGATATACTGGAGTCACAGACCTCCGGCGGCGATCCCCTCCTGTTCAAAGGGATCAAAGAGGAATCCAGGAGACTCGAACAGATCGTCACCAGGTTTCTCAATTATGCCCGGCCCTACACTCCCGAACGGAGGCCCGCGGACATCAATCTTCTCTTAGAGGAGATCATGAGCATTTTAGGGAAAGAGGAGCGGTACCGGAACACCGACTTTATACGGCAATTCGATCGGGAGATCGGAGCTGTTCCGTTGGACGCGGACGGGATAAAGCAGGTGTTTTGGAACATCATTTTAAACGGCCTCGAGGCAATGGAGGGCGGCGGTGCCCTGACCGTCCGCTCGGCGGAAGAGAAGGAGCGGGTTGTAATCGAGGTGGAAGACACCGGACCGGGAATACCGGAAGCAGTTTCTGCAAAAATATTCGAGCCCTTTTTCACGCAGAAGGAGAAGGGGACCGGGCTGGGGATGGCGATTGCAAACAAGGTGGTGAGGGCCCACGGCGGGGAAATCTCCCTCCGCCGAGGCGCGGGGAGGGGAGCGTGTATACGAATGAGCCTTCCGAAGGGCGGGCCGGTCCAGGTGGTATGAAATTTGCTAAACAGTAGGCAGCTGAAAAGAGGGGAGGTACAGGATGTCGGACGAGGGACGGGAATCGATATTAGTCGTAGACGATGAAGAGTGGGTGCGGGTTGCCTTGAGCCGGCTTCTCGAGGAGCAGGGCTACACCGTGGAAGCGGTGGGGGACGGGAAAGAGGCGGCCTCTGCAATCGAAAGGGGAGGCTTCGACATGGTCATCCTCGACCGGAAAATCAAGAGTGTCAACGGCATCGACCTGCTGAAACATGCAAAGGCCCAACCCGGCGATCCGGAGGCACTTCTCCTCACGGCATACGGGACCGTCGAGAACGCCGTGGAGGCGATCAAGCTCGGGGCCTTCGATTACCTCACCAAACCGCTGGATTCGAAACGGATCCTCCTCACCGTCGAGCAGGCCCTGGAGAGAAGACGTCTTCGGGGGGAGGTAAAGAACCTTCGGAGGCAGATCGGTGATACTTATTCGAGGAAGAACATCGTCTTTGCGGGCCCGAAAATGAAAAAGGTCCTCGAGCTTATTGAAACGGTTTCCCGGACCGATTCCACCGTCCTTATTGAGGGAGAGAGCGGCACCGGAAAGGAAATCATCGCCCGGGCAATCCATTTCGACGGATTCCGGGCTCAGGGACCTTTTATTACGGTAAACTGCGGTTCCATCCCCGAAGGGCTGTTCGAAAGCGAGCTCTTCGGGCACGTAAAGGGGGCGTTTACCGGCGCGGCAAAGGAGAAACCGGGGCTTTTCGAGGAAGCGGAAGGGGGGACCGTCCTTTTAGACGAGATCGGCGACATGCCGCCGCCGGCACAGGTAAAACTGCTTAGGGTGCTGCAGAGCGGGGAGCTCCGCAGGGTCGGCGGCAACAGCGTCAGGACCGTCGATGTGCGCACCATCGCATCGACAAACAGGGACCTCCGGCCGCTGATCGAGGCAGGTTCCTTCAGGGAGGACCTTTTCTACCGTCTGAATGTCATGCCTGTCAGGGTCCCGCCGCTGCGGAGCCGGAAAGAAGACATTCTTCCTTTGGCAAACCATTTTCTCGCCCTGTTCAACAGGAAACTCGGAAAGCAGATTAAAGGGTTTCGGCCTGAAGCCTTGGAACTCCTGACGGCATACGACTGGCCGGGCAACGTGCGTGAACTCGAGAACATGGTGGAGCGGACCGTCGCCCTGGTTTGTTCCGAATATGTGGCCGCGGAAGGACTCAGGAAAAGCATGGCCATGGGCGAGGCTGCTGCTGTCCCGCCGGCTCCTCCTGAACCGGAACATGCAGCTTTAACCGGCGCCCGGGACGTCATGGAAAAAGAGCAGATCCGGCAAACTCTTCTCGACCACAGCTGGGACCGGAACGCGGCTGCCGCGGCCCTCGGTATGAGCCGGACCACCCTCTGGCGGCGGATGAAGAAATTCGGCATCGAAAATCCTTGCTGATATGTTTCATCCATGAAACATTCCTGCAACAATCTGCTTCTATCGTGTTTCATTTCTGCAACAGTTTTTGTCCGGGGGGGATGCTAAATCCGCGAAGAGGGCTGACTCCCCGGGGCAAAAGCACCGGAAAACGGCCGTGAGAGGTCCTGGCACATAACTTGCTTGATTTATTTTCAGGAGGTGTGAATATGATGCAGTTTTTTTCCGCAAGTTCGAGCGAAGTAGACTCGAAAAAGGCGATCAAGGAATGCATGGAAAAGTCCCTGGGCGGCAACTCAAACGGAAGCTGTCGTCTTCTCATTATCCATTCATCGATCGGACACGATTTCGAACAACTTCTGTCGGAGGCAGGGCGGCTTGCAAAGGGAGCGGAGATTGTCGGGTGTACCGGGTCCGGCGTTCTCGGGAAAGAAGGGCCGAACGAGGCGATGCGTGCCTTAGCGGTCATGGCCTGCAGCGGTGAAGACAAGGATTTCACCGTTGCCGCCGCCGAACCGTTTCCCCCGGAGAGGTCCTTCGATGTAGGGGTGAGGATTGCAAAAGAGCTGAAGCAGAAAAACCCGGGCATCCACCTGATCCTGTTTTATCCGTCCGGCTTGAATATCATGCCGGCCGAGGCGCTTAAAGGAATCGAATCGGTTGCCGGGCCTGAGGTCACGGTGTTCGGCGGATTGTCCTTCGACAATCTGAAGTTTCTTACAAGCTATCAGTTCTTCGGCACCCGCCTGATCGAAAAAGGGGCCTGCGCGGTCGGAATCGCGGACCCGTCAATTGAAGCGGTGACTGCGGCCAATCACAGTTTTCAGGCCCTCGAGCCGCCGTTTACCGTCACAAAAAGCGCGCCCGGCCTCATTCAGGAACTCGACGGAGAGCCCACCTGGAAGGCGGTTACCGGAAGGGTGGGCATGCCTGAAGATACGCCCTTCGCCCAGTTCACCATGGTGTTCAGCGGGTTCGGCTGGGAGCTGCCGGAAGCGTACCGAGAAGAATACGGCAGCAGGTACATCTCCTTTACCGGGATCCCGATGGTGACCGAGGAAGGGGCCGTACTGACCAGCACGCCTCTGCCGGAGGGGGAGAAAATCTGGCTTCTAAAACGGGAGGAAAAGCCGATTTTCGAAGGCGCCGGGCATCTTACCGGGGTGCTTAAGAAAAAACTCGACGGCAGACGGCCGAAAGCGGTGTTTCAGGCGGACTGCGCCTACCGCGGTAAAATGATGCTCGACCGGATAGCTAAAGACGAGTACTTCTCCCTTGTGAAGGGGCCCCTTACCGGCGGAAACGATGTCCCCTGGCTCGGGCTCTACGGCGCGGGGGAATATGCGCAGATCAAGGGCAGGAATTTCGCCCACGTGTTTACCACGTCCCTCTGTGCAATCGTGGATCGCTAAAAAGTTGGTTCAATCCGATCGGATTGAACCAACTTTTTCTATCAGGCCGAATTTATGCGCTATAATTGGAAAGGAAGCTGTATGCATATGAAAGAGTCGTTTTCATTCCATCTCGATTACCGGCGGAAAACGGAACAGGCGGAGATAGATTTTAAACCGGAAACTGGCGGAATTGTCACACATTCGTATCCGCTTCATGAAGAGTTCGGGAAAGGGCTTTGCACGTTCGTACAGATCCGGCGGGAAATCGGGTATGCTCAAATCGTAAGCAGTCAGGCAAAGGACCGGATTGATTTTAAGATGGAGGTACCCTCCGGGTTTTTTAAAATCACCCTGACCGACTCGCCGGATATTACCAGGGTCGGAATCGAGGACTACGATAAGGAAATTCTGCTCAAACGACATGATTCATACCTCCTTTCACCGGCTGTGGTTGGAACGATGACCATTGAGCCGGGAACTAACCCGAATCAAACAGCCTTTCTCGTCTCTCCATCATTAATGTATGCGATTGTGGAGGATGTGCAGGAGCCCTTAGATCCCTCCTTTGAGAAAATGCTGAGGGATCCGGAAGGCACCATTTATCCGTTGCCGGGTAGGATAACGCCGACCATGCAGGCGGTGATGAGCCGGATAAAGAATTGCAGAATGAAGGGTAGCCTTCAGCGTTTTTACATTGAATGCAAGGTGGTCGAGTTTTTAGCTCTCCGGATTCATCAGCTCTGCGGAGAGAGGAGCGAACCGCAGCATAGACAGGCAGATGAGATTACCCGGCTGGAGAGGGAGAGGATTCACGAGGCCCGGGAGATTCTCACGGCAGAAATGAACAACCCACCCTCGATCTGTGAACTTGCGAAGAGGGTAGGCCTCAATACCACGAAATTAAAACAATGCTTTAAAAACGAATTTAAAACAACCATATTCAGATATGTCAATCAGCTTCGCATGGAGAAGGCGGTAATGCTTTTCAGAGAAACGGAGATGACCGTAAGTGAGGTGGGTTGGGAGGTAGGCTACAGCAGTACGAGCGCCTTTTCGGCCGCATTCAAGCGCGAGGTAGGGAGTTGTCCTTCCCATGCAAGGAGAGAAATTCCTTTTGAATAAGAAAAAATTCCTTTCACTAAAGCATTCTCAAACCAAAAAGCCTAGAATTTAACCTGGAGGAGGAGACATGAAAAAAATGATTTTCTTCGTGCTGTTAGTTGCGATTGCAGTTCCGGCCGCGTGGTCTCAAGAGGTGCCGCAGCTTGGTGTAGGAATTATTTCTTCAGAATTGACCGGACCCGGGAGCCTTACCCTTTATTCGAACTCGAGCCGGGACACCACCGATAAAGTCGTGGGTGTCGGCTTCAACCTGCTTATTCCCGGTCTCGGCTGTTTCATCATCGGCGATACGACCGGGGGGCTTTGGTCGCTCCTTGGTGTAGGCTTGTCCGCGGTATCCCTTGGTTTGACAACATCCGCTTATGTTTTGACGGGTGATTGGGAATATCTTGCATATAGTATAACAAGCGGACTTCTACTTTTGTTTTTTGAGGTCTATAACATCGTTCGGCCGATTGTATATGTGAATAACCGCTGAGGTGCGACGGGCGGTTTTGTGAACAATAATGAGCGGAGAGGTGAAAAGTGAAACCAACAGGTCCTTTAGGTTTTTTCAGATGGCACCGCATTGTAATCATCATTCTACTCCTCGCACGCGGTGCTGTCCCGGTTTTCTGTCAGGAATCCCTTAACCGGTACTACCGATATCCGTTTTCCGTCGGCGTCAGTTA
>CAYWIK010000063.1:8626-12615 GCA_964458315.1 uncultured Spirochaetales bacterium | reverse complement strand
CCGAGATTTTTCTGCGCCCCGGCATAGATAAGCCCGAATTTTTCTACCGGGACAGATCTGCTCAAAATGTCGCTCGACATGTCGCAGACCAATGGAACGTCTCCGCTGTCGGG
Source organism: uncultured Spirochaetales bacterium (assembly GCA_964458315.1). GTDB lineage: Bacteria > Spirochaetota > Spirochaetia > SPDA01 > CAZSGZ01 > CAYWIK01. The sequence goes on along the minus strand of CAYWIK010000063.1, from coordinate 12,502 downwards.
CCAGTCCTTCCACTGAATACCGCCGATCGTCTCATTCGAAGTGATGTGAAGGTAGGCGCTTCCCGCGGACGGCTTTACCGAGGCCGGTTCGGGAAGGGTGGTATAGGATGATTCCTTCCCGTCAAAAACCACATTCACTTTCCCGATTTTTTCCGCATCCGCCAAGGCCTTTTTCCCCCATGATCCGCTGACGACGATATCGCATGTTCCGTTTTTCCCCAGGAGGTTCATCGGCACCATGGAAAACTGCAGGGTCGCCCCGCCGCCTAAAAACAGGACTGAATACCCTTCCGGAATACCTAAAAGCTTTTTAATCAGATTGATCGCTTCGTTGTGTACATTATCGTACTCCTTGCTCCTGTGACTCGTTTCGATCAGCGAAAGCCCCATACTCTGATAATCCGTAATCTCTTTTTTAATCTTTTCCAAGACCTCTACGGGCAAAGTCCCGGGCCCGGCATAAAAATTGTACTTTCTCGACATATTTTCCTCCATACCAATAATTTATATTAACACAGATTTATATTTTTGTCAAAATAAATCGTGTTATTTGATGTTTATATTAATTATGTTATCTTAATTTGCGTTTTTAGTAATTTTTTCCTTTTCTTTATGTTTCAGCTGCCGGTAACGCAATACGGATGTTCCTTCCAGGCGGCCGAAAGCAGTATATCATCAGACGGCATCATTGAGAATATGCAGAAAAGGGAACGGACCGGTAGATTTCTATCCTTTCCTTATGGTATCCTGCTGCTAATTTATTTTTTGGAGCAAAGCAATGCCTATAGCGCGGAAAATACTCGAACAGATGGAACGCTCCTCCTGGATACGCAAAATGTTTGAGACGGGAAACGAACTCAAACGGGAATACGGACCGGAAAACGTATTCGATTTCAGTCTCGGTAACCCGAACGTCGCTCCGCCAAAACGGTTTTTCGAGACCCTCGCGAAGGTCTGCGGTGAGAATCCGGCAGGAATTCACGGCTATATGACGAACGCAGGATATCCTGAATACCGGGCCCGGGTTGCGGAGTATGTTTCGAAGGAACACGGCATTGCCGTAGACAAAGAACAAGTGATTTTTTCATGCGGAGCCGGAGGGGGGCTCAATGTGGTCCTTAAAACCCTGTTAAACCCCGGGGATGAAATCGTTGTTCCGGTCCCCTACTTTATGGAGTATAATTTTTACATAACCAACCACGGCGGGAGAGTGGTTACCGTTCCATGCAAAGAAAATTTCGACCTCGATCTCCCCGCCCTTGCCGCCGGCATTTCCGGGAAGACCGCGGCGGTACTCATAAACAGCCCGAACAACCCGTCGGGTGCGGTATACCCGGAAGAAACGGTCCGTGAACTGGGGGCCCTGCTCAAAGAAAAAAGCAAAGAACTCGGACGGGCGGTCTATCTTATAAGCGACGAACCCTACAGAAAAATCGTGTTCGACGACACCGTGGTCCCGAGCGTCTTTGCCTCGTACCGAAACAGTATTGTCGTCACCTCCCATTCCAAAGACCTCTCGATCCCGGGGGAACGGATCGGTTACATTGCGGTACACCCGGAGGCGGATGACGGGGAGAATATTATTAACGGGGCGGTCCTCTGTACCCGCATCCTTGGATTTGTCAACGCCCCGGCCCTGATGCAGCGCACCGCCGGAGAACTTATCGGGGTTTCCATCGATCCCGGCGTGTATCAGCGGAAACGGGACCTGCTGTGCGACGGGCTTCGGAAATGCGGATACGAGTTTACCGTCCCGAAAGGGACTTTCTACCTGCTCCCGAAAGCGCCGGGCGGCGACGAGCTCGCCTTTATCCAGACCCTGCAGCGGGAACGTATTCTCGCCGTTCCGGGAAAAGGGTTCGGCCTCCCCGGATATTTCCGGCTCGCCTTCTGTGTTGACGACGCCGTCATAGAGGGGTCCATTCCGGGTTTTAAGCGGGCCGTCGAACAGACAGAATAAGGAGTACACCATGGATAAATTGATTCTTTCAGGAAACGAGGCATTTGCCAGGGGCGCGTGGGAAGCGGGAGCCGCAGTAGGGACAGGCTACCCCGGCACGCCTTCGACGGAGATCCTCGAAAACTTCACCGCCTATCCGGATGTCTATACCGAATGGTCGGTGAATGAAAAAGTTGCCCTCGAGGTCGGTATCGGCGCTTCTCTTGCCGGGGCCCGCACGATCGTGACCATGAAGCATGTGGGAATGAATGTAGCGGCGGACCCGCTTTTTACCGCCTCCTATATCGGCGTGAAAGCGGGACTCGTCATCATCTGCGCCGACGACCCGGGAATGCATTCATCCCAAAACGAACAGGACAACAGGAACTACGCGCTTGCCGCTAAGATTCCGATGCTCGAACCTTCTGATTCTGAGGAAGCGCGGAAGTTCGTGCATCTCGCCTTTGAACTGAGTGAAACCTACGATACTCCGGTTATCCTTCGTTCCACCACCAGGATCTCCCACGGCAAAGGAATCGTCTTCCCGGAGGAGCGTTCGACCGTACCGGCGGACAAGAAAGGGTTTGCCCGGGACGTCTACAAATACGTCATGATCCCGGCGTACGCCAGGAAACGCCATGTGGTGCTGGAAGACCGAATGGCAAAACTCACCAAGGATGCCGAAGGCTTTGACTGTAACGTCATTGAAGAGAGAGATCCGAAAGTGGGGTTTATAACCGCCGGAATCGCCTATACCTATGTAAAAGAAGCGTTTCCGGAAGCCTCTTTCCTAAAGCTCGGCATGGTGTATCCTCTGCCGGAACAAACCGTCCGCCGGTTCTGCGATTCCGTAGAACGGGTGGTCGTTGTCGAGGAACTCGATCCATTTTTCGAAACCCAAATCAAAGCAATGGGAATTCCGGTGGAAGGGAAAAAGTTTTTTCCTTTAACCGGAGAATTGAGTCCGGACCGAGTTGCGGCCCCCCTCGAGGCCGCGGGTGTTATGGAGCGGACGAAAGGACGGGGGTCATCGACAGATAACGGACCGTTATCAACTTCCTCCGCCCTCCCGCCTCGACCGCCCTCACTCTGCCCGGGGTGTCCACACCGGACGGTCTACAACGTCCTGCATGAGAAAAAAACCATCATCACCGGAGACATCGGCTGCTATACATTAGGCGCCCTCCCCCCTTACGAGGCAATGGACACCTGTGTGGATATGGGAGCGTCGGTCACTATCTCCCAGGGGATCGAAATCGTCGAAGGTACGGCGGCGAACACCGCGTCGATCATCGGAGACTCGACCTTTGCCCATTCCGGTCTGACGGGACTTCTAAATGCGGCGTACAACAAACGAAAAGGTCTTATCATCGTTCTGGACAACGGGACAACGGCAATGACCGGAATGCAGCCCAATCCGTTTTCCGGGGAGCGGATCGACGGAGAAGAGGCGTTCGTCCTCGATTACGGGAAACTTGCCGACGCTATGGGAATCGCCCCGGGAAATTACCGTATGGTCGACGCCTATAAAGCGGAAGATATCGAAGAAGCGATAACCACTCTGCTGGCACGGGAACAACTATCCCTTCTCGTAGTCAAGGGACTATGTGTTATTTTGAAAAAAAGAAAAGCGAGGAAAAAATCATGAAACGGGATATTTATAATATTCTGATGGTCGGCGTCGGTGGACAAGGAATTATCCTTGCAAGCGATATCGTAACCCGCGCGGCGATGCTCGCGGGGTATGATGCTAAGAAGAGCGAAATCCATGGAATGAGCCAGCGCGGCGGTTCCGTTTTCAGCCACATACGGTTCGGTAAAAAGGTATACTCACCAACCATTTCCGAAGGTGAAGCGGATATACTATTTTCCCTCGAAGAAATGGAAACCCTCAGGTGGATTCGATACGCCAATCCGGATACCTTCGTCATCTGCAC
>CAYWIK010000063.1:0-8526 GCA_964458315.1 uncultured Spirochaetales bacterium | reverse complement strand
CGCGAAAACCGGCCCATAATCTGCTCTTCGGCCACAACATGCCCCTTCATGGCCCTTTCCAGCTCTTTTTTAGATGCACCGGGTTTTAGGTCTAATTCGGTATCGAGAGCGTATAATTTGAAGTAATATCGATGGGTTCCCCCGGGGGGACACGGGCCGCCGTACCCGATTCGGTTCCAGCTGTTCTGCCCCTGCATGGAGCCGTCTGACAGGGTTTCGTCTGCCGGAACATCCTCGTCTAAGCCGCTGCTCGACCCGGGAATGTTGTATATCACCCAATGGACCCACGTGCCCATCGGCGCGTCCGGGTCGTCCGATATTAAAGCAAAGCTTTTAGTGGTTTCCGGCGCGCCGGACCACGACAGGGGCGGAGAAATGTCCTCTCCGTCGCAACTGTACTTTTGGGGAATGTCTCCCCCTTCCTCAAAAACGGAACTTTTAATATTCATATTGCTCTTTCCTCCGTTTTTAATATAAGAATGTTTGGCTCAATTATCAAATGCAGCATCTTCTATTCTTTTCCGCAGGAGGTCAGCGATCAATTTATGGAGCCGGCTTCCGATAATCTTTCCAGAATCGGGATCGTTTTCGGTTTCTTCTAAATCAAACTCCGGTAAGTAATGGTTTAGAATTTGTTGGATCCGTTTTTCCGCCTCTTCGAAGTTTTTCGCCATCCCTCTCGACGCAACCGGTCCGCTGCTAAGGGGGATGATTCCCCTTCTGATTTTTGTTTCAAGGATCCGTAAAACCGATTGATCGATCCTTGCTTCCTCGATACGGCCCCGCACCACGGCGCCTGCCGCAGCAGCATACGCATCCCTTGGAGATTTCGGCATAAGCAAAAGATCGGCTCCCGCGGAAAGCGCCCGAAGCGCCCCCTCTCCGCTTTCCCATCGCGCGGAAACCGCTCCCATGGCCAGGGAATCGGTAATAATTACTCCGTCGAATCCAAGCTCTCCCCTGAGGAGGGACAAATTAACATATCGGGAACAGGAAGCAGGATAGTCGGTTCCCGTAATTTCAGGCAGACTGATATGCGCGGTCATTACGCATTCGATCCCTTCTTCCACTGCCCGCTTGAAAGGAAGAAAGGAGGTACTTCGAAGGGTATCGAGGGTTTCTTCCACTCTTACCGATTCGACATGGGGGTCTCCGGCTGAGCTTCCGTGCCCGGGAAAATGTTTAATAACCGCCGTGACCCCGGCCGCCTTCAACCCCCGCGCAAAGGCAGAACTATGATCGGCCACGACCTTGAAATCGGGACCGAAACTCCGTGTTCCGATTACTTTATTACCCTCATTGGTAAGTACGTCTGCAAGGGGTGCAAAATCCATATTGATCCCGAGAGAAGCAAGTTCTCTTCCTGTAACCCATCCCGCAAGCATGGTAAGATCGGTATTATTTAATTCGCCGATTTCTTTCGGAGACGGAATGGGGGCGGCGTTGATTTTTTTTGATTCTAAAAGCCTGGAAACATTTCCGCCTTCCTGATCGGTAGCAATAAACAGCGGGACCCGGCTCGCCCGCTGAAGGTCCCGGACCAGATTTCTGGTTTGCTTTTCCGTATCGATATTGCCGCCGAACAATATTATGCCTCCGGGTTTGAGGGCGTCAAGCTGTTTTTTTACCCAGTCGTCCGTTTCATCCGCATAGACCGATTTCCCGGGGTCCCAGAGTGAAATAAAAAAAAGCTGACCGATTTTCTCCGCCAAGGTCATGCCGGAGAGAAGAGAAAGGGCCTGTTTTTCAACCGCTCGTTCGAATAGGAACTGCTCCCAGTCAGGAGGCACAACTCTGTCTTCCAGGATCTTTTTATATACATTGAATCGGAATGCCTCAACGCTGTCCGCCGATGCGCCGGTTTCTGTTTCGCCCCTTTCCGGCGCTTCAGGCGGAGTAACACACGACAAAGCCGTTATGAGCACGAGCAGACAGACAGCGGCATGTGAGCCTTTTTTTAACCCCATTTGAAGGAGTATTGTATCAGTAGTCGAGGGATGAGAAAAGCGGGAAACCTCTTCCCAAAACATAATTAATTTCATATGCTGGAAGCAGTTATGAGAGTTGGAATGAGTTATCCATATTTTAAACCTCTCCGGGCGGAGGACATTACCGCGATCGATGTGAAGGCCCGGCAGGTTTTGGCGGAAGTAGGGATCAGAATCGATGACCCGTACTTTTTGAAAAAATTACACGAAGCAGGTGCAAGGACGGATAAAGAAACCGGGACGGTATGGCTTCAGGGAAGCTGGCTGGATGAAAAACTTGACCTGGCACCGTCGAGATTTACCCTCTATTCACGGGACGGCAGAAACGATGTGCATATGGGCGGATACCGGGTCCATTTCGGAAACGGGGGCAGGGTCTTTCGAATCCTGGACATGGCCACGGGAGGATATCGAGAAACCTACCTTCGGGACATAGCCGACACCGCGACATTGGTCCAGCATTTAAACCGGATCGGCGTGTACATCATCGCCTGCCAAGCCCACGATGTTTCTCCCGAATACTATCATGTTCACGATTTTTACCATGCCCTCAATCATACGACCAAACACGTTATGGGCGGATGCGATACAATGGAAGGGGCGCGGCAGATGTATGAACTCGCCTGTTTAGTGGCGGAAGAGGAGGAAGACCTTCACGACCGGCCTTTCGTTTCGGTGATCACCAATCCAATCAGTCCTCTCTCATTTGACAGCCACACGCTGCAGCTCCTTGAATTTTTTACCCAGCGCGGCATTCCCGTAACCTGTGCCACAGCTCCGATAGCCGGCGCCACAGCGCCGGTCACTCTCGCCGGGACCCTCGTCCAGATGCATGCGGAGGAACTTGCGGCCATCGCAATTGTTCAAACTTTTTCTCCGGGAGCCAAAGTGCTCTACGGCGCCTTTCCCACGGTCATGGATTTAAAAACCATGGAGGTCAGCACCGGCAGTGTGGAAATGGGAATGATGAATGCATCGGCGGTACAGCTTGCAAAACTCTACGACATTCCTATCTATGCCTCAGGCGGCGTGACCGAGGCAAAACGGCCGGACATACAGGCTGGTTTCGAAAAAAATTTCTCAAACCTCATGGTTGCCATGATGGGGGCGGATTTTATTCATCTCTCTGCCGGACTCATGGATTCGGCCAATTCCCTCTCCTACGAGCAGCTTGCTATAGATGACGAAAGTATCGGAATGGTCCAGCGGATCCTCGAAGGCATCGAGGTCTCCCCGGACACTTTGGCTTTCGATACAATAAAAGATGTGGGCCCCCGGGGACACTATCTCATGGAAGAACATACGGTAAATCATCTTCATCAGCTCTTCTACCCCTCCCTTGCGGAACGCTGCAGTTTCGAAGTATGGGAAAATAACGACCAGCCGAGCATGCTCAAGCGCGCGAAAGGGTGGGTACGGGAAACCCTGGATAACAATAAAGAAGGCCTCTTGGACATGAAGACGATCCATCGCATACGCAAAGCTTTTCCGGAATTGGAGATGCTCTAGCACCCCGGTGTTCCGCCGTGGTTCCGTAAACGAGCAGCTTTGTAGTCCTTTGCTGTATCGAGGTCCTCGACGATACCGGGATCGTTGACCGGAACATACTGTATTTCAAAGGCTTCGAATACATCCCGCAGGGTCCCGGAGGAACCATTCCGGCCCTCTTCGGCAACTTTACGGACCACAGCCCTGCTCAAAAGCACCGGGTGCCCTTCCCTCTTGTTATAGGTTGGGATTAAGACGTCGGACGGAAGGGCGTCCTTCTCCCGGCTACGTGCGGTCCGCAGAAGTTCCCGATATGTTTCCGCTCGCACCATCGGCATGTCCCCCAATCCGAAAAAAAAGTAGCCGCTCGTTATTTCCTTAAAGCCCCGTTGCACTGATGAAAACATCCCCGATTCGTAGGATTCGTTCATCACTACCTGCACCCTTTTCCGGCCCGCACAATGTTTCTTTAGTTCCTCACCGCGATAACCGGCGACCAGGACCACGCGACTACATACGCCAAGCATCGTATCTAAGCTTCGGTCGATCACTGTACTCCCGCCTAAAGGAAGCATCATTTTCCAGCTGCCCATTCGTTCGGATTTCCCGGCCGCAATCAGGACTCCATCCGGAAGGAGGTTCAATACCATAGGGTTATCCTCGTACCGCTGATATCAACGGTCCGTATCTCCGATCCATATACTTGCGTTAAAAGCTCGTCGGTAAATATTTCTTTGATCGGCCCCGCGGCAACGATTCGGTGGTTACTCATCAATGCGGCCCCCTCTCCCGCAGCTACGGCAAAATCGGGTTCATGAGTAGTGAGGAGGATCGTCATCCCCTTATCATGAAGCCTGTGCAGTATATCGAGGAGCCGTTTTTTATTGTGCAGGTCGAGATGGGAACTCGGCTCATCTAAAATGAGAATTTCGGGCTGCTGGCAGAGGGAACGGGCGAGAAAGAGAAGCTGTTTTTCGCCTCCGCTTAAAATAGTGATTGCTCGAGGGTCATCCGGTTCCAAACCGACCTGTAAAAGAGATTCCTCGGCGATCTCGACATCCTGCCGGGCCGGAAGCTCTAACGGCTTTAGATACGGAATCCTGCCTAAGAGCACATATTCGAGCATAGAGTACTCAAATGGAATGTGCTCACTTTGAGGCACGAGGCTCATGAGGCGGCCGCGCTCGGGCTGCGCGTACGCGTCAATCGCTTTGCCGTCTATTCTAATGCTTCCGGTTCTCGGTTTTAACCATCCGAGGAGAAGATAGAGAAGGGTGGTTTTCCCGGCCCCGTTCGGCCCGAGAATAACAGTGACTGAACTCTTGTCAAAAGCAAGGTTTATATCATCGAGAAGGAGAGAATTGCCGGGTGTATAGCTGAATTTGACATGTTCGATTTCGATATAATGATCAGCCACTGGATACCCTTTTTTTTATCATCAATATTATAAATACAGCCGCGCCGAACAGGGAAGTCAAAATGCCGAGGGGGATTTCGCTCGCCAGAGCAATCCGGGCAATATCATCACACCCGAGGATAAAAAGCGCCCCGATCAGCATTGAGGCCGGGAGGGAATATTTTGTGTCCACATTAAATATCCTTCGGGCTAAATGCGGGACAATGAGCCCTACCCACGCAACAATGCCGGAGAGGGAAATCATTGAGGCGGTGGCGGCTACGGCACAACCGAGAATGACAACCCTTCCGCGTTTCGGTGACATTCCCAGTGAGTGCATCACTTCATCGTTCAAGGAGTACGCGTTTATTCTCCATCGGAATAAAAAAAGCAAAACGAGCGCCGGAATACAGAAGGGAAGCACACTGATAAGCCGGGTCCAGTTGATTCCCCAAAGCCCTCCTAAAAGCCAGAAAGTGATTTCGGGAAGCTCCCGCACCGGGTCTGCTATGTATTTCAGGAAACCGAGGCCGGCGGTGAACAGGGCGGAAACCGATATCCCCGCAAGGACAAGGCGCAGAATCCAGCCGCCGAAACGGATACGGTGTGCAATAAGAAAACTCAAAAAAAGCCCGAGCGCGGCAAATATAAGGGCTGAAAATTGTACCAGATAAAGTCTTCCGCCCAAAAAAAGAATCGCGATGCTCGCCCCGAAAGCGGAACCCTGAGAAACCCCGAGAAAACCGGGTTCTACTAAAGGATTGATAAACAGATGCTGCAGGGCATGGCCCGATACACCGAGCGCGGCTCCGAGAAGTACCGCCGCGATGAGCCGGGGAAGCCTTAAATTAAAAACGAGTTGACCGGTCAATGCGTCGGAAAACAGCAAAGCGGGAGAAGTGAATCCGGTTTTAGGATATCTTCCTAAAAATAAAGAAAAAAGAAAAAGGACCGCCAGTGCGATAAATAGATAGATGATTAAACGGGATTTTTTCAATAAGTATCTCCGTTTAAATCACCGCGAAGAAGCGGAAAGATATGCTCTTCCACGGTTTCCTTTTCCAACCCGTAGAGCATGTTGTAAAAAGTGAAGAGTTCGCTTTTCATGTCAACTTCATTCAACCTGCCGGGATGAAAACTTCTTGCGAGCCACATGAGGCCCAGAATCCATCTGGTATCGGGCTGGTCCCAGCTGAAAAAATCCGCGGGGAACCCTAGGAGTTTGTTGTTTTTTACCGCATCCAGGTTCTGCCAGACCGAGTCCGTGTAAAGCCGGTCGGTTACCTTGTCGACATCGGAAAAATAAGAAGTGACGACAATATATTCAGGATTCCAGCGGGCGATCTGCTCGACCCCGACCTTCCTCCAACCCCGGGAGGCGGACCCTCTATCGGCCGATGGTTTTGTCCAAACCGGTATCCCTCCCGCTGTCTCTATAAGCCTCGCCTGCAGCCAGCTTTCGGGCGGTACATTGAGGGTAACGCTTCCCCCCCGGTCGGAATATGAAAGAAACAGTACCGAAGGTTTCCGCTGTTCCGGTAAGACCGCGGCATCTTCAACCATCCCGAGCCGCGAGGTGTAATAGGACACGATATCTTCAGCCCTCGCAGAACTTCCTAAAATCTTCCCGAGGGTCCGTACTTCCTTCAAATATTCAGCAGGACTCTCAAAATTGAGATAGACCACCATCACTCCCAATTGTTCCAGAGGCTTTCCGAGTTTGTTTCTCATATAGGCTTTCATGAGTACGACGTCCGGCCGCGCCGCAAGAATCTCTTCCGCCCCTGCCATGACAGGAAGAATAATTTTTTTATCGAAATTGTCATCTATGAGAGGAATAAAATTTTTCGCTCCCTGCGTGATCTTTTCAATAGCAGCCACGTTTTCCTTCGCTTCGGGAAACATATAAACGGCGTCTGCCACTGCAAGAACGGCCCGTCCTGCAATCACGATCCGTCCCGGAGGTTTGTCGAAGGAAAGATTCCTCCCCAGGGCGTCGGTTACGTCGAAAGCACATACCGTGCCTGCTCCTAAGAAGAGCAATGCGGCGAATAAAAATAAAATCCTTGTTGCACTATTATTTTTTTTATACACTTTCAAAACCACGGCTGTATATTATCAGGCGCTGCCGGAGTTCAGCAAGGAGAAAGCGTATGAACATTCAACAGTCTCTCGTCCGGCACTTTGCTGAAGCGGCGAGGGCAAAGCGGATCGAAACTATTATCGCGGGCCTTAAATATACGGCCGTTGCGGTGGGGAACGGCGCTTTTGGGGTTGCATACACCTGGACCGAGGCGGCTGTCCGGCCGGCGGAGGCGCCTCTCGAAGCCTGCTGCCATAAAGCCGGGACGGAGTTCGAAAACTTTGAAGGCCGGCCCGCGCAAGACCTGCTCGAGCGCTTGACTGAAAAAGAACCGCTTAAGATTTCAATGGCTTTAGCTCTCGTAAATGCTTTAAATTCCGCAAGCGCGGTGCATTTCGATGAAGACAGGGGAAAAAATCCCGCTTTGTTTCAGGCACTCGGTGCGGGTAAAGGAAGCCGAGTTGCTATGGTGGGATTTTTCCGCCCCGTGGAGAAACTGCTTGTTGATATGGGAGCGGATGTGTATGTACACGACCGGTCCCACGGAATCGGCTCAGCGGCTGAACTCACGAATCGGCTTGCCGAATGGGCAGATTCCCTCATTCTCACCTCCACTACGATCATCGGCGGCGCTTTTGACGAAATCATCGGCCGCTGCCCGGAAGGGCTTCCCATAGCACTTTTAGGCCCGAGCACTCCAATGGTTCCGGAGCTTTTCAGCGGCTGCGGTATCCGCTACATCGGCGGCACTGTACCGGTAGATACCGAGGCAACGCTCCGGGTGATCCGGCAGGGCGGCGGTACGAGAAACTTCCAAAAGTACGGGAAAAAAGTGTATGCACTGCCGAACGGGTAGACCGGTTTAAGCTGAAACTTGACATTTCTGTTCTTTATTGGGAAATTAAACCTAAAGGAAAAAAGAATGAATGAAAAATCGACATGGAGAAGTAAAGTCGGCCTTGCTGAAATGCTCAAAGGCGGCGTCATTATGGATGTGGTAACGCCGGAGCAGGCGAAAATCGCAGAGGAAGCAGGAGCAGTTTCGGTGATGGCCCTCGAGCGAGTACCGGCGGACATCCGTGCACACGGCGGCGTCGCCAGGATGTCGAACCCGGAAATGATCAAAGAGATTCAGGCAGCGGTTTCCATTCCGGTTATGGCAAAATGCAGGATCGGGCATTTCGTAGAAGCCCAAATTCTCGAAGCCCTCGGTGTTGATTTTATAGACGAAAGCGAAGTACTCACACCCGCTGATGAGGAATTTCACGTGCATAAACACGCTTTCAAAGTACCATTTGTCTGCGGCTGCCGAGACTTAGGCGAAGCGCTCCGGCGTATCGGCGAAGGAGCTGCAATGATTAGGACCAAAGGAGAGGCGGGCACCGGGGACATTGTAGAAGCTGTCAGACATATACGTGCAGTAACTACAGGAATCCAGCGGCTTAAGGGGCTTGCAAAAGAGACCTTGATGACGGAATCAAAAATGCTCGGCGCGCCCTACGACCTGGTCGTTGAAACGGCCGAAACAGGGAAACTTCCGGTGCCGAACTTTTCCGCCGGTGGAGTAGCGA
>CAYWIK010000062.1:5057-13018 GCA_964458315.1 uncultured Spirochaetales bacterium | reverse complement strand
CGAGAGAAACGCGATCCCCTCTTTCTCGAACTTGACATTCTTTACCCGGTCGAAACTTTTCGGGATCTTTACCACCCCTTGAATATACTTCACCGAAAAAGGTTTTTTCGGAGAGAGTTTTACCGTTGTCGGGATGCCGAACTCGGAAACCGGATTCTTCTTTGCGCTAGCGGCAAGCCCCTGGCCTAAGTACGCGCATATGTCTTCCAGGCCGATACACCGGTTTCTTCCGTTCCACGGAAAAAAGTGGCGGCCGAGGTTGGACATCCAGAACAGGGTCACCGGCAGGACCTGAGGGTTTTTGAGGGAATACCAGAGATAACCTTCGGAGGGTATGGCCGCAGCGGTCCAGTGGGGTTTCGACGCAGCGCTCTTTGCGCAGAGACCGATGATATCGGTAAATCCGTCCCGCTTCGGAAAGAGGGAGCAGTCGGTGTAGGGTACATCCTTCCACACCGTGGGCACCTTAGAGAGGGTCTTAAACTGCCGGTCCGGAGCTATCGAGTAATACTCACCTCCCGCGGAAAACATGGCCTCTTCCGGACGCGGCGCGGTAAACCCTCCGGCAATGGGCGCGGTGGAGATGCGCATGCCCCCTTCCTCATCCGGCAGCGCAATGCAGGGGTGATGGGCGATCGTCATCGGACCGGAATAGCCCTCGAGAATGTGGTCGGTGTAGACGGCATTATGGCCCTCCTTAAGGATGAGTTTTTTAGTCACTCTGCCGGGCCGTACCTTTGTGTCCATCTTAACGGAAAACACGGTGGTTTCCCCGTCCCTCTCGAGCTTAGGACTTTTCCACGACTTGCCTGCAGGCTCACCGTGGACCTCATGCTTCTCCCCTTTGTAGGTGCTGTCCGCGCCGAAGGGCATGCAGAAAAAATCACCCCGCAGGGATTTTAAGACCCCCGGAGTAACTTTTTCCTCTTCCTTTTCCTTCTCCCCCTCCTCGGCCCAGGGGCTTATGTAGTAGGGCTTAACCGGCATTTTCGTGCCCCGGTAAAAATGGACCGGCGCCATATGCCCCCCCTGCTCGGTGACCGCCGCTTCTATGTTTCCGTTTGAAAACAGCCACGATTTCTGTCCTTTGATTGTTTTAACTTCCGGTTGCATACACCAACCTCCTTGCTTTTGCTTTATTATACCGAATAAGCCTTTTTGCTTTTTTCGATCCTCTTCCTCGACGCCCGGATCTCGGCTGCGTAGTCCTCCATTACCTCATGAAGCAGCCCGCGGAGCTTTTGCATACTGAACTCTTTTTTGGCCAGCTCGAAATTCCATTCCACCATCCTCTCCCGTTCTTCCGGATGGGTGAGAATAAAATGGACCTCCTCGAGTACATAATCGGGAATGATCAACCTGCCATCTTCGTCGTAATTGTCCCGAATTTCAATGTTTTGAAAACCGGCGATACGGATATCGGTTTTGTACACCAGGTAGGTGGTGGTAACGAGGGGCTTCCGCGCGGCTATCGCCTCTAACAAGGCATTACCGAATCCTTCCCAGACCGGCAGATAGGTGACCAAATCGGCATTTGCCAGGACGTCCCGGTTCGTATACATCTTCTTTCCTTCGCCGTCGGTCTTCCGTTCCGAGGCCACCCGGCGGGAAATCATATTGAGGGGAATGCCGAGCTTTTCAGCCCGTTTCTTTATCCTGCCGATGTAATCTTCATCCGGCTCGTCACCCTGGTAAAGGGAAATAATAAATTGGATTTTCCCTTCGAGTTTGGGGTACTGCCGCACCAGCTTATACAGAAGCTCCAAAGAATCTTCAATCCGTTTCCGCTTGACGATCCTCGTCGGCTGGACCACAAGGATATCGTCATCGGAAAAACCGAGCTCCTTCCTGAAATCGGAGTTGTAATGGTCCATGACCACGGGATTATCGAAATCTTCACAGTTCGGCACAACCTTGGGAATTACCCGTTTCAAAGAACTCAGGATATGGGCCGCGTAGGAAGAGAGCACAACATGTTCTAGAGCCGGGTCCACGGGCGGCATGGTCCTGCTTAAAAGCTCTTCGATCCGGTTGTGGCTGAACCGGCTTCGTTCCCACCAGAAATCATGGTGATGGAAAATTGTAGCTATCCGCTTTTCCACGGCAAGTTTATACACCGCCAATCCGCCTACTAAGGTCATAGGCATTGCATTAGTGTTTTCCGTAATCAGTACGTCGATATCGTTTTCCTGAATGAAATTGAACATGGCGTTCGCCGCTCTGCTTCCTAAAACTTCGATCTGGTGCAGAATCGCCTTCTTCGCCTCTTCGCTTAGGTAAGGCGGGTCCTTGAGCATATGGGGAAAAACCTGTTTCTCGAAGGACTTTTGTTCGGGACTATTGAACCGGATGGACTCGAGGACCATCTGCCGCTCTTTCGGCACCCCGGCGAGGGAGGAGGAATATGTTCCGGCAATGGTATAGACCGTATGCCCGAGCTCTTGGAGCACATGGATCCACTTATCAACTTCTAAAGAAACACCGTCCACGTCGCCGAGTTTGCCGCTTACAATTCCAATGCGAAATAAATCGGGAGAGCCGTTTATTTTCATTTTTGTTAAATCCCGGAGAACAGAGGACCCATCTTTCCTTTCCAGCGCGGGTTTTTCGAAGACATATCTTCCCGATACAGGGGACCTGTAAAACTGCCGGAAGGATAACCGAGCATCTCCATCACATACTTCGAGATCCATCGCTCGAGCAAAAGCACCACCATCTTGTGGCGCAGCCGTCCCTGCATGTCCCTGTTCAGTATTTGCGGGATTGTGTTCGTGGTTACAATTTCATCGATACTCGGGTCGTTCAAATTGATTCTCCCTTCACGGGAGGAGTAGAAATGGGTGACGAAAAAGACCACTTTATTCGGTTTCCCTTCCCGGATCATCTTGCAGCACTCGAGGATGGTGTTGCCGGTCCGCACCATGTCGTCTACGACCACAACGTCCATCCCCTTTACATCCTCGAGCTTGATTTCCGAATAGGGAGCGACTTCGATGTCCACTCCCCGCTCCTCGGTCCTTTCCTTCGCCATGCGCAGCAGGGGCGCTTTCTCTTCCCCCAGCTGCTCCTGCACCTCCCGGGCAAAGGTGACCGCCCCCTTGTCCGGGGCGCAGAGCACGATTCGGCTGTCATCCACCACATCGGAATCGGTGATGTAGCTCGCGTACACATCGGAAGGCTCTAAATTGAAAAAGGCGCCGGAAAACCGGTCTAGAAAAATGCTTTTTACCGAACAGGAATGGTTGTGCACCGTTACCACCTCGTCCACCCCGGCCCGTACCAGGAGGTCCGCGTACAGCCGCGCGGAAAAGGGCTGGCCGTCGAATTTCTTATAATCCGATAAATCCCGCTTAAATCCTACAATCCCGTGTTCCTTTCTCGGGCCCCGGTCCTGGGCGCTGTAAAAAAGGTCGGGCTCGAGCAAAATGACCCGTGCAGCCCCGTTGTCTTTCGCCGCCCTGGCGATAAGAAAATTGCGCATAGACAGATCGTTTCGCGTTATTTCACTGACCGAATTGCTCACCAAAATGACGGTCTTTCCATCGAGCTTATTTCCGATATTTTTCCAGCTCGATTCGTCAACGATAAACCGCGGACAAAATTCAGTATTGAGAAAGCTCTTAAGAGAAATAATGTCCGAAAAGTCTTCCGGCTGGCCTAAATGCTGGATCATGTCCTGGGCAAAGGGATTGTCCGAAACGGCGCCGATTATGAGAATGTCATCCATATGTAGTCCTTCACAGCATATTAACAAAGTATATTTAGTATGGCAATAAACTTGAAGTAATAGCCGTTTTAACGATATCCTGTTTCCCAATGACGGAACAAGGAACACCCCTTATCGTTCAAAGCGATTCTTCCATTCTCCTTGATGTGCACGATCCCGCGGCTGAAGCCGCCCGGTCCGACATCTCCCCTTTCAGCGAACTCGAGAAGTCGCCGGAACACATGCATACCTACCGGATAACGCCCCTGTCTCTCTGGAACGCGGCCGCGGCCGGCCTCGGACCGGAAGAAATAATCGAACGGCTCTCCCGCTGGTCCCGGTTTCCGGTGCCGGAAAATGTGGCCTACACGGTCCGGGAGACGGTGTCCCGTTTCGGCGCGTGCGTGCTTACCGAAACGGAGGAGCAAAACCGCTTCCTCCTTACGCTTTCGGACGATCAGATACGGCGGGAGCTCGAAAGCAGAAAAGGCTTCGAAAAGTTCCTCACCCCGGCGCCGCAGGGGTTCTACGTTTCCCTCTTCGACCGGGGCACGGTAAAACGGGAGCTTATCAAAATCGGCTACCCGGTCGAAGACCGCGCTCCTTTGAGAGAAGGGACGCCGGTGCCGATCAGCATGAAGCCGAAGACTTCCGACGCTGTTTCCTTCCGCGTCCGGGATTATCAGGCGGAAGCAGCCGACGCTTTTGTCGGCAGCCGGCGGCCCGGCAACGGCTACGGAATCATCGTCCTCCCCTGCGGCGCCGGCAAAACCATTGTCGGTATGCGGGTGATGGAGCTTCTCGAGACCAGCACCCTGATTCTTTCCACCAACGTTGCGGCGGTCCATCAGTGGATCGACGAGCTTTTAGATAAAACCTCCCTCACTCCCGAACAAATCGGAGAATATTCTGGAGAAATAAAGGAAATTCGGCCGGTAACGGTCGCCACCTATCAGATTCTTACCTGGCGTCCCAATAAAAATGAAGCGTTTCCCCATTTCGGCGTGTTCCACGCGGCGGACTGGGGTTTGATCATCTACGACGAAGTCCATCTCCTCCCCGCCCCGGTATTCAGGGTGACCGCTGAAATACAGGCAACCCGCAGGCTGGGACTCACCGCGACGCTCATTCGTGAAGACGGGAGGGAAGATGATGTGTTTTCTCTCGTGGGCCCGAAGAGGTTCGATATTCCTTGGAAAGAACTGGAACAAAAAGGCTGGATCGCGGAAGCGATGTGCTACGAAATCCGGGTCGATCTTCCGGAGGATTGCAAAATCCCCTATGCGTCGGCGGACAAGCGGAACAAATTCCGTATCGCCTCGGAAAACCCGTTAAAGCTTCTTATTGCCGAGCAAATTATCGAAAACCACCGGGAAGATTCGGTCCTTATCATCGGCGCGTATCTCGACCAGCTCCGGAAAATCGCCGAAACGCTGGACATCCCCATCATTACCGGCCGTACGCCGAACAGAGAGCGGGAGGAGATATACCGGGCATTCCGCGCGGGTGAAGTCGGGCTCATTGCGGTATCGAAGGTGGCCAACTTCGCCATCGACCTCCCCGATGCCTCCGTCGCCATACAAGTTTCCGGGACCTTCGGTTCCAGGCAGGAGGAGGCGCAGCGTCTCGGCAGGATTTTACGGCCGAAGAAAAAAAACTCCTTTTTCTACACCCTCGTCTCCCGATATACCACCGAGGAAACCTTTGCCGCGAACAGGCAGAAATTTTTAACCGAGCAGGGATACCGGTATCATATCGAGTTCTGGAAAAAGGAGGAGCTCGCTAACCCCGCATGAACGAAGAATGGCGCAGGCTGATGCTTACCCTTCCGGATTCTCTTTTTTTCGACATCGTGCGTAACTATACCGGAACATTCCGCACCCCCTTCAACAAGCACACGCTCATTAAGCGGCTCGAAGCGTTTTTCCTTCGAGAAGAGACCATGGAGCGAATTTTCGCCTTCATCTCTCCACGGGACGCGGAGGTGCTCGAAGCCGTTCGTTTTTTCGGCGAACCGCCGCTTAAGACAATATTATTATTTTTCGGCCGTGAAGAAGGCGAACGGGACCTCCGCCACGAGCTCCTCAACCTTGAATACAGGCTCCTTGTCATCACGGACAGCGAGGAGGAGGAACGGAAACTCAGGCTCAACCCGCTCCTGCGCGACGGCTTAGAAGAGCGGGCGCTCGGACCCGAGGTACTCTTTCCTTCCCGGCCCGCGGAGAAAACCTTCGATTCACTTCCGTGGCTGCAGGACACAACGGTTGTCGGTTTTCTCGCTTTTTTCGACCAAAACAGGACCGTTTTGAAATCCGACGGGAGTTTGAAAAAACGGCCCTCCGACCGGCTGAACGAATGTTTTCCCGGCATCTTCACCCCCACCCCCGCGGGCAGGCGCAGGGACATGTGCATCCGCGCCCTCCGTTCCTTAGGCCTGCTCCTACGGGAAGGAGAAAACCTTGTCCCGCAATGGAACAAGCTGGACCGGTTTGTCGAGCTTCCGCGGAAAGATCGGCTCTGCTATTACTGGTCCCGCGCAATCCAGGGCCGGGTTACTCAAGGGGCCCGGTACGCTGAACTCATGAAAGGGGTAATCGAAGGGCTCGTTCCCGGCAGAAATTATCCACGGGCGAGCCTCTTCCGATTTATAACCGGCATGTATATGAAGCACGGCCTTCCCGGGCATGACCCTAAACAGTTCATCGGCCTTTTGTCGGCCCTCGGTATTGTGGAAGATCGCGAAGAAGGACTGCAGATCACCTCGAAGCTTTTTGTAGAAGAATCGGACAGCCCCGAAACGGTCCTCTTCCAGCCGAACATGCAAATTACCGTCAAGCCGGAAGCTCCCCCGGCCTATTTAATACCTGCCGCCCGTTCCGCAGATCTGCAGCGCGCCGACCTCTACATTCAGTTCGAAATTCACAAGGGGAGTTTCAACCGTATCCTCCGTGCGGGATGGAGCGCCGAAGACTTTATTAAAACCTTTGACAAAGCTGGTTCGGGTATCCCTGCCAATCTCAAGGCCCTTTTAGCCGAGTGGGAACAGGAATACAGGAGAGTGCAGCTGTTTGACGGAATTGTACTGACCGTTGCCGAAGAGGTAAGACATCTCGTGGAACACGACAGCGGCGTACGCCGCTGGATCCGTCATACCGTCGCTCCCGGCGTCTACCTTTTTTCCCGGGAAGAATACCGGCAATGGTCCCGGGCCCTGGAAAAGGCGGGAATAGAGCAGCTGCCCGCCGTTACGACGGCTGCCCCTTACAAGCCCGGGGAGGAGAAAAACGGCGGCGCGGCATTTCCCGGCCTTCGCGCCTTGACCGGGCCGCTGAAACCGAAAGTGAAAGGGAACCAAAAAAACCCCGGGCCCTACGAGGAAGAACTGTACAAAGCCCTTTCCGGACTCTCGGTAGACAGAGATACGGAAAAAGAATTGAGCGCTCGAATCAAAAGGCGTGTTATTCTATTTCCGGAGCAGCTCGATACCGATATCCTCGCCGCATTCGGAAAATGCGAAGCAAAGGGACTCGATTTTATGGGAAAAGTACGCATCATCGAGCAAACCATGCAGTCGGGACGGGAGATTCTCGAAATTATTGAACGCACATCCGAAGGCGGGCCCCGGCGGTATTTTCTCACCCCGGTGCGTCTCGATAAGACGGGAAAGGAACTGACCCTCATTGCACTGACCCTCCCGGAAAGAAAAGAACTGCGGCTCGAGGTGAGAAAATTGAGCCTGGTCCGGCGCCTTAAAAGCGCCCTGTTCTACCCTTCCGCGGATTGACAATAAAATATAAATTTCTTAAATTGTGATGCAGGAGCTTAATTCTTGCTTAAGCCTGATCTCACAGATCGAGAGGGACCTGGTTTCCCCCTCCCTCGACACCCTCGTTTCCATTGTCGAGGCATTGGAAATCGATATCGACTATCTGTTCCGGGAACTCAAACGCAAGCGGAATGTTTCATTGGTCCGGAGTTCCGGCCGAAATCGGCACACCATCGACGGCGTGACCTATGAGCAGCTTTCACAAATCATCGACGCCGGTACCGGGAGGCTCGGATACGGCGCCGAAGTCTATACAATCGGAAAAGGGGACAGCGTCTCCTTTTCATCGAACATCCCTCATATGTTAAAAAACCGGGGAAACTCGCCGCTCGATGCCGTTTGGATCATTACGCCGCCCCGGCTGTTTCTCGCCCCGCTAAAACCGTAAGGAGGAAAAAATGGGAAAGACCATTGCTGAAAAAATATTTG
>CAYWIK010000062.1:0-4957 GCA_964458315.1 uncultured Spirochaetales bacterium | reverse complement strand
CGCTAAAACCGTAAGGAGGAAAAAATGGGAAAGACCATTGCTGAAAAAATATTTGAAACCCATCAAATCGACGCCCCCTTTGAAGGGATCACGGTACTGCGGCTCGACGCGGTATTCTGCCACGAAATCACCACCCCTATTGCGGTGAACGACCTCGTTGCCCGGGGTAAAGACCGGGTATTCGACCCGGACAAGATCAAGGTTGTAATCGATCACGTTACTCCGGCGAAGGATTCTAAAACCGCGGAACAGGGTAAAATCCTCCGGGAATGGTCTCGACGGCAGGGGATTAAAGACTTTTTCGATATCGGAAGAAACGGTGTATGCCATGCTCTGTTTCCGGAACTCGGATTTGTCCGCCCCGGCTATACAGTCATTATGGGAGACTCACACACATGCACCCACGGCGCCTTCGGCGCCTTCGCCGCCGGCGTCGGAACAACGGACCTGGAAGTCGGGATATTGAAAGGGGTCTGCGCCTTTAAGCTTCCGAAAAGCATGAAGATCGAAATAACCGGTACGCCCCGGCAGGGTGTATTTGCCAAAGATATCATTCTTTCGATCATCGGCAGAATTGGGGTAAACGGGGCGACCAACCGGGTGGTCGAGTTTACCGGACCGGTGGTTGAGAAAATGTCCATGGACGAGCGGATGACCCTCTGCAATATGGCGGTTGAAGCAGGCGCCACCTCGGGAATTTGCTATCCCGATATGGTTACCGTCGATTATCTCTGGCAGTTTATTCACAAAGATTTTCCCGGCAGGCAGGAGGCATTGGCTGAGTATTCCCGGCTGGCCTCCGACGAAGACGCCGAATATGAGGAAGAGCTCGTCCACGATGTATCGGACCTCGAACCCCTTGTCACCGTCGGATTCAAACCGGACCAGGTAAAACCGGTCAGTAGCCTCGAAAAAACACCGGTGGACCAGGTCTATATAGGCTCCTGTACCAACGGACGGATCGGTGATCTTCGGGAAGCAGCGGGCGTGCTTAAAGGACATCGAATATCCCCGCATGTACGGGGGATCGTCTCCCCGGCGACTCCCGGGGTGTACCGGCAGGCATTGGAGGAAGGAATTATCGATATATTCCTGAATGCCGGATTCTGCGTTACCAACCCCACCTGCGGCGCCTGCCTCGGCATGAGCAACGGGGTGCTCGCCGAAGGCGAAGTGTGCGCCGCTACGACAAACCGGAACTTTAACGGCCGCATGGGCAAGGGAGGCACGGTGCATCTCATGAGCCCGGCAACCGCGGCGGCCACGGCCCTTGCCGGGTACATCATCAATTCACCCTATTTCAGGAGGAACTGACATGAAGTCATTCGGAGGCAGAACACTCTTTCTCGACAGATCGGACATCAATACGGACGAAATAATCCCGGCAAAATACTTAACCGAGATATCCAAGGACGCATTAGGGCCTCATCTTCTCGAAGACCTTGTTTTAGAAGGGTTCGACCCCCGCCGTGACCTCGACAATATCGGGGTAATCGTTACCCGTTCAAATTTCGGCTGCGGCTCTTCACGGGAGCATGCACCATGGGCTCTGGAAGTCCGGGGCGTCAATCTCGTTATCGCGGAAAGCTTCGCGCGGATTTTCAGGCAGAATATGTACAACTGCGGGATGATGGGGATGGAACTCCATGCAGACGTGATCGAGGAACTGTTCGGCCGTTTCGCGGGAAAGCCGGCGGCCGGCGGAGGGGTTCGATGTGCGGTCGATCTTGATGAACGAAGTTTTCACTTTTCCGCCGGAGAAGAATCGATGACCGCGCCGTTTCATCTTTCGGGATTCGACCGCGCGCTAATCGAGGCGGGCGGCTGGGTGGAATACGCCGACGCCTGCTACTGATCCAGCTCCAACTCGGATTCAACGGCCTGCCAAAACATATCCTCATCCATTTTCCCTTTCAACACGAGGGATATAAGCCGCCGGATTTCCCCTGGAAAACTCTGCCAGTACTCTTCCTGCCAGTCGGGAATCTCGGCGCGCAGCTTTTCCTGCTCGGTAATACCCATCATCCCCAGGCTGTAGGACAAAAACTGCCGTATCATCGTGAGGAGCACATCCCGGGGAAGATTTGAAACCCGCTCCCGGACCGGTTTTTTTCCCGGGCACGGCGCCCAGGTCTCGAGAAGCACCCGCAAATGTTCATCCGGGATGTCCGGGACCTCCTGTTTGATGAGCCTGGCGATAAAATCCTGTACATTTTGGTGGACTTGCTCCATGGAGGACCGGACCTGTGCGTTAATATTGTCGGAGACCGCCTTCGCCATCTTGGTAGGGTCCACTCCCATTGCACCATGCACGTGTTCCAAACGCTTCTTAAGGGCGGCGACCACGACTTCCAACTCTTTTTCCGAGGCTTTATTCAAGATATAATCTAAAATTGTATAGAGTTCTTCCTCTCCCACAATTATGAATTTTCCGCGATAAACCTGCTGATCGAACGGTCATAGGTCCTTTCGACCTTATTGGAAAAGAAACATGCCGGGAGTTCTCCCATTTTTTTATGATAGGAGATGCACTCGCAGCAATAACCTTTGCGAGGACACGGTTCGTAGCTGCAATTGCATTTCGCCATGTTGTCTTGATAATTCTTACATTCCATATAATTCCTCCCTAAAGTTTATAAATGAGTAGAGCGTTGCAATCTCGCTGCTCCACAATTCCGGGTTCGGCGTTTCGAGCACGATCGGGATAGAATCGAACCGATCGTCTTTCATGATGCGGGCGAATACGTCCCATCCCAATGCTCCGATACCGAGGTTTTCGTGCCGGTCGACCCTGCTCCCGAAATCAGATTTTGCATCGTTTAAATGAAGCCCTTTTAACCGGGAAAACCCGACAATTTCATCAAACCTCTTCATTGTCTCCCGGTATGCTTTTTCAGTGCGGATATCGTAACCCGCGGCAAATATGTGGCAGGTGTCCATACAGACGCCCACCCGGTCCGGGTCCGCGGCCCCTTCGACAATTTCCGCGATCTGTTCAAAGGTGGAGCCGATATTACTTCCCTGCCCGGCGGTAGTCTCCACGACCAGGACGACCTCCGGAACTTTCCTGCAGGTCATATCGACGGCTTCTATGACCAGCCGAACAGCCTCATCCTCGCTAATTTGATTGAGATGAGCGCCGGGATGAAAATTGAGAAGCGCAAGCCCCAACTGGCGGGCCCGGGAGGCTTCATCGATAAAGGCATCGAGGGATTTTTGGCGTTTTTCCGGGTCCGGATTGCAAAGGTTGATGAGATAAGTGTCGTGGCACAGCACATGCTCTTTTCGATATTCCTGATCAAGCATTTCCCGTGTGAAAGCAGCGATTATTTCCTCCGTATACGGCTTTGCCAACCACTGCCGCTGGTTTTTTAAAAACATTCCGAACGCCCGGGCGCCGTATCCTTGGGCGTTTATCGGCGCATTCTGTACGCCGCCGGAAATCGAAACATGCGGCCCGATATATTTCATGCATTCATCCTACACAATGATAAAAAAGAATACAATCGGATGGATAGTTTTAGAAAAACCCAATATACTTGCCCGAGGTATGGAAACAAAACATTCGTTTTACACCGGCACTTCTGAAAAGATGGACGCCATTTCCAGCCAATCCGTCGAGCTGATCGTTACCTCGCCTCCCTATCCGATGATCGAAATGTGGGACAAACAATTCTTTGAATGGGACCCGGAAATCGGTACTCTGCTTCAGGAGCAGCCCCCGGCGCCTTTCCGAGGCGGCGCGGCGTGGGAACGGATGCACCAATGCTTAGACCGTGTATGGCAGGAGTGCGACCGCGTGCTTAAAACCCACTCCTTTATCTGTATAAATATCGGCGACGCGGTCCGCACCCTCCGCGGGCGTTTTCGCCTCTACCCAAATCATGCGCGCATTATTCAGCGCTTCGAATCATTAGGATATGATATCCTCCCATTAATTCTATGGCGGAAGTCGACAAACGCCCCGAACAAATTCATGGGATCCGGTATGCTCCCGGCCGGCGCATACGTCACGCTCGAGCATGAATATATTCTTGTCTTCAGGAAAGGGCCGAAACGTACATTTTCTTCGCCTGAGGAAAAACAGCGGAGGCGCGAAAGCGCCCTGTTCTGGGAAGAGCGGAATGTATGGTACTCCGATGTTTGGCAGCTCGGGGGCGCCTCGCAGGTACTGGACCCGAACTCCCCGGCCGACACCGCCGGTAAAAAGCTGCGCGAGCGGAGCGGCGCGTTTCCCTGGGAGCTCGCCTACCGGTTGATCAATATGTACTCCCTTCGGGGCGATATCATACTCGATCCTTTTGGAGGCACCGGCAGCACGGCCCTGGCCGCCGCGGCATCATGCAGAAAATCGGTTTCCTATGAATATGAAAAACAGCTGAACGATTTGGCCTTCAATCGTCTTCTGCAGGGCAAAAAACTTATAAACCGCCGCGTTCAAGAACGAATTGCATCTCATCTTCGGTTTATCGACTCCCATCAAGGTGCCGGCCATGATTTCCGTCACAGAAATACGGAATACGATTTTTCCGTCAAAACGGCGCAGGAAAAAGATATTCGAATGTATGAGATAGAATCGATCACCCATGCGCGGGACACTATCCTGCACGCCGGCTACCGCCCGGTAAAGCCGGAAGCCCGGCAGAAGCTCCTCGATTTTTAACAGCAGGTGGGTGTTTCTACAGCCCTAAAACCCCGGGGGTGATCATCCAACGGAGGATACCGGTTCCGAAACCCGGCAGCCCATCGAAGCCGATGCAGGTAACGGAAGCCTTTTTGAGCTGAAACTCGGCCTTGCCGGAACTAGTCACGTCCGAAACAAGATGGGAAAGATGGGGATTGTGTCCGACAATCATAATCTCCGATTCTTCCCGGGCCGCTAATTCAGCGAGGGTGTCTTCGCTGTTTTTTCCGGGCAGGAGCGCGTCACATTCTTCTACAATCGACCGATTGTTTA
>CAYWIK010000061.1:0-13335 GCA_964458315.1 uncultured Spirochaetales bacterium | reverse complement strand
ACGGGATCGATCAGCGCCTGGACGGCATGGACAAACGGTTTGACGGGATCGACCAGCGCCTGGACCGCATGGACCAGCGCTTTGACGGGATCGACCAACGGCTCGACGGCATGGACCGGCGCTTTGACGGTATGGACAAACGGTTTGACGGGATCGACCAGCGCCTGGACCGTATGGATAACCGCATCGGAGGGGTCGAAGATCGGTTCGACGGGCTTCATAATGCACTTCGCAAATTCATGTACTGGACCGTGGGACTTTCCCTCTCCACTGCCGGCATCATCATCGGCGTTATTAAGTTTATCTAATATAGAGTTTTCTTGACTTTCCGGATAATTGGCACCATATTTTATGTGAAAGGAGAGATGAGAAAATGATAAACCAGAAAGTTGAAAAAATCATGAACGAACAAATCAAACATGAAATGGAGTCTTTTTACATCTATATGTCCATGGCCGCTTACTTCCATGCCGAGAACCTGGATGGTATGGCCCATTGGATGCGTTCTCAGGCGCATGAAGAGATGGTTCATGCGATGAAGTTTTTCGATCATATCAATGACCGGGGAGGAACGGTGAAACTCATGGACTTGAAACAGCTGAAAACCGAATGGTCTTCCCCCCTCGAGGCGTGGGAAGACGCCTATGAGCACGAACAGTTTATATCGAACAAGATAAATGAGCTGATGTCGGTTATCCGGGAGGAGAAAGACTATCCCGCCGAACCCCTTGCCGACTGGTTTGTTAACGAACAAATCGAGGAGGAGGCGAATACATCGAAAATCGCCGCGGAAATGAAGCGAATTGAAAGTTCTCAAGGCGGATTGTTTATGATGGACCGGGAACTCGGGAACAGACCTTTTCCCGCCGGTTCCGCTTTGGACCCGGCTGCCTATCAGGCTGCCGAATAGCACCATACCCCCTGTCGGGCCGATAGATCGTCCATGCATCTGCCGGTCCGGCTTTTTTTTATAGCGCCCCCGATCGTGGGGATAAAAAGAGGATATAACTTTGCCTCCCCTTATCTCGGTAATAGTTCCAACCTACAACAGGGCGGTCCTTTTCAGGGAAGCCCTCGCTTCGGTTTTTGCCCAGGATTTTACCGATTATGAAGTCCTCGTTGTCGACGACGGTTCGACGGACGGTACCGCGGAAATGATATCCCAATATCTTGACCCGACCGGCAGCGGGGTTCCGGAATTACGATATATCCAAACCGTTCATACCGGGATGCCGGGAAAAGTGAGGAACACCGGCGCCGCGGAAGCCCGCGGCCGATACCTGGCGTTTCTCGATTCCGACGACCTGTGGAGGCCGGAAAAACTAACGCGGCAGATTCGATATATGGAGCAGCGACCCGCCGCCGAGACGCTCTCCGG
Organism: uncultured Spirochaetales bacterium; assembly: GCA_964458315.1. Lineage (GTDB taxonomy): Bacteria > Spirochaetota > Spirochaetia > SPDA01 > CAZSGZ01 > CAYWIK01. The sequence continues at coordinate 11,957 of CAYWIK010000061.1, read as the reverse complement.
GCCTGGCCCGGCATACCGCATCTCCCATACCAGGGAAATATGGCTTCGGAATGGGAGGGAGGTTTCTCAGAAAGGGCAGAAGCACCTGCGGGAGGGTTATATCTTCCGGGATGCTTTAAAGAAATGCATTATCGGTCCGTCCACCGTTCTCATGGAGCGGGAGCTCTTTGACGAGAGCGGCGGATTCCGGGAGGACCTCGAAATTGCCGAAGATTACGAGTTTTGGCTCCGCGTCACCTGCCGGAATGCCGTGGGATATATCGACGGACCCTTTACGGTAAAGCGCGCCGGAAGCTGGGACCAGCTTTCGGAAAAGTACGGTCACATTGAATATTTTCGGATAAAAGGACTGGAAGGCTTGGTGGAGCGGGAATATTTCGGAAACCTGCGGGAGCCCGAAACCGGCGTATGTCTTCGGGACCTCGCCCGGCAGGAACTGGTGCGGAAATGCCGAATCTATGCCGCGGGCTGCAGAAAACGGGGGCGTTCCGAGGAAGCGACTCGATTCGAAAAAGAGGCCGAAGAATACACGCAGCGGTGAAGTACTGAGCGCGTCTATTGACCGGCCCGCCACTTGCCGGTATAATTGAATAAGAAAACAAAATATTCAATTAAATATGAAAAAACGTAGGTGCAGGGTCCCGTTTATCATACTTTTCCTCGTTTCCGCTGTGGTTTTCGCAGCCGCCGGGTGTTCGATCAAGAAACTTGCCATGAAGAGCGTGGCGGACATGATGTCCGGCGAAATGGGCGCCGCTGCATTTTATTCGGACGGCGATATTGAGCTTGTAGGAGACGCCCTGCCTTTTGCACTCAAACTGTATGAGATTGTCTTAGAGGAAAATCCGGAGCATCCGGGAATGCTGGAAACAGCGGGGACGGCTTTTATCGGATACTCCCAGGTGTGGGTGCAGATGCCCGCGGATATGCTTCCGGCGGACCAATATACCCGGGCCAAGGAGATGCGCCGGCGCGCTAAAGGACTTTATCTGCGGGGCCGGGATTACCTTTTCCGGGCCCTCGAGGTACGGCATCCCGGGTTTACCGGATCGGCGCTGGAAAATGAAAGCCCGCCGGGGCCGGCCGGGGAAAAAAGTTTCGGTGCATATCTCGCGGAAATGACCGAAGAAGATATTCCGGCCCTGTACTGGGCGGCGGTGGGCTGGTTTGCCGCTTTTTCCACCGATATGTTCGACATGGAACTGGCCCTGAAGATGCCGAAGGCGGTCGCGATGATGGACCGGGTTTATCAAACGGCGCCGGACTGGGGAAACGGGCTGGTGCATGAGTTCTATATTTCCTACTACGGTTCACTGCCGCCGGGCATGGTCGAAGGGAGCGAGGACAAGGCCCGGGAACACTTTTCACGGGCAGTTGTGCTGAGCGACGGCGAAAACCCCTCCCCTTATGTTTCTCTTGCAACCACCCTCTGCATACAGCGCCAGTATGCCGAAGAGTTTGCCGCCCTTCTTAAGACAGCACTTGCCGTCGATCCGGATTCGGGCCCGGAGAATAGACTTCAGGCGGAGGTGGCCCGGCGGAAGGCCGCGTGGTATTTGGACCATATGGAAGATTTTTTCTTAATCGGCCCTGAAGAACTCGAGGAACTGAATTGAGACGTCCGGGAAAAGCGCCGTAAAAAGGAGAGAGATGTGAAGATAAAATATACGTCCGTTGTTTTGGCTGCGGTTATTTTGTTCCTGTCGGTCACCGGTTTCGGCTTCGCTCGGCCGATTGTCATAAAGCTCGGTACACCCACACCTGAAGGAAGCCCCTGGAACGACATCCTTCAGGGCCTAGCTTCGGAATGGAAAGAAATTTCCGGCGGTCAGGTGCAGATGAAGATTTTTCCCGGCGGCATTGCCGGTGACGAGCTGGACATGATTAGAAAGATGCGGATCAATACCATCCAGGGCGCGGTAATCTCGGGAGTGGGGCTCAACGGTATTTCGTCACTTTCGATGATTCTGAGTTTGCCGTTTTTTATCAGGTCTGAAGGGGAATTCGACTATGTCTTCCAAAAGATAAAGGACGACTTGGAAAATGACATCAACAGGGCCGGTTTTACCATGGTAGGATGGACCCGGGCGGGATGGATGTATTTTTTTTCCCGCGAACCCGTGGTCTATCCGGAAGACCTCCGGAGCCAGAAAATAGCCGCTTCGGATACCGACACGGTAATGGCGCCTGTATTGAAGGCCATGGGGTTTCATACCGTCTCGCTGACGCTCAATGAAATTATGTCCGGCCTGGTAAGCGGCATGGTGGATGCATGCTATACCGTTCCAATGGGCGCGGTGGCCTATCAGTGGTTCGGGATTGCAAACCACATGTGCGATATGCCCATAGCTCCGGCGATCGGCGGCATCCTCATTTCCAACAGGACATGGAGGCGAATTCCGGAAGAGATTCGGGGAAAACTCGAACAAGCAACCGATCGTGCAGTTGAAAAGCTCCATAAGCTCAACACTGAAGTAGAGGGCGAGGTGATGAACATAATGATGAAGCACGGGCTTAAAAGAACGGAGGTTCCGGATAAAGGGGTTGAAAAATGGAGAGGGCTTTTCGAACAGGGATTTCAAAGCCTTATAGGGAAGGCCTTTACGCGGGAGATCTACGAAAAAGTCGAAAACCACCTTACGGCGTACCGTTCCCGCTGAGTTTATAAGAGCCGTTTCAACTCCTCTTCCAAAACTTTCCGAAGTTTCGGCTGTTCCTCGGCATACCGGATGACCGCCCGCAGATATCCTTCCGGGGTCCCGGTATCCAGCCGCTGTCCTTCGGTCCGTTTGTACACAACCTGGTTCCGCTCCATGAGCTTTTTTAACGCGTAGGTATGATAGTATTCCCCCGTTGCCGCGCCGCTTCCGATATGTTTATCCCAGCCTTCCTTAAGAAAATCGAAAATGGCGGGGGTGTAGAGATAACGGCCGATGGAGGCTTCCCTGCTCGGTTCCGCGCCGGGACCGGGCTTTTCGACGATATCGGTGACGTGGAGATCATCCCGGGCGATTGCAAGAACTCCGTACCTGTTCAGGTCCGGCGGGTCGTGGATCGTTGCCATGACCGAGCAGCCGGTGGATTCGTACACATCCATGAGCTGCCGGGCGAGGGGAGGAGAGCCGAAATGTAAATCGTCGGGATAAGCCGCGACAAAGGGCGAATTTCCAATAAAAGGCCGGGCAAGCAGGAGGGCGTGGCCGGTGCCCCGCATTTCCCGCTGCCGCACAAAATAAATGTTTGCTTCCGGCGGGGCGATTTTCTTCTCTTTTTCTTCAGCCCTTTCTCGGGAAAACACCGTTTCAAGTTCCATTTCCCGGTCAAAGTAGTCGTCTAGAGCCTTTTTCCGCCTGGAGGTAATGACGAGAATGTCCGTGATTCCGGACCGGACAAACTCGCTGACAATAAAATCGATCGAAGGAGTGTCGATTAATGGAAGCATCTCCTTCGGGATGGTTTTCGTAACCGGCAGAAATCTCGTGCCGTAACCCGCAGCAACGATCAATCCTTTCATAGCAACCAATACTATTCTACATTGATAATTCCTGCAACAGGAGGTATATTCCAGTAATATGAGACCGCGGACGGCAATACCGGCTGCAGCCGGTTTAGCGGCAATGCTCCTCTTTTTAACCGCCTCCTGTACGGTACGGCAGCAGATCGAATTAGATCGGGAAGGCGGGGGGAGCGCCGGTGTTGAGGTTGAACTCCATTCCATGGTGGTGCGTTACATCACCGATCTCATCGTTTTTTCCGGCGGACCGGAGCCGGAGTCGATTTTCGACCCTGCGGCCATAGAAGCTGCTTTTAATTCAATACCGGAACTTACCCTCCGGGACTTAGAGATCACCGGACCGGGAAGTCTCCGGCTCGATCTGGACTTTTCCAATATCGAGACCTTTTTTACTTCTCAGGTGGGGGCCGATGTTTCACCCGCCGCTAGGGTTGTCCGGAAAAAATCGGCTTCCGAAGCCTTCCTGTATCTCGACCGGGACAATTACGCCGCAATCGTTGCACGGGTCCTGGTCCTGTCCGGGATGATCGCTTTCGAGGACTATCTAACCGGTTTGCTCGAACCGGGCCCGGAAGAGGTTATTCTTGACATGTACGAATACGCCTTCGAAGAGTATGCCGGAGAGAAGAGTGTCCGCGAGGTCATCGAGGAATCGAAGATTGTTCTCGAGTTTGTTGCGCCGAAGGAAATCATATCCCACCGCGGCGGTAAGCTGCCCGGCGAAGGAGGACCGGACGGACGGGTCCTCTTCCTTCTCCCCCTTCTCGATATTCTCACCTTGGACGAACCCATTACCTACAGTTTTCTGTTCCGCTAAATTCTTTCCAAATTAGTCAGCAAAACCATTTGACATTTCTTAAATTGCGAATACAATATTTCATATGGCAGAGACAGAAAAGAAAAAGAAGCCCCTTGTATTGATACAAAAGCCGATGATGCGGGTGGTTTATGTGCTCATACCCGTGTTTCTCGCGTCCGTATATTTTTTCGGATGGAGAAGTCTGCTTATCATGGCGGTGGTGAACATCGTCGGGTTTTTAACGGAATTTCTTCTGACCCGTTCTTTCAAGCAGCAGGTGAGTTCGGCAATTTTTGTCACTAATATTCTTTTCGCCCTTTCCCTTCCACCGACGATCCCAATTTGGATTGCGGTAGTCGGTATCGTATTCGGTGTGGTCTTCGGCAAGATGGTGTTCGGCGGGTTCGGGAGGAACGTATTCAATCCCGCGATTTCCGGGCGGGCGTTTATCTATGTCAGTTTCGGTATCCCCCTCACTTCGAGGTGGGTGGAACCGATTTCCGGAGGGGCCGCCGGGTTTGCGGCATGGAAGGCGGACGCGGTCGCATCGGCGACGCCCTTAGCGGCCCTCTCGGAGGGGGCCGATGTATCGGCCCTGAGACTTCTGTTAGGCAATGTTTCCGGGTCTTACGGTGAGACCTTTGCCGTTCTCATCCTCATCTGCGGGATTATTCTCATGATCTGGAAAGTCGCCAGTTTCCGTGTAGTCCTCGGAAGCCTCATCGGTTTCGGAGTGCTTCAGACGATATTCTGGCTGGCGGGGATCGAGAGTGCAATCCATCCCCTCTACGCCTATATAAGCGGAAGCTTTATCTTCGGCGTGATGTTTAATATCACCGATCCTATTTCGGCATCCCAGACTACGGACCTAGGGAGATGGATCTACGGCGCCTTTTTCGGCGTTCTCTGCGCCCTCATCCGCACCTTTTCCGCCTGGCCCGAAGCGGTCACTTTCGCGGTGCTCGTCGCGAATATGTTCGCCCCGCTTTTAAACCATGTCATAAAACAGTCGAAGGAAAAAGCCAAGGCGAAGGGGGAGGCGGCATGAATACAAACAGTTTTTTCGGCAGAAGGGTTTTTCCCATTCTTTTTATGGCATTCATCACCATTCTTTGTATCGCGCCGGTATCCGCCATCTTTTTGTCTACGAAAGAGCGCGTCCAGCTCAATGAGTCTCTTTTTTTAAAAAGGGCCGTGCTCTTTGCGGCGAATATCGATGTCCCCGAAGACCCGGTGGAGGCGGAAGAGGTCTTTTCCGGCCGGATCGAAACCATGGGTGAGGACCCGGAACACGCGGACTACTTCCGGGTGCTCGCGGAAAACGGTGAGCTTGACGGTTATGTGCTGCCTATCCGGGGGCCCGGCCTCTGGGGGACCATAGAAGCGGTTGTCGGGTTCGAAGAGGACAAGGAAACCTTTACCGGTGTCGAGTTCACCGAACAGAACGAAACCCCCGGACTCGGAGGCAGGATCTCTGAAGAGTGGTTTAAAGAGCAGTTCCGGGGAAAGGAAGCCCCTTTTGAACTGGTGCCGGAAGGCACCGCCGACGACAAATCCGAAGTCGACGCCATTACCGGGGCGACCCGGACATCCACATTTGTAAAAGAGCTGCTTAATAAAGCGGCGGTGCGGATAAAAGAAGTGAAAAGGTAGATATATGGCTAAAGGACAGTTAAAGAGGATAGTTCGGGACAATCTGGGAAAAAACAACGCGGTGTTTGTCCAGATTCTCGGTATATGTTCCACCCTCGCCGTTACCAACTCCCTTCGCAATACGGTGGTTATGGTGTTAGGGGTGATGTTTACCGTCTCCCTCTCGAGCTTTACCGTTTCGATATTCAGGAAACTGATCCCGGCGAGGATCAGGATGATGGTTGAAACCCTCATTATCGCTACCTATGTGATCATTGTCGATATCGTGCTCCGGGCCTATCTGCCGGCGGTATGGAAACAGCTCGGCCCGTATGTGGGACTCATCATCACGAACTGCATCATCATGGGGAGGACCGAGGCGATCGCCCTTTCAAACCCCCCGGGCAAATCGCTTATCGACGGGTTCGCATCGGGAATGGGGTACGGCTATGTGCTCTTGGTTATTGCGTTTTTTCGGGAGCTGCTGGGCGCGGGGACCATCTGGGGATTGCCGGTCTTCGGCGACTGGTGGACCAACTGGTCGATCATGATCATGCCTCCGGGCGCGTTCTTCATGCTGGCCCTCTTCATCTGGGTGGTCAAAGGCCTCATTATTAAACCTGAAGAGGAGGAGAAGAAGAAATGAACGGTGCGGAATTTCCATTTGCCATATTTTTCGCTTCCATTTTTACCAATAACATCCTCCTGGCCAATTACCTGGGGATGTGTTCGTTTCTCGCGGTCTCGAAACAGGTAAAAACCTCTCTCGGTCTCGGCGTAGCAGTCACCTTTGTAATGTCGAGTACAGGAGTTTTAAACTGGCTCGTGTATGAATATATTCTCGCCCCTCTTGGGCTTGTTTACCTCAGGTTTATCGTGTTTATCGTGGTCATTGCCGCCTTTGTACAGCTCGTGGAGATGATCATCGAACGGGTATCGGAAACCCTCTACGCGGCTTTAGGGATTTTTCTGCCCCTTATTACGGTAAACTGCGCGATCCTCGGGGTGAGCCTTTTTATGGTGATCCGCGAATATACTCTGCTGCAGACATTCGCCTTCTCTTTGGGAAGCGGCTTAGGCTGGATGCTCGCGATCTTGGCGATGGCGGGAATCAGGGAGAAAATCAGCAGGGCCCGGCTTCCCCGGGGACTCGAGGGGGCCGGCATTACCCTTATTATTACCGGTATGATGGCCCTGGCGTTTATGGGCTTTAACGGAATGATTCAGATCAACTGAAAGGATGTAAGATGTTTCCCTTTGTAACCTTGTTAATCAGTGTTGGATCAATTACCGCGGTGGGGGTTGTCCTCGCGGTGTTGATGGTGGTAGCCGATGCTACGATTGCCAATTACGGCGAAGTAAAGATCACCATCAATGATAAGAAAGAATATGTTGTCGAGGGAGGCCGGCCGCTGCTCCAGACCCTTTCGGCGGAGGAGATCTTTATTCCCTCGGCATGCGGCGGAAGGGGCTCCTGCGGCCTCTGTAAGGTAAAGGGCGTGGAAGGTTTCGGACAGTACCTGCCCACGGAGCTTCCCTGGATAAGCGATGAGGAAAAAGAGCAGAATATCCGGCTTTCCTGCCAGATCAAGGTAAAGAACGATTTACAGATCGAGATTCCTGAAGAGCTTTTCAATGTAAAGAAGTTTTCGTGCACCGTAGAGAAACTCCGGGATCTGACCCACGACATAAAGGAAGTAACCCTCAAACTGCAGGAGCCGGCGGAGATCGAGTTCACCGCAGGGCAGTTTGTTCAGCTCGAAGTCCCGCCTTATGAACTGACCGACGAACCGGTCTACCGGGCCTATTCGATGAGTTCGGCACCGAGGGATAAAACCCATGTGGAAATAGAGGTCCGTCTTGTACCGAACGGAATCTGCACTACCTACGTCCATCAGTACCTCAAGGAAGGCGAGGAGATGGTTTTTAACGGTCCGTACGGAGAATTTTATCTCCGGGATACCGACCGGGACATCATTTTTATTGCCGGCGGGTCAGGAAACGCGCCGATAAAAGCGATCCTTTCCGATATGGCCGAACACAACAACCCGAGAAAAGCGATGTATTTTTTCGGGGCCCGTTCCCTTCGGGACCTTTTTCTCATGGAGGAAATGAAGGAGTTCGAGGAAAAACTGCCTAACTTTCAATATGTACCGGCCCTATCGGACCCCCAGCCCGAGGACAACTGGAAGGGAGAAACCGGACTTATCACCGATGTACTCGACCGGATGGTGGAATCGATAGACCACGCGGAAGCATACCTCTGCGGAAGCCCCGGGATGATCGATGCATGCGTCAATGTGCTCACCAAAAAGGGACTGCCGGAAGATCTCATCTATTACGACAAATTCAGTTAGAGGAGGGAGCAATGAAGCAGACGCCTCAAATGAAACAGATAGTGGAAAATATGCGGCCCGGGGTCATTACCCTCGAAGGATTTTTAGGGACCGACCGGCGGGACCTGCAGGAGATCCTGGAAGACGACAACGGCATTGTAAAGCGGATGCACCTGACCCACCGGCGGATCGCCCGCCGGATGAGCGAGTTTCGGGAAAAGGGAGAAAAAGGATTAGGAGAGTTTATCTCCGTCGGACCCCACTTTGAGGTGAGGGTGGATACGGTCCGGGGCAAACTGCCGTGTCCTTTTCTGCATCCGGGTATTTACCGGAAAGCCAACACCACCGTCCGTAATACCAGCCTCGGCCGGGAGATCACCTATACCGACCTCCACATCCACATGATCGAAGCCCACGGATTCTATGAAGGCAAAGGTTCGCGGTTCCGGCTGGAGCCGAAAGAGCTGGCCGAAATACTCGAAGTTGAACCGGTGGACTGAGCCGGCTGTCTTTATTTGTCTATTCTCCGAAATTCGGGTATCATAGAACCAGAACACGTAAGGAGGGAGGAAATGCTTAAAGGAATAAATGCCCTTGACGGATTCAAAATCCACGCAAAAGACGGAGAAATAGGGAAAGTAGAAGATGTTTTTTTCGATGATGAAAAATGGACGGTCCGCTATTTCGTCGTACGGACCGGTTCGTGGCTTTTCGGCAAGGAAGTCCTGCTTTCACCAATTTCTTTAGAAAGGATCGATTGGCATGCACACGAGATCATTGTAAACCTTACCATGGAACAGGTGGAAAAAAGCCCTTCCGTTGAAACGGAAAAACCGATTTCAAAACAGCAAGAGCACGAATTCAGCCGCTATTTCGGATTTCCCGTCTATTGGGGCGGCGCCGGATTCTGGGGAGACGCCATGCACCCGGGCGCGCTCTATGTTCCGCCGGAAGAGCTTGCCGAAGAAGAAGAAGAGAAGAAAAAAGAGTACGATCATCACTTGCGGAGCGTACGGGAGGTGTGCGGCTACCGTATCCACGCGAAGGACGGTGAAATCGGCCATGTGGAGGATTTTATTTTAGACGACGAGAAATGGGTAATCCGCTACATGGAGGTGCACACACGCGGCCTGCTCCACGGGAAGAAAGTGATTCTCTCTCCGAAATGGATCGAAAAAGTCGATTGGGCCCAGGCGGAAGTTTGTTTGGGGTTACAAAAAGATATCATCGAGAATGCGCCGGAGTTCGACCAGTCGAAACCGATCGACCGGGATTACGAGGAAAAGCTTTTCGATTACTACGGGACCGTTAAATACTGGCTCGAGGAACAGCAGCAATAGGGAGTATCTCATGCCTGCAAAAATATTTGTTGATCCGTCCTTGTCTGAAGTGGAGAAATACCTGCGGATCCACCATAAAATCGAGGAATTAGATTATTAATTATCTGTAAAGAATATACACAGATGAAAGAAAGTTTGATTCCATGTATAGTTATGGTCCGAAGGGAGGTTGTATATGAATAGTGAAGAACTGGTAAAACAATCGGCCTTGATAATCGTAGACGTACAAAACGATTTTTGCCCCGGAGGGAGTTTAGCGGTCCCGGAGGGCGACCAAGTCGTTCCGGTCATTAATCGGCTGAGCGGCATATTTCCCCTGGTTGCGGCAACCAAGGATTGGCACCCGAAAGATCACATTTCTTTCGCGTCAAACCATGAAGACCGCGAGCCTTTCGAGACCATGGAACTATACGGAGAGACCCAAATTATGTGGCCCGATCATTGTATAAAATCGACAGAAGGAGCGGAGCTCCATGGAGACCTCGATTTAACCGGCGTCCACTGTATTCTTCATAAAGGATACAGGACCGAACTCGATTCCTACTCTGTCTTTTTCGAAAACGACAAAACCACTCCCACGGGGCTGTCTTTCTTTCTTCAGGGGCTTGGAATAAAAAAAGTGTATTTAACAGGCCTCGCGGAAGATGTCTGTGTCTATGCCTCGGCTCGAGACGCCCGAAGGCTCGATTTTGAAACGTTTATTATCAGCGAGGCGGTGCGCGGGGTCGACACACCGGAAGGGAGCCTCGAAGAAGCCCGAAAGGACATGCAGGGTCGAGGGGTGATATATATAGCCGGCCGGGAACTCGAAAAATGAGCTATCCGGACCACATTTCAGGGCTCTCTACCGATTTTTATGAACTGACCATGGCCCAGGGGTACTTCTTGGCCGATGCCAATATCCCCGCTGTTTTTGATATGTTTTTCAGGAGCCAGCCCTTCGACGGCGGTTTCAGCGTCTTTTGCGGATTACAACCCCTGTTAGAAATATTGCAAAACCTGCGGTTCACCGAGGATGATATAGAGTATCTCGACTCAACCGGGCTGTTTGCGCCTCCGTTTCTCGAGTACCTTAAAGGTTTCCGGTTCCGAGGGGAGGTGTACGCGGTGAAAGAAGGGACGATTGTGTTTCCGAACGAACCGCTCCTCCGTGTGCATGCGCCGATTATCGAAGGACAGCTGATCGAAACCCTCGTCTTAAACATCATCAATTTTCAGACCCTGATCGCTACAAAGACCGCCCGCATCTACGAGGCTTCCGCCGGAGGAACGATCTTAGAGTTCGGGTTCCGGCGCGCCCAGGGCTTAGACGGCGCCTTTTCCGCAACCAGGGCCTCTTTTGTCGGAGGAGCGGCAGCAACTTCCAACACCCACGCCGGGAGGGTGCTTGGCATACCGGCAAAGGGGACCATGGCCCACTCGTGGGTAATGGCTTTCGATTCCGAACTTGAATCTTTCGAGACCTATGCAAAGCATTATCCCGACGACACCATTCTTTTGATCGATACGTACGACACCCTCGGAAGCGGCATCGAAAATGCTATAACGGTGGGGAAACGACTGATGAAGGAGGGAAGACCATTCGGGGTCCGTTTAGACAGCGGCGACCTTTCCTACCTGAGCGTAGAAGTACGAAAGCGCCTCGACCGGGCGGGCCTCGAGAAGGCGAAGATTGCCGCATCCAACGAACTCAATGAAGAGGTTATTCGGCAGCTTATGATCGACGGCTCGCCGATCGATATCTGGGGGGTCGGCACCCACATGGTTACCGGGGGGAACGACGCGTCCCTTACCGGCGTATATAAACTCGCTTCAAAACATGCAGGGGGCCGGGATGTGCCGGTATTAAAGGTTTCCAACAATCCGGAAAAAACGACCAATCCGGGGATAAAGCAGGTACACAGGTTTTTTGATAAAAACGGATTTCCCATCGCCGATATGCTGGCCTTTCCGGGAGAGCAGCTAGACGAAGGAAAAAAGGTTGAGCTGTATCATCCCTCCATCGGCCTTGGACACAAGGAATTGTCGGATTATGAAACTGTTATGCCGATGCTCGAGAAACGGATGGAGAATGGCAAAATTTGTGAAAAGGAGCCGTCTCTCACCGAAATCAGAGACCATACGGTTAACAATTTAGAACATTTAGACCGCAGTTATAAGCGCCTCGTTAATCCCCATCGTTATAAAGTCTCTCTCTCCTACAAGCTGATGAGGGAGAAAAAGCGCCTTATGGGAGTGTTAAAATATAATGAGCAGAATGAAAATAAACAGTAGAAAACTACACAAGCAATTTCTCGAATCCAACAGAAAACATATTTTAATGATCACTAATCATG
>CAYWIK010000060.1:0-13517 GCA_964458315.1 uncultured Spirochaetales bacterium | reverse complement strand
TCGGAAAACTCATCCGAGACCGCCCGGCTCATTGCAAAGACGCTGAAAGAGAGTGTGGATAAAATTAAATCGTCGGAAAAAATCACCGACAACACGGGGAAAACCATCAATACGTTAATACGCGGGATTCACGATGTGGCGGAAGCAATGAGCGAAATGCTTAACGGGATGGCTGAAATGTCGCTTGGAAGCGATCAGATTATAGAGGCGTTAGGGGAAATTGTGTCGGTAACGGAAAAGGTAAAAGACGCCTCGAACACCGCCAACACCCGGGTCACCACCATCCGCGGCGCTATGGATACAGTCGCCTCATTGTCCAAAGAAAACGCCCGGGGCTTCACCGAGGTGGCAACGGGGACTTCCGAAATAGCCGAATCCATGGGGCTTCTCAAAGATTTAGGAAACCAGAATGCCGACTCGATTCGCCGGCTCGAAAACGCCGTCAAAACATTTAAAACCGAATAGAAATTTCCCGCTTAACGGTTTCACCCTCGCCAAGCCGGCTCACCTGCAAGTCTTTCTTTGAGCCTCACAGAATTGTCCCCTTCTTTATCGGCGGGCTGTTCCGAAACCAAGCCGTATACGGCTATCCGCCTTCAATTTCTTTTCCGCGGAAATGTGTTTAAAACAATAAAACTTTGTGATATATTGAATTCTTAAGGAGAGGGTAAATTACTCGGCAAGCGAGGACGGTTCTTTTAATATTCATTTTCTCGATAACCGGGGGATGTTTCCTCGGCTTCGGCAATGTTGCCGCTCCGTCACGGTATATCGAGGGGCAGGGGGACCTCTTCCACATCGGCGGTTCTCCTCTCGTAGTCGAACGGGAAGAGCTGATTTTCGACTTTTCCGAATATGACGGTACCCCGAACAGTCCCTCCCCCTGTACCGCCCGTTATTTTATTTCCAACCCAACGGAAAACAGAGTAAATCAGCGGTTTTATTTTCTCTCGCCTTCGGTCCGGGATGTAGAAGTCTTTGTAGAAGGAAATCAAGTGCCCGGGAAAGAAGCGGCGGTAGATGAAGCGCTCGGGAACGCACTCCGGGACGCGGGAATACAGACCGGCGGCGCAATCAAGAATGCGGTATTCTTCAATGCCGAAATTCGGTCCGGCGAGCAGGTTCTAATAGAGGTCCGCTTTTCAATCCTCCCGGGGTGGGACATTACCGTCACCGAATTCGGCCCGACAGCACCCCAGGCCGCACACCTCACAAACACGGTAAAATCATACACTCCGCCCAGCTGGTACGTGTATAACTTAAACGCTGCCGCGACGTTTTCCTCTTTCGGAGAGCTGGAAGTACACATTCTGCTTCCGGAAGAGAAAGATTTGATTGCGAATATCGATTTCGAGAGAGAAAACGCGGGTTATGAAGGCATCGTGCGGTATACTGCGAAAACACGCGGCATCCCGGCGGAAACCCTCGACATGAAAATAATTCATAATACAAGATTCAACAGTATTGGGGGGTCTGTGGCGCTTGGCATGAGTATCGCGTTCGACGGCCGCGGCGCGGGCTTTCTCGTTTCAGGATTGTTCGACATTTCCCTGGCTCACCACATGATTTCCGTCGGAGTGGAATCCCACCCCTTTCGGCACTCTTTGCGCGGCATCGTTCGGTATACCCTTTTCCCGCCGGGGAAAACCGGATGGTCACCGGTGGCATTTTTTGATCTAAGGGGAGGAATCGCGTTGATTTTTACCGTCCTTCCCGAACAAGTCTTTGGAGGACGGCTGTTTGCAGGGACCCGCTTCGGGCCTTTCGCTTTCGAGTTAGGATATGAGCATTTTTTTATCGGTGCGGTGGACATCATGAGAAACGGGCTGGTGCTGTCGTGGGCCGTCGGAATATGAGTGTTTAGGTAAGAAAGATTGAAAAAAAAGCTTGCAATTTATATAAATATTCATATGATTGTTATTTGAAATAGGAGAGGGAGCCGTAACAGTGGAAAGAATATGTTGTGTATGCCATCAGGAAGTTGCCGAGGATGCTCCGAGAATCGGAGACCGGCTGTACTGCGAATACCACTTCGAGAAGGTAAAACAAAACCGAAAAACCGTATGGTTATCTACAGTAATAGGTATCGGTGCGTTAGCGCTTTTCGTGGTCCTGGTATATGTTGTGGACAGATTCATAGCGGAATCATTCGACGGAGGCTGGCTGATTTTCACCGGAATCATTTTATCACTTATTCCCGCGGGGATATGGCTGGTTGTGTTTTACCGGATGGACAGCCTGGAGCCGGAACCGAAAGAGTATGTATTAGGGATTTTCATTTTAGGGGCGATTCTGGCGCAGGGGGTTGCCGTTCCCCTCATCAATAATGTGTTTAAAATACAACAGTGGCTCGACACGGCGCCCTTTGCCGTCCGTTTTTTCGGTTCGGTCCTGCTTATCGGGATCGTACAGGAATATCTAAAATACGCGGCTGTGCGGTTTACCATCTATAAGAGCAAAGAGTTTGATGAACGGGTCGATGGAGTGCTCTACGGTGCGGTGGTCGGCCTCGGTTTCGCCTTGATGCTTAATATCTTCTACATTATCAATACGGGCGGCGCGGACCTGACCTTCGGCGTGGTCCGGATTGCGGTCACGACCTTGGCGCACACCACGTTCGGCGCGGTTTCCGGATTTTTCTTAGGTATTGCCAAGTTCGAGGAAAAACAGTTCTGGTGGCTCCCCGCGGGCGTGGGGCTTGCCGCACTCTTAAACGGCGTCCACCGGATTCTTCTAAAGAGTGTCTCTACCCGCGGTTTAGAGGCTACTCCGGCCTTAGGGCTGGTTTTTTCCGGTGTTTTTGCGGTTGTCGTTTTCTTCTGCATCTACATGCTGGTGTTCAATGTGAACAAAAAAACAGTCGAACAGACACAAGGAATGTAATATGAACGAGCAGCGTTATAAGAGAAAAAAGCAGAATAGGGAAGAACCGGAATGGGTTGTTGTTGTGTTTGTGATTGTTGCTGTCGCGGCCGGCTTGCTGCTCAAAACCGCGGAACTGCGCAGGACCGTCGAGTTTGCAACGGAAACAATGCATTTTGAATACCCCGCTTCATGGATTAAAGAGGTAACTTTTTCGGGAAACGCGGAAGGAGCAACCCGCAATGTCTATCATCTCCAGACTGTTTTCAAGGCCAAGGCTCTCCGGAGTGAATCGCCCTTTGCTCCAAAACTTGCGGTAAAGAAGCTTGCCATCACCCAGTTAGGCGGCATGAACCCCGAGTCGAGTCTGACCGAAGCCGTTACTTATTTAACGATGCAGTACAGTCAAAATCTATCTCATTTTGAGGTGTTCGAAATCGGACCTCGGGAAGTTGCAGGTTTTCAAGGGTTGCTCATGGAATACTCCTCCATAAGTGAAGCAGTCTCGAGCTCGGTGAGGAAATCATTTCCCATTCCGGTATACGGCATCGATTTTCTCATCCAAATGGAAAGCAATACAAATAACAATCCCGAAGAAGTTATATATTTGTTTACCTATCGTACATCCGCGGATAAGGTAGACGAGGCTTTTTCTGAATTGGAGCGGATAATTGAGACCCTCTCGCTAGAGGGGCCGGCAAGAGAAGTGAGGTCGTAATATGAATAGGAAAAGGCAGTATAAAAAAATTTTCCTCATAATCCTCGGCATGTTCCTCGTTTTAGGTTCTTCCTCCATCGGCGCTTTAGACGGAGCGCAGCTCGAGGAACTCGTCTCCGGGGTTGTGCTCATACAGCCCGCCATGCGGGCGGACGACGGCACGTACCAGCCGGTGGGGCTGAGCGGATCCGGGACCATTATAGACAAGGAAAACGGGCTCATTCTTACTAATTACCATGTATCCGTGCTGACTCAGGATATTCCACAGATCGGCCTGCGAAGCGGCTATATATTTGAAAAATATCTAATTTCCATTACCACCGCGCCGGACCAATCGCCTAAACCGACATTCTTTGCGGAGTTTCGGGAAGGGGATAAGGAAAAGGACCTTGCGGTGCTGAAAATCACCGAAACAACTTCCGGCAAAAAGCCTAATTTGGACGATATTTCCGTTTTCGAGTGGAAAAACGAAAAAATGTGGAGGAGTGTTGAGGACGTTCATCTAAATGACGATCTCATCATCCTCGGCTATCCGCCCTATGCCGTTGTTGCTCCCCATCAGCTGACCATTACCATTACCCGGGGTAATGTGAGCGGTTTTTTCAACAACAGCGAAACCATTTCGTTTCCCCGGGCTTGGGTGAAAACGGACGCGGAAATATCCTTCGGCAACAGCGGCGGGACGGCCATAGACAAGGAAGGACGGTTTTTCGGAATTCCCACCGCTTTTATGGAAGATCCGTCACAGAAGACCAGCCTCGGGCTCCTCCGTCCGGTGGACCTTGCGGAAGTGCACGTAGAGGCGGTCAAGGCGAATCCGGACAAAAGACCGGCCGGACCTCAGGCCGGGGGAGCAGACGGGAGCGGCGGCAGAAGACCGGAACAGCCGGGCCCGGGAGGCGAAAGACCGGGACCAAGCCGCCCCGCTCCCGGTGACAGCGGCCCGAGTGACGGAGGGATCCTGGAAACTCCTTCCATGTCCATCGGACGGGTCGTTATTTCCACTCGGCGGCCGGCCGAGGGAATGCCGAGTGAGTCGGTGGAGCAGTACCGTTACGGCGATGTACGGGAAATATACGCATATTTTACCTACCAGGGGTTTTCCCGCGGTACGAGTTTCAATTTCAAATGGTACCTCAACAACCAGCTTATCGTTGACAATACATTCCCCTGGGAACAGGGAGAGCAGGGGGCATACGCGCTGCCGCTGCTCAGAGACGACGGTGCCGCTTTTCCGACCGGGACCTATGGATTACGGATAACCGTTAACGGCAGGGAGCTTGGAAAGGGTTCCTTTGAAATTACCGAAGGCGGCTCCGGTGGCGGGCAGATGATCGGTCTCGCGGGAAAAGTGAAGAGCGCCGATACGGGAAAACCGATTCCCGGAGCAGCCGTGGCGTTTCTCAAACCCGGTGTGACGGTGAAAGATTTTATGGCAAAGCAGAGTGAAGAACAGATTGCCGCCGGCGGAATGACCGACCGAGAGGGAGCTTATCGGATCAATATCCCGGCAATTGCAGGAAAGACCTATGCTGTGGTTGTCGTTGCAGATACCTACCAGCCTCTTCTTGCAGACAACGGCATAACAATTAAAGATGTAAGCCGGAAGACCTATTATCTCAACGATATTCTCCTCTATCGTTATTAGCCGGACAGGAGGAAGAGAAAATGAGACGCGTAGTAATCATATTATTTATTTTTCTGCTATTCGGAACCGCCGCCGTAATCGTGATTGGGCAAGACAATTCCATAGTAGGGGTTGTAATGGCGGTCAAAGGAAATCTTGTCCACCGGTATGAAGAGTACGGCAGCACGGTAGAAGAGCCTCTGGAACCGGGGACATACCTCTATAAATCCAGCGAGGTCCGTTCGGAGAGCGGCCGCGGTTCGTTTTTCCAGCTTGGTTCGAGGAACGACCTGGTCCCCTATTCGCGGTTTCCGATGAAGTTTCAAAATGAATCACTTGCTCCCATGAGCGAAGATGAGGCCGCCCTCCTCCTCAGGTCTATCGGCGGAAAGGCGCTGCGGGGCAAGGGCGCGGCGGGACGCGCGGGTCTGGAGCCCTCCGAGCCGATGGATTGGGCGGTTGCGAGTTTAAGGCCGGAGGACCTGTTCGCATGGTCCATGGAACTCGAAACGATTGACGAAGCATGGATCGATACAGGGTTCGCGCTGGTCTTAAGCGAAGAAACCTCTACAAAAGAAAACCTCTCGCTGAATCCGATCTCTTTTAAACTTTTACCGGAAATTGAAATCGAGAATATTGAATATACCATTTACGATCCCGACCTGAGCATTATAAAAGAGGGGCGATTTGCGCGGCAGGGTCCGGCATGGTCTCTGCGGTTTGACGCTCTTCCCCTGGAAACAACCACCATCTACGACGCCCAGTGCATCATTACCTTCGAGGACGGTACTTCCGGGGAATGGAATTTCCAGTTCAGGGTGTTCGGAGAACGGGAGAAGCAGTATATCGAGGACAAGGCGGGAAAAGAAATAGAGCCTGACAGTTCCGTTTTTATGCGCGGCATGACCAGAGCCGCGACGTATCAAAAGTACGGAATGAAACTGACTGCCTATCAGATTATGAAAGATCTTGGTGTAAGTCTCGACGGGCTGCTGCAGTAAAATGGAAATTGAAAGTAAAGATAAAAACTTAATAAACCTCATGGCGTATATCGTTCAGCTCGACGGGAAAGTTTCCAATGAAGAGATCGAGCTGTTCAACACCTTTATACGCGACCGGTATCCAAAGGATGAATCGAAAACCCTTTTTAACGGTTTCCTTTCCGCCCTCAAACAGCGGCCCCTTCTCGAATCGGTCCTCGAGGACGTCCGGTCTGCCCACGGTGATGATTACCGCGCGAACCTGGAGTTCGTCATCCGACTGTATGAACTGATTGCGGCCGATGAAATCGAGGAACATGAACTTGTAACCTTTAAAACCATCTGCGGCTTTTTAGAAATTCGGGATGAAGACACCGATTTAATTGTATCGCTTCTTATCGACGCGTATGAATACGAGTTTATGGAAAACATTCGACGCAAGATAACCGTAGGTGACAATCAGCAGCAGTTCAATCTCGTGTGTCCCGGGGTGAATTTAGAACTGATCAAACTACACGAAATAGTTTTTTTACTAAACAAGGATTCGAAAACCCCGGTTTTTGTAAATGAGGAACGGCTGTACACCAAACGGATACAGAAAATCGAAGAAGGAGATATAATCGATTTCGAGGGAGGTGAGATAAAAGGCAGCGACCTTCCGCTTCTTTTTGAGCTGAGGGAGAAAGGGGAAAAAAAGCGGATACTTTACGCTTTTACCGGCGGCCGTCTGGTCAGGAAACTGAACGAGAAAGAAGCGGACTTTAGAATCGAAACGGACGGACCTCTTATCCGCTTATATCGCAACACCTCGAAGAAATGTGAAATCCGGATCAATGACGAACCGATTGAAGAATTCAGCTTTGTCAATCTTTCGGACATCATCGTTATCAATAATGCTTACACGGTAGAGCCGAGGGCGCTTCTCTTTATCGGAGGAAACCGTGAATTGTCCCTCGAAGAGCGGAAGGCGGAGAAGATGACATTGGTCATAAGCGACGCCTCCCAGGACGCGGACATTTTTATCGATGATGAAACGGACCGGGAATTACGGATTTCCGTGGACCGCGTCCGCGAAGCCAAACGGTTTGTCTTTGCCCTTCGGTTCGAAAAACTGCCCTATCCGGTCTATCTCGAGGGAGAAGAAAAGCGGGAATCCGACATAGAGAACCTGCGGGAAAGCGCTACCCTGGTAATCGGGCGGAACCAGGTTTTCTTCGACTGCGGGAGCGGTGAAATCGAATCCTCGAAAATTCACTTTTACGAATTCAGCGCGAACGATCTTACCTACAAGTTCGATAACGGAAAAATCGGGATCGACGCGGTCAATTTTACCGTGCATAAAGGGGAACTGGTGAGCGTCATGGGAGCGAGCGGGTCGGGAAAGTCCACTTTGATGCAGCTTCTGCTGGGATACTTGAAGCCGTGGTCCGGTTCGGTTGCCATAAACGGCAACAATTTCCATCAAAATTTCAATGCTGTTCGCCACTATATCGGTTATGTCCCCCAGGACGATCTGCTTATGGAGAATTTGACGGTGTATGAAAATATGCTCTACACCGCGAAAATAAGAATGCCTTCGAAGAGCAGAGGGGAAATCGATTACTTGATCGATTCGGTTTTAAAAGACATCGGACTGCAGGACAAAAAACATTTAAAAGTCGGGAGCCCGGTTGAAAAGGTCTTAAGCGGCGGCCAGCGGAAACGCCTCAACATCGGGCTCGAACTCCTCGAGGACCCGGACCTCTTTTTCCTCGACGAACCGACCTCCGGTCTTTCCTCGAGGGATTCGGAATCCATTGTCGACCTTTTAACCGAATATGCCCGGAAGGGTAAAATTATATTTGTCATCATTCACCAGCCGTCTTCGGACATTTTCAAGAAGTTCGATAAACTCCTTCTCCTCGATGTAGGCGGCAAACTGGCCTATTTCGGCGATGCCATGGAGGGAATCCGCTACTTCAAGCAGTTTCTGCCGGTCAAGGACACTTTTATCGAGTGTCCGGCCTGCGGCAACGCGAACCCCGAAGTCATTTTCAACGTCTTAGAAACCAAGGAATTAGGAAAAGACGGGCTTCCGGTGTTTACCGATCGGAAGGAGTATGGAAAGGGGCTTGCCGGCCTTTTTCGCACAATTTTCAGCAAGCCGAGGATTATAAGCGAACCGAAACGAAGATACGACGCGGATTATTGGAATCGGCTCTTTATCTCAAAAAAGGCGGCCGCGGCAGAGGGCGAAGAAGAAAAGGCGCCTGCTGAAACCGGTCCCGGTGCGGTTCATTCAGATCCATTTGTAACTACGCTCCCGCCGAAACCGAAACGTTCTCCCCTTGCGGGTATAAAGATCATGTTTACGCTATTCACGCGGAACCTCGCGGACAAGTTTAAAGATCGGACCAACCTGATCATGACCATCGGCGTGCCGATTATCCTCGGCGTTCTGATGAGCATGCTCCTTCGCGGGGAAAACGAGCCGTATCTGTTCTCCTTCAATGCCGAATTCTCGAAATACCTCTTCCTGTCCGTGGTGGTATTTGTGTTTTTCGGGCTGATGGCAAGCGTAAACGAAGTAATAAAAGACCGGCCTATTTTAAACAGAGAACGGATAATCGGAATCCGGCCTTACCAATATCTTTTCTCGAAGGCAGGGGTCTATATCATTTTTGCTCTTATTCAGGTCGTCCTGTATGTCGTAATCGGCTTTTGGATACTGAAGGTCCCCTGGCGGGTGCCGGCGCAGTTTCAGCACATCGGCGGACCTAATTTTCTCCTTTATTTTATTTTGATTGGGTTCATTACGGTTTACGTAAGTTTTTCTTTGGGCCTTTTTCTCTCATCGATCCTTAAATCTCAGCTTGCGGCATTCAACGTTATTCCCCTCGTGATCATTCCGCAGATTATCTTCGGCGGCTTGTTTGTCGGTTTCGGAAGTATGGGAAAGATTGTTAATGACGAAGTCCCAATCTATGCCAATCTTACTTTCGCGCGCTGGTCCTACGAAGCTCTTCTCTCCGGAAGCGAGGTCTTGAACCCAACCTATTCGGTAACCAACACCGATGAAGTAAAAAAACTACGGGCTGAATATGAATCGGCGGGCTTGAAATGGGACTATGGAGGAATCGTCGGAGAGCCGCTTCGAGAGATGAAGAAAACCCTCGCCGGCCCGCTGCCCGAAAGGATAAGCTATCCCCTTTTCGAAAAATATTTTAAAAATCCGTTATCGGAAAGGGCGCCGGATTTCTGGGAGGGTGCCAAAGAACTGTTTACCCTCGGTGACATGGAGGAATACGTTCTGCTCCCGGAGAACCCAACGGAAAAAGAGGTAGAACTTTTACGGGAGGTATTTTTTCGCGCGAACCCGGACGGGTTTTATACTCTTTTCCAGTTGTATGAGGTAAACAGGATTGTTCATATAATGTTTTTCGATGCCCGGAACCTCCAGTGGCTCGATAAGCTGCGCTCCGTCGCATCCTATCGCTTTTCGGATTGGTTTGTCGGAAGAAATATTTTTCCGGCCCATGATAAAATTTGGGGACTCTACCGTTTCCGGACGGTTTGGTTCAACCTGGTAATCCTCCTGTGTATGGTTGTCATCCTGCACGGATTGACTCTGCGGAGGCTTAAAAAAATATAACTACTCTATAAAGGAGCGATTATGGGATAGAGGAATAACATTAACTGTTTTTGTTAAGGACAAGTATTATTTCGAGTTTAATCTAAGGAGAATAAAGTATGAAGAAAATATCAATTATCATATTGATGATTGCGGCTCTCACATTGATGTTTTTTTTCGGCTGCAAAGAGAGAGGTGAAGAAGAAGCGCCTAAAGAGACTGCCGAAAAAGCTGAAGAAAAGGACGCGGGACCAAGCGCGACCGCGGGAAATATCCTGGTGGAAGAGTTGTCCAATCCGGACGAAGCGCTTATTGTGTTAATGCAGAATGTAGACAGAGATTTATGGGGCAACTATCTTGACGACAGTGTTGCATATGCTTCCGATCAAGCGGAAGTGCTGGCATTCAGCGTCGGAGCGAAGAGCACCAATGCCCTGCTTGCCGTATTTTTGGATGAATATGAGACGGCGGAAAAATTGGCCGGGGCCATCCAGGAAGCCGCTGCAAAGTTGAATGTGCAGTCCGCCGAAATTGAAGCGCTGGCTAAGGAGCTTGGGGAGGATTTCAAAGAAACCGACGAGGAAGTCAGAGAGGGAAGGGCGAAACAACGGTTGAACCTTCTTCGGCAGACTGTTGTAAACGCCCTCCAGGACATAGGGAATGAAGGGGTCGCGCTGATGATCGAATTCGGAGCGTGGGCCGAAAGCATGCGGCAGGTTTCCGGAATCGTTTCCGAAGATTACTCCCCTGAAGCCGCTCAGGCGCTTATTCGCGGGCAGGAAGCGACGTATTTCATGAAACGGTTTGCGACCTTGAGTCTTAAAGACGAAAAGGAAGAATACCGGCAGATCATGGATGCTCTTTCGGAACTCCAAAATTATACGAAACCAACTTCGCAGAGGAGTGTTTCTCGAGAAAACGTGGGGAACATTTTCGAAGTAACGACAGCGATTGTCGAGAGCTTTAAGTAAGGGGAGGTGAAGGATGAGAAAAATAGGATTTGTTATATTAGTATTGATGATTGTCACAGGCTCAGCCGTTTTCGCCGACCAGGCAGAGGCGAAAAATAACCTCCTGATAATTGCCGATGAGCTCGAGGCCCAGTACGGGCTTAAGCGGGTTGAAGGAACCTTCGGACAGGTTTTTGACGTTGCCGAAGGCAATTATATAGAAATAAACAGGACCCTCTACGGCGGAGTGGCTTACTATATTATCGGAGCAGGCGACCGGTACGCGCAGGATGTCATCCTCGCCCTGTTTGACGAGAATTGGAATCTTGTCGGCAAAGACGTTCGCCCCGAGCCCGGCGCCATTATTAAAGTACAGCCGAAATGGACGGGGCCCTTTTTTGTCCGCGTCGGGTTGAACCAGGCATCCGGCTCGGCTGCAAGCATCGGCTATATCATTATGTATGAGCCGCAATAAATACGGATAGAAATATACCTAAGGGGAAGGCCGCGAACAATGCCTTCCCCTTTCTTGTTTGTTTATGGCCGCAAAAGGTGATAAAAAGAATAGAGGAACATCGGTCAGGTTCTCCGGTTTGAAACGGCTCGGAAGAGTACATTTTTACCGGGGGGAAATGAAACTCTCTCCTTTGTTTATAGAGGCGACGGTCGGGATTCTCACCGGGCTTTTTCTTTTTGTTTGGGGATTCATATTCTTTTCGAACAATATCTACCAGCTTTCAAGCTATACGAAAATGCGGAATATGTTCATCTCGGAAGAACGGGAGGAACGGTTTCTCGAAGACATCCATTGTATCACGATAGACGCGGAAACGGTGCTCATTCTGGAAGAACGGATGGGAGACATCACCGATTACTATTATATTGCCCAGGCCCTTGAAGCGGTCAAGGATTTTGCCGCGGCCCATCCTGAACGGCGGGTGGTAACGGGAATAGATTTCGCCTTTCTCGCTTCACTCGCCTCTTCCGAGGGGGCTCCTCAGGCAACGGATCCTCTCGCCGATTTAATCGATGTGCTGGCCCAAATGCCGAAGAACATGTTTGTTGTCATCGGCGGTATCCTCAATCTGAGCAAAGGAACGATAAAAACCCTTCACACCGATTTTGTCCGGGAGCGTATTATCTATCCGGCGACCGAGCACGATTACGATATGGAGTACAATTATTTTATCGGCAATATTCATATTTTAGAAGGCGCAGTCCGGCGAGGCGGAGAAGGCGGGGAAGCGGAGACGACGGCCATCGGTTATGTCCCCCTTGCTTCCACCGGAAAGAAACATTTTTTTTCTCTCCCCGTAGCAATGTATATCGCGGGAGAAATCATGGAGCCGGGGGCGGAGGGTGACGGCCAAAAACCGTACGATTTTTGGACCGATTTCATTATGGGAAACAGTTCTTTCGATTATGAATCCGGTTTTGTTGAACGGTTCGAGCGAAAAACCGGCCGGCGGTTCCTGGATTTCGGCTCACGATTTTATTATAATTTTTTCACCGATAAGGACATACAACAGTTTAAATATCACCATATTCAGCTGTCAGATGTAGCCGAAGCATTGAAGGACGAAGAGGAGAGGACTAAATACGAACGCGGAATTGAAGGACATTACCGGTCTCTCGCGAGTCTCGATGAAGAGAAGGATGAGGATGAGCTTTTTGCCGAGGACGGCGCCGTCTCTTATTTTTTCGTGTCCTTCGGCGCCATGCCCGATTTTTTGCTCAGAGAGGGAGAAGAAAACGATCTGGTCGTGTCACCGGCCGCGAAGCGTAATTCCTTTACCAATGAAATGGAAGAAGTGGCCGGGGTCATGACCCATATTACCGCTCTGTCTAATTTAAGAAATCAATTTTATATCAAAGACAGCTCTATGGCTGTAAAAATTATTACAATCACTCTTACGGTCATTGCCGTGGCCGCCGTGTTTATTATCACCTGGAGTTCAGGCGATTTGAAACGCGCGTCCCTGTACACGTTTATCATTGTCGGCGGACTGATGTTCATAAGCATCGGGTGTTTTTTCGGAGGCTATTTGATCAATGTTAAAACGGGGCTTTTGCTCAGTTTGGTCGGGTTCGCGGGGATTTCGATTTTTCGTTTTATCTATACCGCAAGCCGGCATGATATGTATGAGCTTGTGGCTGCCCGCACTTTTACCGCGGCGCAGCTGGAACGGCTTCGTGAAAAAATTGACTGGAAACGGCCTAAAATTGTGGAGGATGCAATCATTCTTGTCCTTTTCCCGAGGAACCTGCCGGAGATCGGAGAAACGGAGGAAGAAGCGGATATTTATACCGGAATCTATAATAAGTATCTCGAGCTTGTGTTCAAAACTTTCGACAAATATAACGGCAATAGGATTCTCCTTTCCCTCGACGGGGTCATGGGATATTGGAACGTTCCGACAAAGTCGGAGGACAGTGTAAAAAACAGTTTCGACTGCGCGAAAGAGTTTATCGGCCTGCTGCCGGAATGGCAGGAATATATAAACCGGCAGTATGAGGAACGGACGGACAAAGAGAGGTACGTGGCGGCCTTCGATATCTGCCTCAATGTATGCCGCTGCTACGCCGGGCTTGTCGGCGTTGGGGAAACCCATTCGTACACCTTAAGCGGCGACGAGCTTAACGAAACGATTCTCTCGGTCTTGAGCATGAGGGGAGATATTGAAACCACCCTTTTTGTAACCGACGATTTTTACGAAGCCCTCGAAAAGCGGGGCCTCGTTACGAATCCCGGCGCATATACAGAGAAAAA
>CAYWIK010000059.1:10074-13543 GCA_964458315.1 uncultured Spirochaetales bacterium | reverse complement strand
TATCGCCACGTATTATTATCTTTTCCAGACCAACCGCCCGGCGGTTCGAGACCCGTTGGTGCGCAAGGCGCTGGCCTTGGCGATCGACACGGAAAAACTTTTCGACGAAGGGACCGTGTCCGCTGATACAGTCGCTTTTCTGCCTGCCGGCGGAATGGTGCCCCCCATCTGGGGGTATCAAAGCGGGGTTTCATCGAATTATGCGCCCGAAGAGGCGCGGCGGCTTTTAGCGGAGGCAGGGTTTCCGGGTGGAAAGGGCTTTCCGGAAATCGTTCTCCTCTTAAACGAAGCGCCCGGACACCTCGGGATCGCGGAAGCGGTCCGGCGGCAGTGGCGGGAAACCCTCGGGGTCCGGGCAAAACTGGAAATACAAAAGTGGTCTCATTATCTCATAAGCCGCCGCGCCGGCGCGTACGATGTTGCCCGGGCCGGGTGGCGCAGTGACTATCCGGACCCGGTCTCTTTTCTGGAAATTTTTACCACCGGTTCGGAACTCAACGACGGCCGGTACAGCAGTTCCGCCTTTGACGCCGTTGTTTCCAGTGCGGCGGGAACCCGTGATCCGTTCGAGAGAAAACAGCTGTGCGCCGAGGCGGAAGAGATGCTCATCGAGCAGGACTCTGTGTGTATTCCTCTTTTTCACTATGCTTCTATGAATTTGATCGATACCGGCAGGTGGGGAGGCTGGCACGGGAATGTTATGGACGTTCATCTATTGCAGGATATATATTTAAAATATAGGCCCGGGGACGGAAGATGATATGTTTAATCGGAAAACATCAATTTCCCCGATTCAAGGTGTCCGGAAGAGTCCTCTTTTTATTGCTTTTGCTTTTTCTTCCAACGCTGCTTTTTGGCCGGCCCGGCGGCGGGTTTCGGGTCACTGCCGTGCAGTTTGAAGTCCGTGAAGAGTATTATACCGGTCCGGCGGCCTTCGAGGCTGCGGCCGATGAAATTATTCAAAAAGCGGTACGCTCCTTTTCTCCTCATCTCATCGTCTTTCCGGAATATACGAGCGCCTTTCTCGCCCTAACTGATACAGCGGAAGTTTTAGAGAATTCGGCTTCCGTTGAAGACGGGATTGGGACGTTGCGGCGACGCGGTGTTTCGGTGCAAAACCTGCATGATTTTTTCTATGATCAAAGCGAAGAGACCGCTCAACTAGTCGATAAAATCTGGGGCAGGCTTGCAAAAAAGTATCATGTTTATATCATCGGCGGGAGCTATTTTCACGGCGGGGAAAAGAGTGAAAAACTTTATAATCGGCTGGTGGTTTACGGTCCCGAGGGCAGGAGAATATATCAGCAGGATAAAGTATATTTGACGGAGTTCGAGACCGATCGCCTTTCTCTATCGCCGGGAAATCCGGAGCGCCATAAAGGATTATATATCGATGATACATGGGTCGTATTTACGATTTGCCGGGATACATATTTTGATGACTGGGACAAGGGCTACCGAGGGGCGGATTTATGGATCGATTTGAAGGCCAACGGCGCGGAATATGATGAAGAAGCAAGAAAAAGCTTTAAGCGGGCGCTCCCGGTCCGCCTCGAGGAGAGCAGGGTCCCGCGGGGAATTACGGTCTGTCTTGTCGGAGAGTTCCTCGACCTTTTTTGGGAAGGAAGAACTTCATTTATCCAACTCAACTCGACGCACGCAGAGGTGATAAAAAAAAGCCGTACCTGGGATAGAAGAGAGTTGCTGAACATTACTCTGGAAAAGGATAATTGACGAAACGGGAGACTTGGTTCCCTTCGAAATCTACCCCGCGGTTCGGGTTCATCGGGTCGAGGATCCGCAGCCCGTTGGAGAGGTAGTAGTAATAATGGTCTCCCGGGGTGAGCCTTAGGTCGATTTCATAAACTCCCTTTTCTGTTTCATGGAGTTTATACATAAATGGGTCCCAATTATTGAAATCTCCGGCAAGATATACGTTCCTGTTTTCCGGACCTTTAT
The DNA here is from genome assembly GCA_964458315.1 of uncultured Spirochaetales bacterium. Lineage (GTDB taxonomy): Bacteria > Spirochaetota > Spirochaetia > SPDA01 > CAZSGZ01 > CAYWIK01. The sequence continues at coordinate 11,584 of CAYWIK010000059.1, read as the reverse complement.
AGATAAATTTGGTCCGTCCGTCGGGGAGTATAAAAGGGCTTGTGCTGATTTGTCTAAATCGCTCGGGGATGGGCATATAAGACAGTTTCATACCGTTAGCGTCTCTAACAATTTTTTTATTCTCCGGATCGGCCATCCAGAGGCTGTCTACAACAATTCGGTATTTTAGTTCATCGAGCCCCTTGTTTTCAGGGAGCGGATATATCAGAATAAATACATTATTTTCATTTTTTATAAAACTATGGATCCGGGAAAAGTTTTCATGAGCGAAGGCCGCCCCGGCGAACCGTACCCCATGGTCGGTACTGAAGGATAAAACAAGATTTTTACCCAGGAAGTATGGAGGGCGGGAGGTTTTCATCTGTCGAACTTCCATATAGATCGTAAAGTCATCTATTTCAAAGGCGGAGATTTCCCGGATCGGCGAGGCGAATAAGGTTATGAGTAAAAGGTATTTTGCAAATTTCATTATATTGGTACAATATAGTCATCGGTAAAATTGCGTAAACCTTGAGCTTTGGCTAATAGATTCAGATATACAGCCGAAAATCAGATTAGGATCATCCATGCCCGGTTTGGAAAGACTTGATAGGTTTAAAAACGTAGTAAACTCACTCGGAAATGAACCCGCTATCTTAGAAGAGCGTGGTGAAAGGCTGGAAGATGTCCCCAGACCCGAGGAAGGGCTTCCGGACGATCTCAGTGCGCTTCTCGATGATACCGAGGGAATTGAAACTGAAGATGAGATGGACGAATTTTTTCAGGGCATGGTAGAGGAGGAAGAGCCGTCCGGCGCACTGGATGATCTCGATTTAGATGAGTTGGGCGGGCTTGAGGAAGCAGGCACTGAGGAACCAGGCGGGGAGTCCGCCCCGGATGAACCGGCTCCGGAAGCCCCCTCTGAACCGGAGGAATCCGTACCTGAAGAACCTCTCAGCGTAGAAGGGCCTTCCGCCCCGGAAGAACAGGTTCCGGAAGCGCCACCGGTATCCGAAGAGCCCTCCGGCGACGAGTTCGATCTCGATGCGCTCATCGAAGAGACCAGTCCTGAACAACCGCTTGAGGAAGAAGGTCTCGATGTTGGGGAAGAAGCGGAACTGGAATTCGGCGGAGAAGATTTCGACCTTGACATAGATGGCGATTTAGGAGAACTCGAAGAGGGAGGAGAGGCTCCCGGCGGCGGAGCGGAAACGGAAACCCCGGCTGAAGAGGAAGCCCCGGCCGAAGAGTTTGAAATGCCGGAAGAGCCGGAAGAGGAAGCCCCGGCCGAAACCGGGGCCCCTGAATCGGAAGCCCCCGAAGCCGGGGCCCCTGAAGCGGAAATCCCTGAAGAAGAAGCTCCCCCGTTTGAAGAGGGCTTCGGCGACGAATTCGGAGAGGAGGAGCTTGGCGATCTTGACGAGTTCGACCTCGATGAAATCGGACCGGAGGGCGGAGAAATACCGGAGGCTGAAGCGCCTGTGGAGGAATTGGGGGAGGCCGAGGCTGAAGGGCCGGCAGAGCAGGCAGA
>CAYWIK010000059.1:0-9974 GCA_964458315.1 uncultured Spirochaetales bacterium | reverse complement strand
GAAGATGAATTCGGCTTTGATATAGACACCGAGCTCGGAGAAGAGAAAGGTGAATTTCCCTTCGATGAAGAAGCGGGCGCGGAAGTGGAAGCCGAGGACGGGGGCTTAGGCGGTTTCGAGCCGGGAACGGAAGATATCGAAGGGGTGCCAAGCGCCGAAGAGTTTGAGCTTCCGGAAGGTGAAGAAGAGATCGGCGAGGAAGATTTCGAAGTCGATCAGTTCGACCTTGGTGACATCTCAAAAGAATTTGATTTAGGAGAGGCCCCTGATTTTGAAGAGGCGGAGATAGCGCCCCCTGCGGCTCCGGGCGAAGAGCTGGAAGCGGCAGAAGAAACCTTTACAATTTCGGATGAAGATTACCTCAATATAAAACGGACACTCGGTTCACTGCCTCGAAATCTGAAAATGATTATCGAAGAGCTAATCGCGGAGAAGGACCTTGCCGGCGAGGATTTGAGAAAACTCATCGATATGCTGAGTTCCGGAAAATCGGCAAAAGCGATTGCTTCGGCGGCGGGAAAAATCGTCGGCAAGAAGATAGAAATTCCGGAACAGTATGAAAAAAAGACCGGCGAGGAGTTCGAGGAGGAAGTCCAGTCCTTCGGATATATTTTTCGTACAAAAGTCTTTCCCTATGTAAAGGTCGCCCTTGCGGTTATGGTGATTCTTGGGTTCCTCGGTTTCATCGGCTACAGGTTTGTGTATCGGCCTCTCCATGCGGGGTCCCTCTACAAGCGAGGTTATGAGGAGCTTCAAGACGATGAATATCTCCCGGCGAAAGAATATTTCAACGAGGCGTACGAAGTTTGGCCTAAGAAAAAATGGTTTTATACCTATGCGGAAGGCTATATCGATAAGAAACAGTACGCTTTGGCCGAAGAAATGTATAAACAGCTCATTGAGGAAGAACCGGAGGAGATTCAGGGGTATCTGGATTATGCCTCCCTTGAATCAAATATCCTTTCGAATTACCGCAAGGCCGAGTCCCTTCTCGAAAATGTATTGGACAAGGACCGGTTTAACTATGACGCGCTGCTCGCCTCCGGAGATAATTATCTGCGGTGGGCGCGGCAGGATGAAACAAAATACGAACCCGCCCGCCGGGCCTACGCGCGCCTTCTCGAGCAATACGGCGGAAAAACGGAAATATTGTTTCGCATGCTTCGATATTTCATTTTGACCGATAATTTAAGCGAAGTAGAAAATTTAAAAGATCAATTCCAGGCAAACCTTAAATTGAAGGTAGAGCCTCACATTTATGCGGAACTCGGAGGATATCTCGTATCAAAAAATAATATCGAGGATGTGGAGAACATTTTATTTCGGGCGATGAAGGCGGACCGGTCGGTTCCTGAAATACACTATCACCTTGCGCGTTACTATGAAAAAATCGAAGAGTACAGCGAAATGGATATAGCCTTAACAAACGGACTGCGGTACTTTCAGCAGTCGGATCCGCTGACCACCGAACGGCTTTCCATGTTGATCGATACCCATAAACGAATCGGAGAGTCCCACTACAGAAAGCAAGAGTATATCCGGGCCGAACAGTCTTTCCAAAAAGGAATTAAACTTTATGAAGATGCAACGGAGAGAAATCTGCTCGGTCCAAAAGAAATGTTTGGAGAGCTGTATGCCGATCTCGGAGATGTCTATTACTATATCGGCGGGAACAAAGAAACGGCATATAATCTCTACGAAAAAGCGGAAATGAATTTATTCACTTCTCCCGAACTCAACTATAAAAAGGGTTTCGTTCTCTATGAACGGGGAGATTATCAGAGCAGTCTCCTCGAATTTTACAATGCGGCCGGTGTTTTTTCTAAAAATAAAAACCTTATGTATGCAACCGCAAACAGCCTATATAACCTGGGGCAATATCATTCGGCACAGGGATACTATAATCACTTGCTCGATGTGCTTGAACAAGAAGAGGAAGCCATTCCCTTTCTGATGATTGACGAACGGGACGATCACCGAGGGATGGTGGAATATTTTAAAAAAGCGTACAACAACCTGGGGATTACCCTCAATAAACTGGCTCAGATTAGCCCTGATTCCGGTAAATACTCCAGATCACTTGCGTACCTTACCCGTTCGACGGAATACGCGGATGTGCTGAACAGAAATCCGGAGACTATGGAACGGCCGGCAACGAAAGATTTAGCATATTGGAACATTCGGGCGATTGTCTATCCTTCCGGCGGAGACGAACTGCAGATTTATCAGGAGCTGCCCCTGGATATGGAAGATCTGCTGTTCTAATGTTTTGATACCTTAAACAGCAATCATCCAGCCGTAGGCGTCTTCTTCGACTCCGTACTGGATTCCCTTGAGTTTTTTTCGAAGCGTAACGGTGAGTTCTCCCGGTTTCCCGCCTGCAAACTTTTTTGTCTTGCCGTTGTGGGTTATCGATTCAATGTATGAAACACCCGCTGCGGTCCCGGTAACAAAGACCTCTTTCCCGTCTTCCATTGCCTCATCAATCGAAAGCCGCCGTTCTTCGGTAGGAATGTTCATTCCCTGTGCCAAGGTGATGATACTGTCCCTGGTTATTCCGGGAAGCACGGTGTCGCCGAGTTCAGGCGTTACTAAGGTACCGTTGTTACAATAAACAAAGAAGTTGCATGAAGAGCCTTCTTCTATATAGGTATGCTCGTAAGCGTCGAGGAAGATTGCCTCCATAAACCCGGAAGCTTCGGCTTCTTTTTTAGCGAGAATCGGGATAACATAGTTTGCATTGCATTTTATCCATCCCGTCCCGCCCGGAAAGGCGCGGATTTTAGACGTCGTTACAGCTTTCGCGTTACCCGGTTCAAAATAAGCCCCCACAGGAGTGTTGATCATGACCACCCACGGAAACAAACTCAAGCCCAGCCCGATTGCAGGTTCCGAGTATGAAAATGGGCGGATGTAGATGCTGTGTCCGGAAACAAAGTCATCCCTCTCCCATTCCTGCATATAGGCGGGGAAAAACCCCAGTTCCTTGTTTCTCCGGACGGTTTCGGTAACGCCGTAAAGAAATTTTTCCGTTGGAAAGGGCGGCATTTGAAGCCCTTCCATTGAGCGTTTCATCCGGGCGGCGTTTTTGTCCGGTCTGAAAATATGGAGGGAATTGTCTTTCCACGGGAAAGCTTTCAGTCCTTCAAAACAGCCCATTCCATACTGGGTTGTGTAATTGACCAATGGAAGTTCTTCAAAGGAGTTGCGTTTCCGCATGAGATCGAGGTAGGCTTCTTTCGTTAAATTCGCCTCTTCATCAGGTTTTTTATACGGTTTCCGCGCAAGTTGATCGGTCCATATATTCTCTTCCTGATATTTTGCTATATACGTCCAAGGAAGGACCGAGAGTGTAAACCCCTTTGGCATCACTGACTCCTTTATTTGTTAATCGGTTTTGTTTTGAGTGTATGGAAACCGGACTCGGTGGTCAATAGGATACTGTCTTTCATCCCCCAATTACTGATGCCCGGCCGCTTTATCTTGCAATTCCGGAAAATATCTTTCAAAATAGGAGGAGCGGGAAAAAGGAGCAATTCAATGGTTGATTATGTATTTATTCTTGCCGGCGGTTCCGGTACCAGATTATGGCCTGCTTCCACGGCGGATAAACCGAAACAATTTTTAGCGTTCGCCGACGGACGCACTCTTCTTGAAGCCACGGTGGAGCGGGCCCTCGAGGTCGGCGTTCGGAGGGAGATCGTTATCATCACCCTTAAAGAGCAGGCCGATGTTCTCATTGCCGAGTGTAATAAGTTGAAACAGGGAAAAGAAAAGATTGTAATCATCCCGGAACCTATTGCCAGGAATACCGCGCCGGCGATAGCGTTGGGAGTCAAATATGTGATCGATTCCGCGGCCGAGGACAGTTCTATTCTCGTACTTGCCGCCGATCATCTTATTCATCCGGTATCGAGTTTTGTCGAAGACGTAGAGAAGGGGAATTCTCTGCTGGAGGAGGGATTGCTCGTTACCTTCGGCATTCCGCCTACGGAGCCCTCGACGGGGTATGGATACATCGAGGCGGGAAAGAAGGTTGCTTCCGGAGCGGTGGTGAAATCATTTAAGGAAAAACCGGACATCAAACGGGCGGAACAATTTTTACGCGACGGCGGTTATTTCTGGAATTCGGGGATGTTTTTCTTTCGGGCCGGTAATTTTTGGGAGGAACTCGAAAAATGCGCGCCGGAAATTGCAGACCTTTTCCGGGATGAGTGGGAAAGCCCGGAAACTAAAGCGGACAGAGGTTTCACTCTCGCCTGCGATACCCGGGAAATCGAAGAGTTGTATAAAAAAATGCCCTCTATAAGCGTTGATTACGCGGTGATGGAGAAAAGCGTCAAATCGGGCGTGGTGGAAACTTCATTTACCTGGAGCGACATTGGAAGTTGGGACGAAGTAGCGAGATTGAATGTTCCCTCACGTGCTCCGGTGTACGCGGTCGATTCCGATAACGCTTATGTATATGCCGATTGTCCGGTCGCCCTCTGCGGTGTCGACGACGTAATTGTCGTGGTACAAAACGGTGTGGTCCTCGTCTGCCGAAAAGGCGAGTCCCAGAAGGTGAAAAAAATCGTAAATGAACTGAAGGAGGAAGACCGGACCGATTTACTGTGACACCGTTTCACGTTCCAATCGGACAGCCGCTTTTTCCAGCCGGTAGATCATCTCGGAACCGAAAGCTTTGCTGATCTTTATTCCATGGTCGGTGTCTCCGGCAAGCCGGATATATTCGTTTTTTTCGTTTTCAAATGAGCCGAGTACGGTTGCCTTTTCCTTGAACAGTCCGACGAGGACCGTTCTGGTACGGAAGCCCTCCTCTTCCGCGTAGGTAAGGGTAGAACGCAGCTCAACGATTTTTTGGGCCTGGGCCATATAGAGTTTAGACATCGTTTTTATATCGTACAGTTCCAGCACGTTCCCGGGGGCCGTTTCATGTATCTTTTCGATTTCTTCCTTTAAAAAAGCGGTGTAATTTTCCTCGATCCGTTGATGAATTTCTGAAAAGGTTTTTTTAAAATTTTCAGAAAAAGACTCGGCCTTTTCTTTCGGAATATTCGGAGTAAGTTTCTTCATGTTTTCGAGCTCGCCTTTATAGGTGTTGATTTGATAGAGAATATTTTTAATCGCGGGATGATTTGAGAGAGAAGGCTCTTCCTGCAGCCGGTAATTAACGTCCTGAATAATTTCTTTTATTCCAAACTGTTTGTCCGGATCGAAGGAAAAGCGGGTTTTCCGGATCGGGACGGTGCCCCGAGCAAGATGGCGTTGTAGTATGAGACAATAGATCAGAGGCGCCAGCTTTTGGGCATGTTTGATCAGGCTATCGAGTCCCTTTGAGTCGTACTGAAGGGATTCGAGAAATGAATAAAGGGGGCGAACTACCTTTCGTTTATATTCGACTACGCCTTCTTCCACCGACAGGCGGAGCTCACTTGCCGTTTCCCTGTAGTCAGGCCCGGTAAGTTCAAGATAATCTTCCAGGTCGCGGAGATTTTCCGAACACTCTTTTATGTCGAACCAATCTCCGGCCAACCGCTTCTCTAACCCTTCCATGCCCGAGTATTGTAGACCGATTTTACTAATGAATCAATCTATCGGTTCGGAAACATTTCCCTTCAGGCCGATCTCCTCCGCTACATTCCGCATCCCTGCAATCGTGTCCTCGATGAGTTCTCCTGTCTCGACGCCGAGCATTTCCGCTCCCCTCTCGATTATGCTTCGGTCGACTCCGGCGGCAAAACCTTTCTCTTTCCATTTTTTCTTTACCGATTTCGCCTTCATATCGAGGACGCTTTTCGAAGGCCGAACGAGAGCGGTTGTCGTGACCAGGCCTGTAAGCTCGTCTACCGCATAAAGGGTCTTTTCGAGAAGAGACCGGGGCTCCACATCGGAACAGATGCCCCAACCATGACTAACAACAGCCCGAATATACTCTTCCGGCCAATCGTGTTCTTCCAGTATTTTTTGAGTCGCAGTGCAGTGTTCTTCCGGATATTTTTCATAATCAAGGTCATGTACCAATCCGATAATTCCCCACTTTTCTTCGTTCTCACCTTGCTTTCGCGCCATATGACGCATCACTCCTTCTACGGCAAGAGCGTGTTTTAAAAGGCTTTCGGAGCCGTTGTACTCCTTAAAAAGCCGCAGGGCCTCTTCTCGTGTCGGGGTTTTTGCCATAGCTTCCTCCTCTCTATATTCTCTCTAATGTGTTGTGCATAAGAGCCGCCATTCGTTTACCCGCTTTGCCCCGGTGTGAAAGCGAATGTTTCGTTTCTGCCGGCAGTTCCGCTACTGTTTTTCCGTATGCGGGCAGGAAAAAAATCGGGTCATAGCCGAAACCCCCGGTTCCGGCCGGTTCTCTGGAAATTGCGCCCTTCAATGTTTCCTGGACAGAAAAAAAGCGGTACTCTTCCAGGATCAACACGAAGCAGCAGACAAAAAAGGCCCTCCTGTCCTCGATGTGCTCCATTTTCCGCAGTAAATATTTGTTTCGTTCCGGGGCGGGAAGTTTATCTCCCTTTTGAGGCGCGCCGTACCGGGAGCTGTAGAGTCCGGGAGCTCCGCCTAAAGCAGGGACAGACAATCCCGAATCGTCGGCGATGACCGGTTTCCTGACCTGCCTGAAAAGGGTCATCCCTTTCCCGAAGGCATTCTCAAAATAGGTGCTTCCCGTTTCGTCAAAGTCAAAATCGAGCCCGATATCCGAAGGCAGCAGTATATGATGTAAAGAAAGAATTTCTTCATATTCCCGTTTTTTATTTACATTATTCGTTGCAAGTAATAATTCCATTGCTGAACAGGGTACCGAAAATGAAAAAAGATAACAAGTTATTCGGAGGCATAAGCTTTCTCAAAGGCATTTTTTAGATAATAGAGACCCGAATCAACCGATCCTTTCGGAATTCCTAAAACATTGGCAATTTCCTGATGCGTCGGTGCAATGGGAACTTTCGCAATCTCATCGAGGGTGTTTTGCATATAGGCCTTATTTTCCGCGAGGATTCTATATAGACCAATGCGTTTGACCGGATTTTTTTCAAGCAGAAGTTTGTAGTGAATGATAAATATTTGGGTAAAGTACCAATTGCGTTTTTTTCGAAGCATTTCCAGCCGTGCCCGCTTCTGCTCCATTCGGAGTTTGAGCCGGAGAATACAGTTATACAGCCAACTTTTTTCATATCCCGTGATAAGGGAGATGTGTTCGGTAATGTGATAATCAATTTCCATCGATCCTTTCATGGTTAGAAAGAGCAGCCTTTTCCTGTGCACAGGATTGGGTACAACCCCGGAGTTTTCAGCTTCAAAAATTATCTTTGCTTTCTTCGTCATTTCCGGCGTTGGTTCGCATGCCTCGCAGACAAAATCATGATACGGTTTCTGCCGGAGGGTTTGCTGCTCGATAATATCTCGATGATAGATATTTCGCCTTTTTTGGCGGAGATACGACCGCAGCTGCCATTTAAGAGAAACGATGAGATAGACGGAGAACGGTTTTCCCTGATAGGCGAAGCGATGAAACATCAACGGAATTTTGGGATAGAATTTGCAGAAGAAATCGCTCTTATCGTCCTCGTTCATCCCTTTTTTATTTTTCAAAAACCGGTATACAAATAACGAAGTGTTTTCGAGTAACGCGGGAAAACCCTGCCCGGTTCGCTGAAAATGTAAAATATTCCTCGTCAAAATATCGTACATAATTTTCCTCCTTAAAAGCGCTCGGCCAGAGCTGCAAAAAATGTGCCAAGCAAATCCAGCGGGGAGGGACGCGATCGAGAATTATTTACATTTTTTTACAAATATGAGTAATTGTTCCGGCCGGGCAAGCGGAGAGGAGAGATTACTTGTCCGCGGCAAATATCGGGCCGAACCGTTCCTTTAGAATCGAGTAAATTTCCATAAGCGGTCCTTCCCAGGAAAATCCGGCTGCGAGAACGTGCCCTCCGCCGCCGAATTCTCTGGCGATTTCTCCCACGTCGATGCGATTTGACCTGAGCCCCACGGAGCAGCCGCCTTCTCTTTCCTCCCGCACAAGGGCCACTGCCTCCGCTTTTTCGACGCCCTGAAGAAGCATGTACAAGGTGTCGGAATCTCTGTTTTCAATTCCGTATTGCTCGGTCTCCCCTAAAGTTTCAAAGGTCATGAGCAGTTTCCCGTGGTAGAGGCTTTCTACCCGTGCAAGCAGGAGTCCCAGGAGGATACGTGATTCGATAGATCTATTGCCGAATATTTTCAGATATGTTTCCTTGGGCGAAGCCCCCGCATCCGTAAGTCTTGCGATAACGTCAAAAACATGTCCGCTTCGTCCTTCCAAATGACGGAAAAAGCCGGTGTCAGTCGCGATGCCGAAAAGGAGAAGCTCCGCTTCATATGTTTGGATGGGGACAGCAAGTTCTTCGGCGAGAAGGCAGACGAGGACTGCTGTGGCAGGAAGGCCCGGTTCGACCCAGGATACGGTTCCGAATGGTTTACCCGAACTATGATGGTCGATAACCGCCTGAGGGAGGTGTTCGAGTGACGGAGCCAAGTCTCCAACACGCTCGAAAGTCGATGAGTCGAGGATGAGGACTGCCGGGGGTCCCCCGGGGATTTTCTTCGGAACGGACAAGGCAAACCGATCGGCAAATTCTGCGATTTCCGGCCGGGTAAAGGGCCCCGGGGAAACGCAGATTGTTTCTTTCCCGAGACGTTTCAAAATACTCGCCAATGCCAATTGAGAAGCGACACAGTCTCCGTCCGGTTCCCGGTGACCGGCTATGATGAAAAAAGCGTATTTCCGGATAAAAGCTGTGAGCTCCTGTGGGACGCGGAAGTTCATGTAGAATGTAAGATTACAAATATTGTAGGAATAATCAAGCCCGCCGGGAGCCTTAGATACATCCGGCTGAATATTGTAAGTTCAAGCCTTCAGTTCTTTCCGCTTGTCCGAAAGAAGCCGGATGTGCCGTTTTTCCTCATTCACGATCTTTTGAGCGGAATCCTTAGAGCCTTCGGGCGTCACGTTGAGGAGTTCATAGAAAAACAGAAGGGTGTCTTTCTCAAAACCAATGGCGATATCGATGGCATCTTCGACATTCTTCGCGTTTTTAGCGTATTTGATCGCCTTGTCTTCGCCGATAAAGAACCGCGAATCTGTAGTTGCTTTAATGTATTCGCTTATCTCTTCCCAGTCTTCCGACTGGATAACGAGATTGCCGGACTTTGAACTTAAGTCTTTAAAAATGTCGAAATGGCGCTGTTCTTCCTTTGCGAGAAAAGAAAAAAGTTCTCTTGTCGCATCGTCAGGCGCCGATTCGAGCACCGTTTGATAAAAAGCTTTACCGCTTTTCTCTATTTCCATGGCCATTGTAAAAATTTCTTGTTCCGATAAGAGTACGCTCATACCTTCTCCCCTTGCATTTTTTTACTACATGATGCAGAATAACGAAAATATTAGAGTGTGACAACTAAAATACGAAATGTGCATAAAAAAATACAAAAATTTATAAATATCAACAATATTTCCGGATATTCATCTGGTAAAGTAGGCGTCAATAAAGAATAAAGTTATACGCTAATATACGATGTAAAGGTAAAAATGAAAAAATATCTAATTGTTGGAGCAGGCATCAGCGGCTGTACCGCCGCGTATGCCCTAGCGGAAAAAGGACATGAAACGGTAATTCTGGAAAAAGAGAGCCTGGCCGGTGGAAAAGTTCTCGATTACTGCTGTAAGGCTACCGATTCATGCAGCAGATGCGGTGTCTGTGTCGCCCATACACAGATCCGGGACGTTCTCGCCCATCCGAAGGTGACCCTTGTTCCGGGATTTGAACGCCAGTCGGTCTCGAAAAGCGGACAGAAAGTTACCGTCAAAGGCGTGCAGAAATATCCGTATATCGATTATCACGCCTGTGAAAAGTGCGGCGCCTGTGTAGAGGCGTGCCCTGAGGGCTGCATCACCAAGTATCATCGGGGCGATCTTGTGGAGTTCC
>CAYWIK010000058.1:0-13668 GCA_964458315.1 uncultured Spirochaetales bacterium | reverse complement strand
CGTTCTCCGTCGCTCAATTCGTTTACCTTCCGCCCTGCCAGATCTTCGGCGCCGACCCCTTCGATTGCGCGATGGACCGCGTCGATGTCCTCCTCCCGCAGATTGCCCCGCCATCCGGTGTACGGGTATCTTCCTAAGGCAACGAGAGAGTAGCCGGTAAACATGCCCAGGTTCACCCGCTCGGTCGTTACGATACTTACGCTCTTAGCGAGCTCGTTCGATGTAAAATCCTCGAGAGGGCGATCTTTGAGCCGGACGGCCCCCGATATCGGAGGCTGCAGTCCGGAGATTGTCCGGATCAGGGTTGATTTCCCGGCGCCGTTCGGGCCGACCAGGCACGCCAGTTCACCCTGGAGGAGTGATATCCCTAAATCCGAGGCAACGATAGAGGGCTCTCTTTTCTTTTGCGCGTAACCAATGGTAAGATTTTCCGTTTCCAGCACCGGATTGTGGTATTGGCTGTTTTCGTTCATGTGATAAAGGTCTCGCTTGCCTTTTGCTGTTTAAGGATGATCCACACGATCACCGGCGTGCCGATCAGGGCGGTCACCGAATTAAGCGGCAAAATCGACTGGCTGCCGGGCAGCTGGGAAATCATGTCCGAAATCAAGGCGAGGATCGCGCCGACGAGGGCGCTTGCCGGAAGCAGCACCTTATGCTCCGACGCTTTGAACAGGCTTCGGCAGAGGTGCGGCACCGCCACACCGAGAAAGGCGATGGGACCGCAAAACGCCGTCACCGCGCCGGTGAGTATGGCAGTAATGACAATAACGAAAGTGCGGATCCGCTGCACCCGCACCCCCATGCTTCGGGCATACGCTTCCCCTAAGAGCAGCGCGTCCATCGGTTTCGTCCCGAAAAATGCAAGCAGAAGCCCCGCCGCCACCGCCGGAATAAAAATCTTAAGCTGCGTCCAAGTCGTTCCGCTGAAGGTGCCGAAGGTCCAGGACATGTAGGCGTGGACCCGCTCGGAAACGCTGAAGTGAATCAGAATACTCACCACGGCATTGACGGCAAACCCGAAAAGCATCCCTAAAATGAGGAGTGTTACCACACTCTGCACCCGTTTCGAGACCGCAAGCACGAGAAACAATACCATTGCAGAACCGAGGCTCGCGGCAATCACCACTCCCAGGTCGCCGATAAGACCGATTCCTTCCAAAAATCGGGAAGCGGTCCCTCCCGCGACCGAGAGTACCACCAGAGCGACCCCTAAGCTCGCGCCTGCACCGATACCGAGGATCGAGGGGCCTGCCAGGGGGTTCCGGAAGAGGGTCTGCATATACAGCCCGCTTGTGGCAAGGGCCGCTCCGGCCAAGGCGGCGGTACATGCCTTCGGCAGGCGGAAAAGGGTAACGATTTTAAACCACGACGCCTTGTCCGGCTGACCGCCTGTAAGAATGGTAAACACCTGAGAGAGGGGAATCCGCACCGATCCGACGGCGATATCGAGGACAAAGACGAATACCAGAAGGATAAACAGCGCGAGCTTGGAGTAGATGCTCAAGCCGAATCGATGTAAAAGCTGTTTCTCTTCCATACTATTCAAGCCGGTAGTAGTATACAAATTCATGCTCCGGCAGGAGCTCCGGATGAAAAATCTTGATCAAATCGGCCAGGACCGCATGGGGATTTGCAACGCCGGTTTCCCAGTAACTGCTTCCGCCGTATTCGTTCACAATCCTGTTGTTGTTGTATACCTGTCCGCGCTGAAATGCCTTGAATAACCCGAATCGCCCGTCTTCCGCCAAAGCCTCGTCGAGGCTTTCCCACATTCCCGGATTGATCCAGATATCGGCATCCGCCGCCTGTTCATATACCGCCTCGATATCGAGCATGAGAGCGCCCGGAGAATCGTTTTCAGCCCAGAGGTAGGCTCCCCCGGCGTCTTCGATAAACCGGGCCTGAAAACTCTCCCCCCCGGAAATCCACCATACTCCCTGATACGGGGCGTTTACCAGCACCGTAGGTTTTTCCTCAACCGCAAACACTTTCGCGGCCAGTTCGTTATACCGTCTTTCCGTTGCTGTAAACAGTTCGTTAGCGCTTTCTTCCTCATTGAAAAAAAGGGAAACATACTTGATCCATTCGAAACGGCCTAAGGGGGTTTGTTCCATATGTTCGGCGTTCATCGCCACCGTAAGCCCCGCTTCGAGGAGCTTCGGATGGGTGTCCCACTCCCCGCCGACGGAATGAGCCATGATAATGTCCGGGTCCAGATCGAAAAGAATTTCTACATTCACCTCCGGTCCGCTTCCGATTTCCTCGAGCTCTCCGCTTTCGATCATTTCCCGTACGCCGGGATTCATGACAAACAAAAAGCTGTCGATACCCACAAGGGCGTCAAGCTCTCCGAGCATATCGAGATAGGTGACATAGGTCGTACTCATGGTGACAATCGATTCTACCGGAATCTCGATGACCTGGGCGCCCGGATATCCCTCGGGCGGCGCGGTCCCCCGCTGAACAAGCAAATATTCGAAAGTCTCGTCAGTTCCCTGCCACGGTTCGAGGATTCGCACATATTTGTAACTGCCGTGATATTCGACGGTAAAACCGTCGGCATACTCCACGTCGATTTTGTGGGGGAAAAAGTCCCGGCCCTCGCCGCCCCGGTCGGGGGAGACGCCGCCGACAGCCGCGTCCCGGCCGGCGGTATCACGCGGGACCGTCTCTTTGTTCCCGCCCGCGTGGGAATCGCAGGGCAGAAACAGGCAGCTTATAGCCGCGCAGCCTGCCGCGAACAGAAAAATTGCGATTAATCGGCTTTTAGATCGATAATTATCCATACTAACGGCACCTTCCCTCCGAAGGAATTCGGCGGTCCGAACAGGTCTCCTGGCTTGCGGGCCTTCTGCCGCCGCGGCCTTCCCCTTCGGCATGTCCCCTTCCGGCCGCGTATCCACGGAGGTAAGGGGAGGCAATCGAAGAGTGGCATCGTCGCGGAAGCATTCCCACTCACAGTAGCGGGGGCTGCAGCGGATTTTCACCGCTTTCCCTCACGGCTTTCCGGCTGTACCGCCTCGAGCCGCTTAGGCCCTCCGGTTTTCATATCGGCAGGCAGTCTGCAACTGCCGGTCTTCAAAAACCTTCGGGCATCCGAACCGTTTTCGGGTATAATACCACGGGATTGAAAAAAGCTGCAAGGTGTTAGCTGTGAGTGATCGTACCGTTTTCGAAATTGCCGAACACAAACTCGAGAACCTTCTTCGCCCCCTCGGCGGGCGGCACCACCTCCCCCCGCTCCCGGGACCGGACGTAGAAATCCTTGGTAGGGAGACGTTCCTCCCCGGTTCGGCGCAGCCGCTCCTGCATGTTCGTTTCCATCATCCCCGGAGAAACGGCGCCGACAGTCACGTGGTCGCCCTCCGAAGCCTGTTCCCGTCCGACCGTCCGGGTAAAAGCGTTGACCGCTGACTTCACAGCGGAATAGATACCGACCCCTTCGATCGCCCGGTCCGCGGCCCCCGAGGTGATGTTGATGATTCTTTTTACCGCGGGCAGACCCCGGTAGGTACTGATAAAATACGATGTAAGCACCGTTACTGCGGTAAAGCCGAGGGCGATCGAAGCCGCTCCCCGTTTTACATCGAAAATACCGGCCGGTCCGACCGGCTCCACCGTTGCCGCATTATTGAAAAGGGTGATTTCTTCTACCTTCCCGATTTTGAAAGGAGGCGGAAAAATCTCGGGCGCACGCTTTAAAAGATTTTCGGTGTTGGACAAATCCAGCTCGTGCCACGAGACAGCGGCCCCCTTTGACTCGGCATACGATACGACCTCGATGTTTCTGGTCCTCGATATACAGATAATATGGGTCTCCTCGGCGGCCAGTTCACGTACGAGAGCGGCGCCGAGACCCCGGGATGCACCGGTGATAATATATACTTGCATACCGTAAGTGTGCCCGAAACCGGCAGGTCTGTCCAGGAAATTAATTTTCTGTTTTTATTTTCTTCGGCTTGCAGAGGTTTTCCGCCGACACCGCGGACCTTCCGCACTTCCCGCAGATATACCCGGGCGGCGATACCAGCTCTGCATATTCGCTAAACTTATCTTTTATAAACTTCTTGTCCGCAAGCTTACACAGCCTTTTTTTCTTGTTTTTCGCCATGACCTCTCCTCTACAACCTTATTACCAATATAGTAATATTTACGGTGCCGGGCAATACATCGGGGCAGGATCTGCCCGTGCAGGGTCCCCGCCACGTTTGACAAAAAACTCTCTTCAGCTGATAATAAGTATATGGTTATAGATATACTTTACAATCGGCGGAGTAAACGGCGGTTTTCTCAACAAAAGGTGGAACGGGAAAAGGTCGACAGCCTCGTAAAAAGCGCGCTCCTCGCCCCAACCTCCCGGAACCTCTATCCTTGGGAGTTTATCGTGGTAGACGCCCCCCTGCTTCTCGAAGAGCTGTCGCGGGCAAAACCGCACGGCGCTTCTTTTCTCGCGGGCGCACCCTTAGGAATTGTCGTGACGGGAGACACGGACAAGAGCGATACGTGGATTGAAGACTGCTCCATCGCCTCGATCCTGATCCAGCTTGCAGCGGAAGATTTAGGCCTCGGCTCGTGCTGGATCCAGATACGGAATCGGAAGGCGGAGAGCGGAGAATCTTCGGAAGCATATGTCCGCAAAGCCTGCGGGCTTCCTGACGGCAAGGGAGTGGTTTCGATCATAGCGGTGGGATATCCTGATGAAGAAAAATCGGCGTATACCGATTCGGATCTGCAGTTTGATAAAGTCCATTCCAACCGGTACGGAGAAAAATACGGGTCTACAAGATGAAACCGATGCCCGAGGGTGACGAAGCGTTTTATATTGAACAGAAACTCGATGAACTGACCTCGATTATCAGCGAACCGCATCTTGCCCGGACCGTTAAGGAAATAAGAGACGCGTTTCAGAGCAAAAAACATTATCTTGCGGACATCGCCTACAAAGAGCCGAGAACCGGCCTGTGGAACAAGTTTTACTTCAACACCCGGCTGCAGGAAGAGTCGGTGCGGGCGCACCGCTATAACAGGGACCTGACTATGATGGTAATCGAAATGGGAGAGGATCTTTCCGGTTATTTTAAACAGGTCGCAGGGGACGTCGCGTCCTCAATACGGCGAAGCGATACCTGCGCGTACATCAGGGATTTTAGATTAAACATTCTTTTGCCGGAAACAAGCCTTCGGCAGGGCGAAAGAGTTGCAAACAAGATTCATTCTTTATTGAGAAAAAATATCAATATGACCGATATTGATCTCTGGATCGGCGTTGCCGATTTCAACGAGTCACGAAATACCGCGGAAAAAATTTCTTCATCTGCAACACGAGCGTGCGAAAGAGCGCTGAAACAGCGCATCCCGGTGTATACTGCTCCATTATAACCCGTTATTCAAACACATCTTGCAGAAACTGAATCAGCTTCTTAATCTGTTTGTCTTCGAGATGATAGAACACATGTTTTCCTTTTCTCTCTCTGCTGACATATCCCGCGACAGTGAGCATCTTCAATTGCTGCGATACGTTCGAAGGTTTTCCGTTCACTGTTTTGACAATGTCGTTTACGCAGTAGTCGCCCTCCGAAAGAAGACAGAGTGTCTTAAAACGGATTTCGTTGGCGAAAAGCGAAAACATCTCGAGCAGCGCTTCGCATTTCTTCTTTTTATTCGACATATTAATATAATATGAACTCAGATGGCGAGAAAGTCAAGTGTAAATGAGTTTTTTTCTAATATTTTATATCCCTTCTCCATATCATCCTTCCTGCATCATCTCCCTAAGCCGCGCTGCTTCCTCTTTTGCGGAAAGAAAATCAAAATCATCGAGAAAGGTTACAATCGTGTTCATCGATTCACCATATGGGGTAGATTCAAGCCGGAGAGACAGCTCATGTGCCGCATCTTCCGCTTCAAGATCGTTTTTATCGATAAAATCAATAAGTTCGTCGATCTTTAGGACCAACTGCTTGACCTCCCGAGACGAAAGCTCCCGTTTGCCGCCCCTTCTCTCGGCTTTCTTTTCAGGACCGGAAATTTTTATTTCGAGGTCAGACACCAACTGCGCCAGCCCTTCCTCGGTAGACCGGAGAATGGGTCCGAGTTCATCATCCCCGGCGGCTTTTTCGGCAAGGGCTTTATCCAACTCACCGGCCATCTCGAACACTTTAAAGGCGCCGATGTTGCCCGCCGCTCCTTTAAGGGTGTGGGCAAGCCGTTTTGCCGTCTCAAAATCGTGTTCTTCGAGTTTTTTTCTGACGGCCTCTACCGCCCCGGTTTGGTTTTTGATAAAATCTCTTAAAAGGCCGACAAAGAGTTTCTCGTTACCCCCGAGCCGTCTCAACGCGGCGGCGGTGTCAAGGCCGTCGATGGAGAACTCCCTTAACGGCATGCTCAGGCCTTTCACCGTGCGGTCGTTTTTCCGCGCAAAGGGCCTGCCCGCCGTTTCCGGATGTTCCTTTGGAACAATCCATTTTTTTAAGGTCGAAAAGAACTGATCGACGTCGATCGGTTTTGATACGTAATCGTTCATACCGGCCTGAATGCACCGCTCCCGGTCTCCTTTCATCGCGTTGGCCGTCATGGCGATCACCGGCAGATCACGGTACTTTTCCTTCGAGCGTATTACACGAGTGGTCTCGAACCCGTCCATTCCCGGCATCTGCACATCCATAAGAATACCGTCATAATCGGCCTTCTCTAAAGCTTCGAGGCATTTGTGCCCGTCCTCCGCCACATCCGCATACACCTGTGCCTCCGAGAGGACCTCCAAAGCCACCTGCTGGTTGATGGGATTGTCTTCGACGAGAAGAATGTAGGCCCCCTTTACCTTTCCCCGGTATATTGACTGATTGGTCATGATCTTGCCGTTTTCAAGACGGTCCGCAATGCCTTCTTCGGAAAAAAGGCCGACGATTGTATCGAAGAGGGCGGACTGCTTGATCGGTTTCAGTAAAAACGCCTCCGCGAGGTTATGTTCCGGCATTTCCGCGTCCCGGGTATGACCAAAAGCGGTCATGAGGATGATCGGCGTGTTTCCGATTATATCGGTCCGCCGAATTTTTTCGATTGTCTCGATGCCGTCAAGCCCGGGCATGCGTAAATCGATCAAGGCAAAATCGTAGGGCATTTTATCAGCGGCGCCCCGCACCATTTTTTCAATTCCCTCGGGACCGTTTGACGCTGTGTCAACCTCGAGAGAAAAAGATTCGAGCATTTCCGTAAGTAAAATACGCGCTGCTTTGTTATCGTCCACAACCAGGGCCCGAAGCCCCTTGACGTCACTGGGCATGATTTTCCGCTTCTCTTTCTCCGCAAGCTGCCGGCCGATGGGCAGGACCACCGTAAAGGCGCTTCCCTCACCCGGGGTTGATTCAACGGAGATGTCCCCTCCCATAAGCTCCACTAAACTCTTGCAGATGGTAAGGCCTAAGCCGGTACCGCCGAACCTTCGGGTCGTTGAGCCGTCGGCCTGGGTAAAGGATTGAAAAAGGAGGCCGATCTTGTCGGCTTCGATGCCGATGCCCGTGTCTTCGACGGTTATAATCAAGGTAAGTGATTCCTCGGTGATGTCCCGGGCGGAAATCCAAAGGACAATCTGTCCGTATTCCGTAAACTTTATTGCGTTGGACACCAGGTTGGTAAGAATTTGATGAAGCCGTAAAGGGTCGCCGTAGAGGGCCCCGGGGACCTTGGACTCGGCGCCGACTACCAGCTCGATATCCTTTTCCGCTGACCGGTTTCGAAACAGGTCGCTTATCTGTTCTAAGAGTTCGCCCAAGAAAAACGGGGTGTGTTCCAGTTCCAGTTTTCCCGCCTCGATTTTGGAAAAATCGAGGATATCGCCGATAAGCCCGATGAGGGACTTAGAAGAATTCTCGATAACCCCGAGATATTCCTTTACCTCCCGCGGAACATTATAATTCATCGCCAGGTTAGTCATGCCGATGATCGCATTCATCGGGGTCCTGATTTCGTGGCTCATATTGGCGAGAAAATCGCTCTTTGCCCGGGTAGCGGCCTCGGCCTCTTCCTTTGCTTTTTTGAGTTCCTGTTCGTAGGTATTCCGGGCTATCGCCGACCCAAGGGTCCCTGCAAAGGCGGAGAAAATATACTTTTCACTCTCGCTCCACAACCGCTCACTCGAGCAGTCGTCGAAACCGGCAAAGCCCCAAAAGCTCTTCCGGACGATAATCGGAACGAGGAGAAATCTTCGCTCCTTGTCCGGCGTTTCCGAAACGACTCCCGCTACCGGTTTGCCGTCGGAGAGCAGATACCGCCACCGGGCAAAACCTTCGCTGTACGGTTTGTTTTGCTGTTCGGAACACCATTCATATTTCAAGCTGAACAGCGTATCCCCTTCTTCCGACAAACTGTTTTCATATATATACGCGCGGTCCACACCCACCTCTTCGCCGATAATGCGGAGCGCTTCGTTAACCGCCGTAAAAAAATCGGAATGGGTAATGAGCCTGTCCACCGCTTTGGTCGCGCCGCTCAGCATTTTGTCCCGCTCCATCAACTCTTCCTCGGCGGCTTTCCGCGCGGTGATGTCGACTAAAGTAATGATGACCCTTTCGAGGTCCTCTTCGTATCCGGGAAGAACGTTCAAGTGCAGGATCGAATGGATCTTTCCGCCGTCGAGGTTGTAATTGACCTGTTCACTGGTGAACTCACGCGCGCCCTCCGCGATAGCGATAAACTCCTCACGAAGCACTTCTTCGGCCTCGTTTCCGAACACCTTATCTCTATTTTCGAGCAGCTCCGCGAGGGACCCCGCACGAAACATCTGCAGGTGTGCCGAATTGGTTTCGAGTATTTTAATCTTTTTAAAACAGTTTCTCACCTCTTCAGGTTGCTTCTCGAAATATTTTCGAAAATCCGTGACTCCCTTACGAACGAGTTCATCAAAATATGTTTTGACTTCCGACCAGTCCTCCGCGGCATGGGCGATCGGAGACCCTTCAAACAAACCGCGGTACCGCTTCTCACTGTGCCGAAGGGCTTCTTCGGCCCGCCGTTTTTCCGTCACGTCTTTGCAGGTCCCCATGACGGCACGCCTGCCGTAATAATTGAGGGCGGTGGTCGAAAGACTTACAATCTTCTCCTCTCCCGGTTCCTTGAGCCGCGCCCTTACCTCATACTCCCAATGCTTTTTAACGCCGTCTTTTCTCTGCTCGTACCGCTTCTTGACTTTTTCGCGGTCCTCGGGAGCAACCAGATCGAGATACTTCATTCCTGCCATCTCTTGAGCGCTATATCCGAACATCTCGGCTAAGGAACCGTTTACGTACTCCACCTTATCGTCCACGACGATGAAGACCCCCTCTTGGAGGTTCTGAACGAGGATCCGGTACCGGTCTTCCGCCTCCCGCAGGTGCCGTTCCGCAATAGTCAGCAGCGCCTTTGACAGTGAAAGAATGAGATAAGCCACCACACTGCTGAATACGAGAAAGAGGAGCTGGAAAAAAGGAAACACACCCCAATCAAAGATATCGCCGTTGTTGAGTTTCACTGCCAGGACAAGATAGAGGACAAAAACAGTAAAAAAAGAAGCAGCAATAAAAACTTTGAGTTGATATTTCTTAAGGGCGAAAAGGCTTATTACGAGAAGTTCAAAAATAAGAATAAGAGTTGTCTGGGATATATGAGCGTTTATGATGAAAGGGATAAACTCCCGGATCTCTTCCAACGGCCATTCGGACACATATGCAAGTACCACCGCCCCGATAAAGGTGGCCAGAAGGTTGAGCATGAGACAATTGACCGCGGCTTCCGGCTTTCCCATCCGGACAAACAAAAGGGCAAGGAAAAGTGAAAGGAGAATGATAATGTCGCCGAATAGCGCTAAAGACTGATTTTCACCTCGAAAGAAACTAATCACGAGAAAGGGAATGTAGATAAAAAACGCCGGGATACCGAACATAACGAGGAAGTGCATTTTTTTTCTCACTTCCAGGGATGCGTCCTGATAGGGAGCGAGAAACCATTCCCGAATACAATGTCTGCGCATGAAATCAGCCTTGTACATAAAGGTAGTACCTGAAAATGTGATGATCAAGCAATATTTATGGTTAATTTGCCTTTGACGATCCTTCTCCGCTGTATTAAAGTATCCATTGAAGGAGGCAATGTGAGTTTTCATATCGGCGCTGCGGATGGACAAATAGCGGATACGATTCTGCTCCCGGGAGACCCGCTGCGGGCCAAGTTCATAGCGGAAACATATATCGAGGACCCAATCTGCTATAACGAGGTGCGGGGAATGTACGGCTATACCGGAATGTATAAGGGAAAACGGATATCGGTCCAAGGGACCGGCATGGGGGTTCCGTCGATTTCGATCTATGTAAACGAGCTGATTAGGGACTACGGGGTCAAAACCCTGATGCGGGTGGGCTCCTGCGGTTCGATTCAGGAATCGATCAAACTGCGGGACATTATTTTCGCTCTAGGCGCATGCACCGATTCGGCGATGAACAGAAACCGCTTCGGCGGGAGGGATTTCTCTCCTACCGCCGACTTCGAACTCCTGCG
The DNA here is from genome assembly GCA_964458315.1 of uncultured Spirochaetales bacterium. Taxonomy (GTDB): domain Bacteria; phylum Spirochaetota; class Spirochaetia; order SPDA01; family CAZSGZ01; genus CAYWIK01. The sequence goes on along the minus strand of CAYWIK010000058.1, from coordinate 3,138 downwards.
CGCCGCGGTTGCCGCCGCGGAAGAAAAGCAGCTCTCCTATCACGTAGGAAACGCATTCACCACCGATCTCTTCTACCATGACGATCCGGACTACTGGAAAGACTGGGCCTCCTACGGCGTCCTGGCCATCGAAATGGAGACCACCGCCCTCTATACCCTGGCGGCAAAATACGGCGCCCGCGCCCTCTCGATCCTTACGGTAAGCGACGACATCGTTACCGGGGGTAAAGTGTCTGCCGAAGAGCGGGAAAAAACTTTTACCGATATGATGGAGGTGGCCGTAGAGACCGCGGTCCGCACAGCGACATGAAAATTAAAGACATCGTCCCGGTTGCATTGGGAAATACTCCGGCGGACGTGCTCATCAAAAACGGGAAGATCGTCAACATCTATTCCGGGAAAATTGAAGAAGCGAACATCGCCCTGTTCAGAAAACGAATTGCGGGCATCGGCGACTACACCGATGGCAAATCGGTCATCGACTTACAGGGCAAGTACATTCTTCCCGGCCTCATCGACGCCCATCTCCACATCGAAAGCTCTATGACCGCGCCGCGGGAGTTCGCCCGGGCGGTCCTGTCAAAGGGAACCACCACCATCATCGCGGACCCCCACGAGATCACCAACGTTTTAGGCCTGGAAGGACTCGAGTACATGATCGAGTCCACCGAAGGCATCCCCTTAAACGTCTACATTGCCATCCCGTCCGCGGTCCCCTCAACCCGGATGGAAACCGCGGGAGACCGGCTCGGCCCGGAAGACATGGTGAGCTTAGTGGACAAATACCCGAGGCGGATCATCGCCTTAGGGGAAGTGATGAACTATCCCGGGGTCCTCAACACCGACAACGAACTCATCACCAAGATCGAAATTCTCCGGCACGAATATAAAAAGATAGACGGCCACGCACCGGGGCTCACCGGGCGGGAGTTAAACGCGTATATCGACGGATTTATCCGGTCGGACCACGAAAGCACCACCGCGGAAGAGGCGTACGAAAAGGTGGCCCGGGGCATGCAGGTCCTGATCCGGGAGGGAACGGCGGCGAAGAACCTGGAGGCCCTCTTGAAGGCGGTAGACAGGGGCAATTATCAATTCTTTTCCTTCTGCACCGACGACCGGGAGCCTACCGACATCGTGCAGGAGGGCCACATCGACTACCTGGTCCGAAAATCGATCAGCCTGGGCCTCGATCCCATGACCGCAATACGGATGGCTACTATTAATACCGCCCTCCACTACAACCTCAGGAGCATGGGGGCAATCGCCCCGGGGTACAAGGCGGACATGGTGGTGGTCGAGGATCTCGCGGAGTTCAACATTTCCATGGTGCTCAAAGATTCTGTTGTCGTCGCCAAAGACGGAGAGATCGTGGCACCGATAACAGGTCTCCACGCCGATCTCCCCACCAAGATCGGGAAGGTGCGACTCGGCAGCCTCGAGCCCGGCGTATTCCGGATACCGGCGGAGTCGGAGTCGATGCGGGTCATCGGCATGCGGGAAGGAGACCTCTACACCGACAGCCTGATAATGAAGCCGAAGGTCGAGGACGGATGCGCGGTGGCGGACCCGGAGCGGGACCTGGCAAAGGTGGTGGTCTTCGACCGGCATCAGGGGGCTTCGGTTTCCAAAGGCTTCGCCCGGGGCTTCGGGGTAAAGCGCGGGGCAATCGCCACCACCATCGGCCACGACGCCCACAACCTCTGCGTAATGGGTATGGACGACGGGGACATGCTTCGGGCGGTGGAGCGCCTCCGGGACTTAAACGGCGGGATCGTCGTGGTGGTAGAGGGCGGCGTTGCCGCGGAAATCGCCCTGCCCATCGCGGGCCTCATGTCCAATAAAGTACTGGACGTTGTGATGAACGAGCTCGAAGAGATCAAGCAGGGCATCCGCCGGATGGGCACGGACCGGGACATCCTCATGTCCCTTCACTTCATCCAGCTCGCCGTTATTCCCGAACTGAAGATCACCGACCGCGGCCTCGTAGACGTGCTCGGCCAGGATTTCGTGGAGCTTTTTGTCTAGGCTGGCTTTTATAAAAGCCACCGCAGTCCGATCAAGAGCATGCCTCTAAATAATCTTCTATACTTCCGGCAGTTCGGTCCCCTCGTTAAGGATTTCGATGTATGCCGGATAGCTGAAGACACGATTGCGTTTATAACCGGTCAATTCGGATACCACACCGGTCCGGCAGAGGTTATCCAGTGTCTTGTTTACCGTTACATGGCTTAACCCGGAGGTTTTCTCCAGATTCCGTGAAGTGGTAATCGGCCGCTTCATCAGCTCATGATGTAATCGTAGCGCCGAACCGGCGGACCGTCCGAGTGCCCGCAGCCTCTCCCGGTCTTTTCGGGCCAAAGCTTCCAGACGCTGAACTGTATCCACCGCCTGACCGGCGGTTACGATAACCGCTTCTGAAAAAAAGTCCAGCCACGCCTCCCAATCGCCTTCGGTCCGTACGCGATTTAATAAATCGTAGTACATCTGCCGGTGTTTCTTAAAGAACAAACTCAAATAAAGCATCGGCTCACGCAGCACTTTCCATTCGCAGAATAAAAGGGTGATGAGCAACCGTCCTACGCGTCCGTTGCCGTCTAAAAACGGGTGGATGGTTTCGAACTGCACATGGGCAAGCGCAGCCTTTAATAAAACCGGAGTCGGTTTCGGCTTATCATGAAGGAACATCTCAAGGGCTCCCATGCAGGGAAGTATTTTGTCGGGCGGAGGAGGTATAAAAGAAGCGTTGCCGGGACGTGTGCCGCCGATCCAATTTTGACTTCGCCGGAATTCACCGGGACTTTTATCGCCTCCACGACCCTCTGAAAGCAGGCGTCCATGTATCTCCTTTATGAGGCGCAGCGAAAGAGGAAACCCTTCACGAAGCCGCCCCAGCCCGTACTCGAGAGCGTTAACATAGTTACTGACTTCTCGGACATCATCCATCGGTACGCCGGGCTGCTGATCTGCCTCGAACAGAAGAAGATCCGAAATCGACGAACGGGTACCCTCGATCATCGACGAAAGGACAGCTTCTTTGCGGACATAGGTGTACAGGAAAAGAGAGACATCAGGCAACAGCATGGAAGCGCTGTCCAGTCGCCCTAACTCCAGAAGCGCCTCATCAAAACGCCGGCG
>CAYWIK010000057.1:11041-13680 GCA_964458315.1 uncultured Spirochaetales bacterium | reverse complement strand
GTTTCATCCTGGCGGGACCACACCACGGTATCATATCCTGCGTTACGCAGATATGCTGCTACCGTTCCCCCTCCGATACCTACCGCCTTGGCAGTCACCCCGTACACCTCCGCCACCGCTTCTTTTGTTCTTTGGACAATCTCGGCCTCTGCCGGGGTCGCCTTCGATTCCACCCGCTGTACGATTTTGTACGAAACCGTGACTTTGTGAGCATTTTCAATTTCTTTACAAATCCGGTCTATCTCTCCTAATACCGTATCTACCGGAATTTCAGGCAAAATCCGGCAATCGAGGCAAAAGACATCTATTCCGGGAATGGTGTTGATGTTCGGCACATTGGCCGACTTTTTTGTCGGCGTAAAAGTCGACGCGGGGGGGGCGAAAATCGGGTTTGTCTGCGGATAGAGGTCCCGCAGGCCCGCGAGTTTTATCACGAGTTCCGAACCTGCTAAAAAAGCGTTTTTGCCCAACTCCGGCCTTGAAGCGTGGCATTGCTTGCCCGTTGTGGTGAACTCGAGCCACACTACGCTCTTTTCCGCTACTTCAATCATGGTCCCTTCAGAATTGCCTCCGTCGGGAACGAGAAACATGTCGCCCGCCCTAAAGAGTTCGTGTTCCCGAAGAAGATACTGTATCCCGAAGCGGGACCCCATCTCTTCATCCGCAACGAATAAAAGCTTGACCGTCCGCTTCGGTACAACGCCTAATTCCCGCAAAGCAAGGAAAGCAAACAGCGAGGATACAATCCCTTGCTGGTTGTCTTCCGTCCCGCGTCCATATATTCGGCCGTCCTGAATATGGATTTCATATGGTTTATGGGACCACTTTTCCGTGTCACCGGGCGGAACGATATCGAGATGGGACATGATCCAGAGGGCGCTTTCCTCCGATTCTCCCGGAAGGGTCACCACCAAATTGGGCCGGCCTCCTGACGAAACCCGCTCATCCGGGGCGGGATAGTTTTCAATTTTTTCGATCCCCTCATCGTTACACCAGGCGATCAATGCGTCGGCTTTTGCCGCTTCACCGTCGCCTTCACTTTCCGGCGACAACGCGGGCACCGAAGTCAAAATCCGCTGTAATTCCACCATTTTCGGCTCCGCTTTTTCGATCCATTGAAATATATTTTTTTTCCGGTCCATATGTTATTCACCCCTTGATAATTGATACGCAACCGTTTCTCGTTTATAATATACAAATCATGAAAAAATGTAAGTTTCTCGGATCAATTTTTGGTGTAATTACGGTTATTTTTTGTTTCTCATATATCTCCTGCGGCAATAAATCGATCGGATACGGCCTTGTGCTCTGGTCTCCTGATGAAGAAAAGGCTGCAACGGGCAGAATTATTCCGATTGCCGAGGAGTCCGGTATCGCGGGGACCTATACCCTCTCATTAGGAAACGACGATACTTTCGAGGTCCCCCAGTGGCGTGTCCGGTTTTTCAAGAAAAAAAAAGCGGCCCAGGCCTATGCCGATGCACACAAACCTTTTTTAAAAACCATTGCAATTACAAAAATTGACGGCCTTCGAGTCCGGACCCAGCCTGACGGCAGCGCTCAGCCGGTATATAAACTCCGGCAGTTCGAAACGGTCAAAGTGCTGGAAAGGTCGGAGAAGAAAAGCAAAGAGGGGGAGTACGAAGACTATTGGTATAAAGTATTGACAAAAAGCGGAACTTCCGGATGGTGCTTCGGATACACCGTCATGCTCCGGGAAATCGGGGAAGAAGCGGCGGAAGAGGTTGTACAAGAGGAAGATCCATATCTTTCCAAACTTCTCTCTAATACATGGCGGCCTGAATATTTCATTGCCGCAATTAGAGACGGCAGGATAGACCTGGAAGATTTTCAACGTTCCATTGGTTTATTCCCGAGGCCGGAAGAAGGCAAAATCATCCTTAACACCAAGCATGCGAGCACAATATTCGAATACAGTAAAATAGTAACGGTTCGGCAGGGAGTATACCTTTTCGAAGGCACATCTCTGCGGATAACCATGCTGAACTTAGAGCGTCTTCATGTTGAATACCAAGAGAAGGGAAATTACATTCAGAAAACATATGCCATTATCACTGAAGATATCGACCAGATTATCAAAAAAGAACAGCAGAGGCGAGGTGATATTTACGCCTCTCTCGTTTCTTCAGGCTCCCGGTTGGAAAGCGACAATTATGGAACAATAATCATCGAAAGCTATTCCAAATTCCGCTGGGAAGATTACTGGCGCCTGGTACCTGATGTCATTCCCGCGGAGGCGGGTGCGGAAGGAAAAGTCGACTTCAATCTTTTTCTCACCGACGAACTCAAGGAGAAATACGACGGTGCGGTTACTTTTACCTTTTTAAAGAAAAAAGAAAAACCGGCGGCGTTTCTGTTCAGCCGTACGGAAAGCGGGATACGGTTTGTATACGTACCGGAGGATAATATCGAAGGCAGCTTGATTAAACAAGAGCCTGCATTTCCTATTATCATATTTTTCACCGCCGGGGAGTGAGGCGTGCCTTCCGTAACATTGGCAAATATTCGCCTGGCATTCGGTGACCGGGATATCCTCAAAGGGATAGATCTGACCCTGGATACGAACTCCCGAGCGGCTCTCACCGGAGCAAACGGCAGCGGGAAAACCACTCTGATGA
>CAYWIK010000057.1:3534-10941 GCA_964458315.1 uncultured Spirochaetales bacterium | reverse complement strand
AACTCCCGAGCGGCTCTCACCGGAGCAAACGGCAGCGGGAAAACCACTCTGATGAAAATTATGGCCGGCTTGGCTTCCCCTGATTCGGGAGACGTTTTTTTGGAAAAAGAGACCCGGATATCCTATCTTCCCCAAAGCGGCATTTCACACCGGGGAGCGGCCCTTTACGAAGAAGCTGAAAAAGCGTTTGCGTATTTAAAACCTCTCCTCGATAGAAAAAATGCTCTAGAAGAACGGCTGGCCCGGGCGGACGAGGGCGATCCGAAAGCTCAAGCCCTTATCGAGAAGCACCACACCGTGCAGGAACAGATTCTATCCTCGGGCTACTACTCCCGCAATGCAGAAATAGGGAAAGTGTTGACCGGTCTCGGCTTTTCGCGGGAGCAATTCCATGAGCCCGCCTCGACCTTTTCGAGCGGCTGGCAGATGCGCATCGCCCTCTCGAAAATACTCCTCGAAAAGCCCGACATCATGCTCTTAGACGAACCGACCAACTATCTCGATATCGAGGCGCGTACATGGATGGAAGAATATTTGGACGGTTTTCACGGCGGGTTTTGCATTGTTTCTCACGACCGCTATTTTCTAGACACTACGGTAAACTCGATTATCGAACTCTTCCACGGGAATATTCACCTCTACCGGGGCACCTATTCGGAATACGAAACACGCCGGAGAAAAGAAATGGAAACTCTCCTCGATCAGTATGAGCGGCAGCAGGAAGATATTAAAAAGACGGAAGAGTTTATTCAGCGGTTCCGGTACAACGCCTCTAAGGCGAAAATGGTACAGAGCAGGATCAAATATCTGGAAAAATTGGACCGAATTGAAATCCCTGAAAACCTGAAAAAAATGCGGATTTCGTTTCCGGCCCCGCCCCGAAGCGGTCATCTGCCGGTGGAAGCTTCCTCTATTGACAAATGGTACGGCCCCGAACATGTACTAAAGGGAGTGTCCTTTGCCCTGGAGAAAGGAGAAAAGCTCGCCGTTACCGGCATAAACGGCGCCGGGAAATCTACCCTCCTACGGATACTTGCAGGACGCGACACCGCCTACTCCGGAGAAGTACGGTACGGGAAGGGAGTTAAGATCGGGTTCTTTTGCGAAGAATATGTCAACAATCTTACCTCGAGAGAAAAGCTTATCGATTTTCTAGAAGCGGCATCGCCGACGGAGCAAATCCCCCTCCTCCGCGATCTGCTCGGCGCTTTTCTCTTTCGAGGGGACGATGTTTATAAACAGGTAGCAGTGCTGAGCGGAGGAGAAAAAAGCCGCCTCGTGCTCCTGACCCTCATGCTCCGTCCCGTGAACCTACTCATCCTCGACGAGCCGACTAACCATCTTGACATTCACTCCAAAGACATTCTCCTCGATGCGCTCGGCTCCTACGGCGGAACGGTAGTGTTCGTGTCCCACGACCGCCACTTCCTCGACAATTTGGCCACAAAGGTCCTCGAACTCGACGACGGCGTGCCTACTCTCTATTTCGGAGATTTTTCCTACTATCTCTGGAAACGGGAGCATACCCAAAAAGAGGCTGAGGGTCCTCAGTTTCGGTCCGGCCCGTCGGAGGTCCGGGAGGAACAGGAAAAAGAGGAATATGAAAGAGCCAAACAGATAAAAAACCGTATGCTGAAACTCGAGCGCACGGAAGAAGCAGTACTGCGGAAGATTGAAGAGGCGGAATCCCAATTGGCCGAATTCAGGGAAAAACTCAATCTGCCCGAAGCCTATGCGGACCCGAAAAAAGCAGCGGAACTGCAGCAGTGCATACAAAATAAAGAAAGAGAAATTGAAAAATTCACCGAAGAGTGGGAGCTCCTCGAAGCGGGAAAGAGGAACATCGAAAAGACGAGCCGTAATTGATTTCCGTTTCATGAATATGATATACTTAAAACATGAAACTTACCGTTAACAGACGGGGCAACGGCATCTGTTCCGGCTGTATTCATATCGGCGAATGTCCGATTCGTACGAAACTTAAAAATTCTCTCCATGACGTTTCCGCACCGGACTCCTCCGATATCGAAATCGTTATATTCGATTGTCCCGATTACCGTCACGGATAACGTTAACAGATACAAAGGATAAGAAATCAATGCAGGAAAAACTACAAGAGATTGAAGCGCGTTTCGAAGAAATTGAAGGGCTTATAAGCAATCCGGAAATTATGAAAGACCAAACAAGGTACCGTGAACTTCTGCAGGAACACGCCCATCTCAAGGAGCTTGTCGAGGAATACCGTCATTATAAAAGAGTGTCCGCCGAGTTAGATGATGCGAAGAGCATGACGGAAACGGAAAAGGACCCGGAGATGCGGGAAATGGCAAAGGAAGAGATAAAAAATCTTGAAGCAGAAAAGCAGGAACTCGCCGGCAAGCTTAAACTTATGCTCATCCCGAAAGATCCCTTAGACAAGAAGAACATCATCATGGAAATTCGCGCCGGGACCGGCGGCGAAGAAGCCGCCCTCTTTGCCTCGGACCTTTACCGAATGTATGCCCGGTATGCCGAACAAAAAAATTGGAAGCTGGAAATCATGTCCTCCAACGAAACCGGTATAGGCGGATTCAAGGAGATCGTCTTCTCGATCAGCGGCAAAAATGTATATGAAAACCTCCGTTACGAAAGCGGAGGGCACCGGGTCCAGCGGGTGCCTGAAACTGAATCCGGCGGAAGAATCCATACTTCGGCCGTTACGATAGCGGTTTTGCCGGAGGCGAAGGAAACGGACATCGAAATCAAGACGGAAGATTTAAAAGTCGATGTATACCGTTCTTCGGGTCCCGGCGGGCAGAGCGTAAACACAACGGATTCTGCCGTCCGGATTACCCACTTGCCGACAAATCTTGTGGTTACCTGCCAGGACGAAAAGTCACAGCATAAGAACAAGGCGAAGGCATTGAGGGTCCTGCGTGCGCGGCTGTACGAAATCGAAGAACAAAAGCGGCAGGCGGAACGGGCTGAGACCAGGAGGACCCAGATCGGCTCGGGAGACCGGTCGGAACGGATAAGGACATACAACTATCCCCAAAACCGAGTGACCGACCACCGGATCAACCTCACCCTGTACAAACTGGATTCGGTCCTCCAGGGGGAACTCGACGAAATCATTGATAATTTAAAGGTCAGCAGCAGAGAAGAGTACCTCAAATCCGAGGCAAGCTGACCGCAGTATAGTCATGACCATAAAGCAAGCGGTTGAATACGGCTTCGAAACATTGCGGGACATCGGTATAGAGTCGCCTTATCTCGATGCAGTAGTTCTTTTATCGGAAGCCGCCGGAATTTCGAAGGAAAAGCTCTATGCCTCGTTTTTCGAACCGATTAAAGGTGAAATATTTTCGGTTTTCACCGCCTTTCTCGATCGGAGGGCCGCCGGGTATCCGGTCTCCTATATTCTCAACCGTAAGGAGTTTTTCGGACGGGAGTTTTTCGTCGATCCCCGGGTACTCGTCCCGCGGCCTGATACGGAAACAGTGGTAGAAGCAGCCTTAGCGGCCTGCGTCCGTAAACAGAGGCGCACGCGGACGGCAAAACCGATTTCGGTCCTCGATCTCTGCTGCGGAAGCGGGTGTATCGCCGTAACAATTGCGGCGGAATGCAGAAACCTGGGGCTTTCGGTAGACGTTACCGGCTCGGACATTTCACCGGCGGCCGGCGAGGTATTCGCCCTTAACTGCAGACGCCTCCTCGGCAAGGAACTTTTTTTCATCCGGAGCGACCTTTTCGAGAACATCAACAGGACCTTCGATTTAATCGTATCAAATCCGCCTTATTTGACCGGAAACGATATGGAGAAACTAAGACAAAGGCGCTGGCCGGAACCGGAAATTGCTCTTTACGGGGGGGAAACCGGTCTCGAATTAATAGAAGGGATAATAAAAAAAGGTATAGAATATTTGAGTCAAAATGGCTATCTTTTATTAGAAGCGGCCCCGGATCAGATGGACGAAATCGAGTCTGTCATGGAAAAGGAGGGTTTCCGGCACATCTTCAGAAGAAAAGATCTGGGGAACAGGGAGAGAGTTATTGGCGGCTCGGTTTAAAATTCGTAATTATGATACGAAAGATAGAAAAATTTTTAGAAAAATGCAGTAACTACTCGAAACATGACCGTGAAAGGATCGAATTCGCCGCTCACTGGGCGGAAGAACATCACCGCGGTCAAAAACGCGCAAACGGGGCCCCATATTTTATTCATCCCCTGCAGGTCGCCGAAATCATCGTCGATCTCAATCTCGACGCGGACGCGGTCATCGCCGCCCTCCTCCACGATATTCTCGAAGATACAAAAATTTCGCGAAACGAAATGCAGCGGCTTTTCAGCAAGGAGATTGAAAATCTCGTTAACGGAGTGACGAAGATTTCAATTGTCCGGGCAAAGTCAAAGAGCGTACAGGAAGCGGAGACGATCCGCAAAATGCTTTTTGCTATGGTGAAAGACATCCGGGTCATCCTCATAAAACTTGCGGACAAACTGCATAACATGCGGACACTTCAATATCTGCCGCTGGAAAAACGGAAGAGCATCGCCCGGGAATGCCTCGATATCTATGCCCCCCTTGCAGGACGCCTCGGAATATCCTGGGTCAAGGCGGAACTGGAAGATTTATCTCTTAAATGTCTGCATCCGGACATGTACGATCAAATTCAAACGCACATCGATGCAAGAATTTCCGAACGTTCGGTCTACTTCGAGGAAATAAAAAAACAACTTACAGAAGAGGCTGCTTCAGAAGGAATAATTATCGACGTAACAACCAGGGTTAAACACTACTATTCCATCTATGCAAAAATGAAACGGGACGGGAAACCGTTAAATGAAATATTCGACATCCTCGGCATCCGGGTCCTCTGTTCGACCCCGAACCAGTGCTACACCATCCTCGGATTGGTTCATAAACTCTGGATGCCCATCGAAGGCCGCTTTAAAGACTACATCGCCATGCCGAAAGCGAATAAATACCAAAGCCTGCACACAACGGTCATGTGCGGCGACGGGAAACAGATCGAAATACAGATCCGCACACACGTCATGCACTGGACCGCGGAGTACGGCGTGGCGGCACACTGGCTTTATAAAAATGAAAAGAGAGTTTCCGAGGTAGACCAGCGGGAACTCGCGATTATTAACAAACTTAAAAACTGGAACAAGCACAAATCCGATTCAGCCGAATTTTTAGAAGAAATCAAACGGGAATTGCTGGAAGACTCGATTTATGTCTTTACCCCCGACGGCGACGCGATCGAGCTCCCCCGGGGCTCCACGCCGATCGACTTCGCCTATCATATCCACACGGAGGTGGGAAACCACTGCGTCGGCGCAAAGGCTGACGGCGCCATTATTCCCCTAAACAGCGAATTGGGGAACACCCAGGTCATCGAAATCATCACCTCGAGCAGGGGACGGCCTCATCTCAACTGGCTTCGATACGCAAAAACCTCCCGGGCGAAATCGAAAATCCGGCACTGGCTCAACAAGCACGACGACAGCCTGATCCTCGAGAAAAATATCGTCGCCCGGAAAAAGCAGGCCCGTCCGCCGGCTCCTCAGCCGAAGGCCGCGGAGGAAGATAACAAGAAGGAAATACAAAAGCACGAAGTTATCAAAGAAGTTATCGATAAATCCAAAGTCTATTTCAAGATAGGCGGTGAAAAAAACATGCTCATTCGAATCGCAAAATGCTGTACCCCGTCGACAGGTGATAATATTATCGGATATATCTCCAGAGGACGAGGAATCATTGTGCACAAGAAAAGCTGTCCAAATCTCAAGAATATAAAAGACTTCGACGAACGCAGCGTCATGGTCGAATGGGAAGCTGCTTCGCCGAAATCCACTAAACGGTTCCGGGTGAGCGCCCGGATGACTTCGGATCTTTTCTCCGAAATCGAAGGCGCGGTGCGCAAATATAAAGGTCATCTCATCGAAGGCAAGCTTGAAGAAGACGACAAGGGAAACCTTTCCGGGGCGTTTACCATGGAACTCGAAAACTCTTCCGACTACAAAAAAGTTTTAAAAAGTATCAGGACCGTTCCTTCCATTATAAACATTTATCCCCTGGAGGCCTCCGCCCTCGAGCATGCGTTTTAATTCTTATAAAATATAACCTTGACCCCGGGCCTGCTACACCGTATCATTGCTCTAATCATCGGAAGGAGAATTATACATGAGTAGTGATGAAACTTTACGGATTGCCACGGATGTAGGCGGAACTTTTACCGATTTAGTGTACCTCCATATATCTCCCGAGGGTACCCAGACAATCGGTACAGCCAAGTCCGACACAACCCCTCCGGATTATGAACAGGGTGTTATGGATGTATTAAAACAGTCGGAACTCGACGCGGCCGCGGTCAATTTTTTAGCCCACGGGACAACGGTCATCATCAACGCCCTCACGGAGCGTAAGGGTGCAAAGACGGCATTGGTAACCACCGAAGGCTTCAGGGACGTATTGGAGATTGCCAGAGGCAACCGTCCCGATTTTTTCAATTTGGAGTATAAGAAGCCCAAACCTTTTGTGCCGAGGTATCTCAGGCAGGAAGTTCCCGGGCGCATGTCCTACAAGGGGGAAGAGCTAAAACCGTTGGACCTCTCCGGACTGCCCGACATTATCGAAAGTTTTAAAAGCGAAGGAGTGGAGGCGGTTGCCGTATGTCTCATCAATTCCTACGCAAATCCGGCGCATGAAGAGCAGCTGGTGAAAAAGATCGAAGAATTGTGGCCGGAATCCGCAGTGGTCGGTTCGTATCAGATCACCCGTGAATGGAGGGAGTATGAACGGACCAATACCGCCGTGCTTTCAGCCTATGTCCAGCCGGTGGCGCGTCACTATCTCGACCGGCTGCAAAAAGCCCTTACCGATATCGGCATGACGGGAAGCCTCTATATCATGCAGTCCAACTGCGGCGTGGATACGGTAAATACCGCACGGGAGATACCCATTACTATGATAGAATCCGGCCCTGCCAGCGGTGTATGGGGCGCCGCGGCCTTAGGCCAAATTATAGGGGAAACAAACGTTATCGCCCTCGACATCGGAGGCACGACTGCGAAATGCGGACTCATATCCGACGGCCGGGTGAAAATCAATACCGACTACATGATCGAAAAAAACCAGACTTCCGCCGGCTACCCGGTGATGGTCCCGGTGGTGGACCTGGTGGAAATTGGAAACGGCGGCGGGTCAATCGCTTGGGTGGATGAGTTTCAGAAACTGCACGTTGGCCCTCAGAGCGCGGGCGCCGTGCCCGGGCCGGTATCTTACGGCAAAGGGGGGGCCGAGGCGACCACGACCGACGCCAACCTGGAGCTCGGAAGGATCAACCCGAACTATTTCTGCGGAGGGACAATAACTGCCGACATGAAAGGGGTAAGGAAAGCCCTCGATTCGCTGGCGG
>CAYWIK010000057.1:0-3434 GCA_964458315.1 uncultured Spirochaetales bacterium | reverse complement strand
GGGACAATAACTGCCGACATGAAAGGGGTAAGGAAAGCCCTCGATTCGCTGGCGGAAAAGCTCAACTGTTCGCGGAAGGAAGCGGCCCAGGGAATTGTCCGGATCGCGAACAATAACATGGTAAACGCTTTGAAACTCGTTTCAGTCAACCGGGGACACGACCCGAGGGACTTCACTATGATCGCCTTCGGCGGCGGCGGCGGAATGCACGCCTGCGCCCTTGCAAAGGAGTTAGGCATAAAAAAAGTAATTATCCCCAAGCAGTCGGCGGTTTTTTCAGCATGGGGCATGCTCATGTCCGATCTGAGGCGCGATTATATTCAAACCAGGATCATCGAACTCCAAAATCCATCGAGTGCGGAAGAGCTGAACGGAAACCTCGAAGCCTTAGAAAAGAAAGCGATGGACGAGTTCAGACAGGAATCGGTAGATACTTCGAAGGTCACCTTTTTACGATACGGGCGGTTTCGGTACCAGAACCAGGCCCATTCGGTGGAAGTCCCCCTTCCCGGAGGAAAAATCGAAACCGCTACGGTGCGAACAATCGAAGACGGCTTTCACAGCGCCTACGAAAAAGAATATACCTACAGATTGGATGCACCGGTTGAAATTGTCGGCTTCCACGTGGTGGCATCCGCGGGGGTCGGAAAACTTTCCCCTAAAGAACTTCCGGCAGCGGGAAAGAACATAAAAGAAGCGGAGAAAGAGCGGAGGAAGGTCGATTTTACCGAAGGGGGAGAACACGAAACGATCATTTACGACGGCGAGCTCTTAGAACCCGGAATGAAATTTACCGGGCCCGCAATTGTCGAAGATCCGGGAGACACCATCGTCGTCCTGCCGGGCCTTCCGTGTCATGTCGACCCCTACGGCAATGTCCACATAGAAATGGGAACATGAAAGGAGTACAGCGATGCAAAAAACCTACGATCCGATAACAACGGAAATAATTCAAAGCTCCCTGCAGGCCGCCGCGGACGAGATGTTTGCGGCAATGCGCCGGACCGCTATGAGCGCTATTATTTACGAAGTCCTCGATATGGGAACGGCGATCTGTACCAAAGACGGCGAGCTTGCAAGCGCCGGCGCCGGCATTCCGGCTTTCGTCGGAATGCTCGATAAGGCGGTTAAAGCGATTTTGAAAAAGTTTGACAAGCCCGGCGACATCGAAGAGGGAGATATCTTTACCACCAACGACCCGTTTTGCGGCGGAGTCACTCACCTAAACGATGTCATTGTCCTCATGCCGGTTTTCTGCAAAGGAGAGGTTATCGCCTGGAGCGCGAATATCGCCCATTGGAACGACATCGGGGGAATGATCCCCGGAAGCATGTCGGCGGAAGCAACGGAGATTTTTCAGGAAGGCCTGCAGCTGCCGGGAATCAAACTGTTCAGCCGCGGGGAACCGATCAAACCGGTGTTCGACATTCTGGATGCAAACAGCAGAATGCCGGATTTCCTCAAAGGAGACCTGTGGGCGGGAATTGCCTCAATCCGGGCCGGCGAGCGGCGAATCTTCGAAATCGTCAATAAGTACGGAAAAGGAGCGTTCCTCCACGCTCTCGAAGAGTATATGGATTACGGTGAAAAGGTGACGTTGAGCGCCCTGAAAAAACTGCCTCATGGTACGTTCACTTTGACGGAGGAGCAGGACAGCGGGCAGTTTTACACCGCTTCGGTGGAAATAAAGGAAGACGCATTTATTGTAGACCTCAGGGACAACCCGGACCAGGACAAAGGTCCTTTCAACATTAGCCGAGACAGCGCCGTGACCAGTGCGCAGCTCGTTCTGAAATCCCTTACATCCACCGACACGATCTGTAACGGCGGCACCTTCCGCCCCCTGCAGGTGCTTACCAGGGAGGGAAGCGTATTCGACCCCAAACGGCCGGCCGCCATGGGACTCTATTACGAAATTGATGTGAGATTATACGACTTGATCTGGCGGGTCCTTGCCGAAAATATGCCCGAACGGCTTCCCGCGGGAGGATTTTCCTCTATTTGCGGGACCCTCTTCGGCGGCACCCATCCCGATACCGGTCGTCAGTACAGCATCATCGAACCTGAACTCGGAGGGTGGGGTGCCTCGGCAAGGATGGACGGCAATTCCGCCATCTTTTCAGGATTCCACGGGGAAACCTACAACTGTCCGGCGGAGATCAACGAGGCGAGAAACGGCCTGTTTGTTGATCGTATGAGCTTCCATGATGAAGAAGGGGGCGAAGGGAAATACCGCGGCGGGAAGGGTGTCTGCATTGAATACCGTATTCGCTCAGACAACGGCTGGTTTACCGCCGCGTATACCCGGTCGAAGTTTCCGCCCTGGCCTCTCGAGGGAGGCAGGCATGGGTCGCCGAATTATGTGGAAATCCGCCGGACCGACGGCACTAAGGAGCGGTACTCGGTAGCTAATGCCCTCACCTTAAACACTGACGATGTAATCCGTATCATGACCGGGACCGGGGCCGGCTGGGGGCCGCCGGAAGAGCGTGACATAGAGAGCATCAAAAACGATCTGAAAAACGGGTTTATCACCGAGGAGCAGGCGCGGAAATACTACAAACTGGACGAGCGCGCAAAAAAATAAAAGGAACCTAGGTGTACGGGGCGATTGCGGGAGACATCATCGGATCTCTTTACGAAGGCCGCCCGATTAAAACGAAGCAATTCAATCTTTTCGACAGAAAGGCGGTCTTCACCGATGACACGGTACTGACCGCTGCAACAGCCTACGCAATCCTCTACGATCTTCCGTACGGTGAAGCCTATAAAAAATTCGGCCGCGCCTATCCGGCCCGGGGCTACGGTTTTAATTTTCAAAACTGGCTGGCGTCTACCATATCCAAACCCTATGGAAGCTTCGGAAACGGCTCGGCCATGCGGGTGAGCCCTGTAGGATGGGCTTTTACCACGGCTGCGGAGGTGCTTGAGCAGGCCCGGAAAAGCGCCGCCTGCACCCACAACCACCCCGAAGGGATCAAGGGGGCCCAAGCCGTTGCCCTGGCGGTATTTCTCGCGAGGAGGGGTAAGGCGAAAAAAGATATACGGGAAGAGATAACAAACCGGTTCGGATATAATCTCGGGCGCGGTCTTGAAACGATTCGGCCGGCCTACTCGTTTCAGGTTTCCTGTCAGGAGTCGGTCCCGGAAGCAATCATCGCTTTTTTGGAATCGACAGATTATGAGGACGCTGTCCGCAACGCTGTCTCCCTCGGCGGCGATTCGGACACCCAGGCGTGTATTGCGGGGAGCATCGCCGAAGCGTTCTACGGCGGGGTGCCGAAAAAAATCGTCTCATACGTGGAGAAAAAACTGGACGACACGATCCTCAGGATCTGCGGGGAGTTTTATGAGAAAGTGAGTTAGATGGCTTTTTTTTTGAACTTCACTTTTTCCCCGTCACCTTGATGATGTGATACCCGAACTGGGTCTTT